>JAIYDH010000348.1 GCA_027487585.1 Rubrivivax sp.
AGCGCCAGGCGCTGGTTCTGGCCGCCGCCGACGCGCACCGCGTACTTCTGCGCCTGGCGCAGGCCGGGCAGCGTCTTGCGCGTGTCGAGCACGGCACAGCCGCGCGGGTTGGGGCTGGCGCCGGCGATGGCGTCGACGTAGCGGCGCGTCTGCGTGGCGGTGGCGGACAGCAGCTGCAGGAAGTTGAGCGCCGATCGCTCGGCGCCCAACAGCGCGCGGGCCTCGGCCTCGATGTCGCAGACCACCGTGCCGCCGTTGACCGATGCACCCTCGGGAACAGCCCAGCTGATTCGGGCCTGCGGATCCAGCGCGCACAAGCAGTCCTCGAACCAGGCTTGGCCGCACAGGACGGCTGGCTCCTTGGCTGTCACGCGGGCTCGCACCTGCCGTGCCGCGGGCACCAGCATGGCCGTCCAGTCACCTCGGCCGATGTCTTCGGCGAGGGCTTCGCGGACATTGCGTGCCCGGGCGGACTCGAGCGACTCGTTGGCCTCGACGGCGGGTTTTGCGGGTGGCGGTGGATGGCGGTTCACGGCGGGCGACGAGGGCAGGGTTGGAGCCGGGCATTCTCGCCGCCGTCAACGGTTCGAGCAGGCGACGCCCAATCGGCGCAGCAAGCCTCAAGCGCGTGAGCTCTCGGCCGATAACGCCACATATTCGCCGGAGGGAAGAGGCATTCACGATGACGCAGATGGAGAACCGGCGCCGCCCTCGCCTGGAGACCCGTCAGACCGCGAGTGTCCTTGTCATGGGCACGACCGTCGCCTGCGAAGTCCGCAACTTCTGCCGAACCGGGCTGTATCTGGTGTTTGCAGACCGTGTTGGGGCGAATCGCGCCGCCAACAAGTGGCGCGCAGGTACACCCGCCGAGGTCATGTTTACGGCCTTGGTCGGCGACCAACTCCGCCTGTTCCGATTCTCTGGCGCCGTGGTGCATGCATCCTCGACCGGCCTCGGCCTGATGGTGCCCTCCATGCCTAAGGAGGCCTTTGAGGCGCTGCGGGCGGCGGCCCGGTCCAAGCCCGCCAAGTCCAGATCGGAGCTTGCGGCATCGGACGCGGCCGACCTCCGGCAGCGGTGCTCGGCGCTGTTCAAGGCTTGCCTGCGCCGGGTGCTCGACGAGTTCCTCCACGGATGGGACGCAGCCTTGAATGCGGTGGCCGACAAGGCCGGCTTCATGCCGGACAAGCTGCTGGCGCGTGACGCATCTGTGGCTCTGAAGGTTGGGCGGGCCGGTGTCGAGGGGCGTTTCCTGGCTCGTGCAATGCAAGGTCTGGCGCTGCACGCCCCAGTCGGTGCGCGCGCAGCCTCCGGCGCCAAAGAGCAGGTCCTGGCCCTGCTGGAAGAGTCGGAGTTCGAGGACTGGCTGCGCCTGGCCGACGTGATCAAGCGGCTCGACTCGGACTTTGAGAGCATGGAACCGTTGCTGCGCGTGGAGCGGCGCTACGGGCAACTGACCGGCCGGCCCATCGATCATCAGAGCAACCCGTTCGGTCCGTCCATGATCTGCCGGGCCTTCCAGGAGGGCGTCCGGGAAGTGCCGCTGTCCAACAGCGCCCGGGTGGTCGCCTACCAGGGTTTCGGGCGTGCGTTGGGGCTTCATCTGCCGGCCTTGTTCGAGCAGTTGGACGAGGCGCTATCGGTGCTGGGCGAACACGAGCCTGACCGCTCGACAGCAACCGCGAGGGGCACAAGCGCTGCGTCAGCAGCGTCGCAGAAACGTCCCGAGGACGAGACGGACGATCGGCATGAACCCGGCGCTCCCACACTGCCCGAGGTCACCGACCGCGCCCCTCACTCGCCCCGGCACCGCGAGCCGAAGTCGGGGCGGGAGTACAGCCTGGACAAGGTGTTCGCGTCGCTGAAGCAAGCCAACAATGTCAGCCCCGGCGTGGCTGAATGCCCGAGCAGCGCTGCTGCGCAGAGGCCCCGCATCGCACTGCTGTCGGTGGCCCAGGATCTGATGCGCGCCAGCGCGCCAGCGGGCGTCCAAGCCGGCCCGCTTGGCCCCACTCGGCCCGCGCAAGCAGGCGCCGCCGTCGCCAGCACGGCAGACTTGGCCCGGCTGATCGAAGCCGCGCCGGCCGCCGGCTGGATGCAGGCTCCAGGTGCGGGCCGGCAAGCGCTGAGCGAGCGCATGGCCATGGCGGCGGGAGGCCTGAACATCGGTGCCCCCATGCGGCAGGCACTGGACAGTACAGGTGCCCTGCTCGGCAAGGCCATGACCGTGTCGGGTGGCGGAAAGGGCATCGACGGCCTGCTCAAGAGACTGGAGCAGCCGCTGCTCAAGCTGAGCCTGCGCGAGGGTGGGTTTCCGGACTCAGCCGACCACCCCGCGCGGCAGGTGGTCGACTTGCTGGAGCAGTACGCCATCGCCGTGGACGACGACGGGCGGTTCTTCGATCCCAAGCTGCAACGCTATCTGCAGCTCGCGGTGGACCGCATCTGCCGCTATGCCGACCAGTTCCCCGAGGTGTACGTCAAGGCGCGGGACAGCCTGTTGCGCCATTTGCCGCCGCTGCAGCAGACGCGGAAGTCGCGCGTCGAAAAACTTCAGGAGGCCTGCGAGGGGCGGCAGCGGATACGGCTGGCCCGGCGGCGGGTGCAGGAGGAGTTGCACCGGCGGCTGACCGGGCGCGAGGTGCCGACCGCCGTGCTGGGCTTGCTCGAAGCAGGCTGGCGCCAGGCTCTGGTGATGCTGGAGTCGCGCGTGGGCAGGCAGGACGCCCGCTGGACTGACGCCATGGCGCTGCTCGATCAGGTGCTGTCTCTGCTGTCGCCGGAGTCCACCGACACACCGGCCGCGCGCCGCCAGGCGGCATTGACGGCCACTGACCAGCTGGACGGCCTGCTGGCCAGCGTCAACCCGTTGGCCGACGCGCGCGAAGCCGCGCTGGCAGCACTGCAGCGCAGCTTGGACATCGTGGCGCAGGGCCGGGCCGCGCCCGCTGCGATGCCCGACGAAGCGCTGTTCGGCACGGCGGGCGACGGCGGCGACACCGCCGGTGTCGCGGTGGCAGCGCTGGCGCGGCGACTGCGCCTCGGCGACTGGTGGCAGGTGCGGAAGTCGGGTGCCTGGGTGCCGATGCAACTGGTCTGGTGCAGCGAGCAAGCCGCCGAGTGCGCCTTCACGAACCGCTCGGCCACCCGCAAGCTGGAAGTCTCGCTGGCCAACCTGGCACGGCAGCTCAGCGAAGGCACGATGCGCGAGGCGACCGATCAGGCGCAGCCGCTGCTGGAGCGCTCGGTACACGCCTTGGTGGACGAGGCGACAGGGCAGATGCTGCAAAGGGCGCATCACGACCCACTGACCGGGCTGCTCAGCCGCAAGGGGTTCCTGCAGCGGCTGGCGCAGACCGCGCTGAATTGCAGCGCCGACCTGACGTACTTGGTGGGCGTCATCGAATTCGACCAGTTGCGCGTCCTGTACCAGGCCTGTGGCGTGTCACAAGGGGAAGCTCTGGCTCGTACGCTGGCCGAGATGGTCAAGGCGCGCCTGGGGCAGGACGTGGTCTTGGCGAGCTTCCGAGACGACACGATCTGGCTGATGCTTCCCGCGTGCAGGCGGGACGAAGGCCTCGAGAGGCTCGACCAGCTGCTGGTGCACCTCAACGAGTTCCGCTACCAAACCGAGGGCCAGAGCTACAGCGTCGGGGCCAACATGGGGGTGACCGAACTCAGGCCCGGCGTCGACAGCCCGGACGTGGCGGTGCAGCAGGCCGACATGGCCTGCGTCGCCGCCAAGTCGCTGGGCCGCAACCGCATGCAGTGTTACGAGTCTGAAGACCGCCAGCTTCGCAGCCAGCAGGACATGGTCTCGTGGATGGGCCGCATCGACAGCCTGCTGGCTGGCAAGGGCCTGTACCTGCGCTGCCAGCTGATCATGCCGATCGCTGCCGACACGGGCTTGAAGCCCTACCACGAGGTGCTGCTGGGCTTGGAGCAGACGCCAGGGCAGCCGTCGAGCCCGCAGCCTTTCATTCTGGCGGCGGAGGGCCTGCGCCGGGCCCATGAGGTGGACCTCTGGGTGCTGCGCCAGACCTTCAACTGGATACGCCAACACCGCAGCGAGTTCGCCCGTGATGGCGGCGTTTCCATCAACCTCTCGGCCACCTCGCTGGCGCATCCCAGTGTGATCGAGGCGCTGCGCCAGGAACTGCTGCCGGGCGACATCCCCACTGAGCTCATTGCGTTTGAGATCACGGAAACCGCCGCCATCGAAAGCTATGCCGCGGCGGAAGACTTCATCCGCCAGATGCGGCGCTACGGCTTCCGCTTCGCGCTGGACGACTTCGGTAGCGGCCACACCTCCTACAGGCATCTCAAGAACCTGCGCGTCGAGGCCTTGAAGATCGACGGCAGCTTCGTCAAGGACATCCTGGACAGCCCGGATGACTTCGCCATCGTGAAGTCCATGAACGACATCGCGCACTCACTGGGAATGCGCACGGTGGCCGAGTACGTGGAGTCGCCGGCCATTCTGGCCAAGCTGCGCGAGATCGGTGTCGACTATGCGCAGGGCTACGCCATCCACAAGCCCTGCCGCATCGACCAGTTGCTGACACGCGAAGCGGCCTGACTGCGCGAAGCAGCAGCGATAGAGGTGGTTGCCGCAGCGTTGCGTGACCGCCCCATCCTAGACGCCGTGCTCGCGCGCAAGCTCGCGCGACCCGGGGCTGGACGGAGAGGACGCTGTAATCACCACAGCACGTGAGCTGGGTCTGCAGCGACTTCGCGCGGCAAGCCGTGGGCGGATCGAGATAGCGCTGGCTACAGCGGTATAGCCTGAGTGGAGCTGACTAAAGATTTGCTAGCGCCGATACGACAAGAGGCCAGGGGAGCCGCTCTTGTTCCAGGCGAACGCCAACGCCCCAAACGCTGCCGACTAGGCCGTCGAATACGACTCGTTCGGCTTGGCTGAGTCGCTCCAGGGGCGGCCCGACATAGGGTTTGGGCTCCTCGACCCAAAGCGCCTGATGGCCGAGCAGTGTGTCGCGATCCATCAGCATCGACTCCGCCTGTGGCAGCACCGAGCGGACACGATCCAGGATCGCGAAGCCATGCGTGTCGACGTCGCCCCACACGACGACTCTGGAGGCACGAAGCCAGGGCAGCAGTCGCAGAAGGTTGACTGCATGCCCCAGCTTCATCAGCGCAACTGCACCGGGAACGGCAGGCAGTGCCAAACCACTCTCGAGGTTCTCAACGACGAAGGTCAGCCGGGGCGCGATGGGCATGGCGGCCAACTCGTCCACCGGCGCCTCGATGTCGCAAAGACCACCGACCTGTCGCCGAAGATCGTCGCCAAGAAGGCGCACCCGCATGCGGGTGGGTTGTTTGGCCAGTCCGAGCAACGCGTGGAGATCGCGGCCAGCCAGATCTCCCGACTGCGAAGGCCCGCACTGCAGAAGGTCGATGATCAGACCGCGACGCTGCTCCACCCACTTCGTATCCAGCCCGGGGACCGGCAACTGGCGCAACTGCAAGCCCGAAGTAGGATGCTCGGACAGCCAGCGCATCAGTGACAGCAAGCGCTCGAAGTCGACGTCGCTGAAGTCGGCCAGCGCGTCGAAAAGCCGCTGCGGCGCGGGCTGGCCGGGAAGCCAGACGCAGACCTCGGACAGCATCTGGTGGCGAGCCGACGCACGCTGCCAGCGGCCCGCTTGATCAGCGAGCGTTGCAGTATCGTCCAGCGAACTGATGACCAGCGAGGCGGGCAGCCGTTGCGTGCCGAGCCGCGGCCACTGCCGGGTCTCCCAAGTAACAGCTCCCGGTTGCCGGCTGGACTCCCAGGCGCTCCATGCCGCCGCCCAGGCGCGCACTGCCTCCGGTTCTGCCGCGGCCTCGTTCTGCGTGGGGGCACCCAGCGCGATCATCTGCGTCTCGTCCGATCCGGCTCGCACACCCAGCCACGCTAGGTGCTCGCGGGCGAACTGCCGCTTGCACCGGGCACGGACGTCCTCAGGATGCAGCAGCTTCGGCATCAGCGGTGTCGCTCGCCTTCGTCGGCGCTTTCGCTGCCATCAGCTGCTGCGGCAGGTCTAGGCGCCTGTGTTCCCGGTCGTAGTCGATGCGAAGCACGCTGGAACTGCGGCGGTCGGTGTTGTGCACGTAGCAGGCGCCACCGATGAAGGGCTCCAGGGTCATCACCGACTTCAGGGGCGTGGCCACAATCATTTGGAAACCAAAGGTGGTGAAGATGTTCATGGCTGTGCGGGTGAACTCGGCGTCAGCCTTGTCGAAAGCCTCATCCAGCACGACAGTGGCGAACGCCGGCCGTGCGCGGTCGCGCCCGCCCAGTTGGTAACGCAAGGCCGCGGCCAGGCAGGTGGAGGTGAGCTTCTGCCGCTGCCCGCCAGACTTGCCCGCACCGCTGCGGTAGGCCTCGATCTCGGCACCCGTCTCGTCGTCCATCTCGCGCGCCATGAACTCGACGTGCTGGCGGACGTCCAGCACCAGCGCACGCCAGTGGCGGTCTGCGGGTTCCTGGCTGGCCAGCCGCTTCACGAGCTGGTTCAACAGCGCAAACCGCTGCTCGGCAGCGGCGCTGACTGCGGCGTCGGTCTGCCCACCTTGGGATGACAGGCTGTGGCTGAGCGCATCGCGCAAGGTCTGCTTGAACTGGCGGACCTCGTCGCCTTCGCGGGGCAGGGTGTCGATGACGAGATGGGTGCCCGGGTTGAAGGACGCCGTCAAGAGGCTCTCGTTGACCAGTTCCATGCGTTGGCGGATCGCGCTGCGCTCCTGGTCGATCTTGCTGGACAGCAGCGTCAGGTTTTGGTCACTCTGCTCGCGCAGCAGTTGCATGAAGCGCTGCTCATAGCGCGGCAGGCCGTCGGTCTGCAGGCGGGCCAGCTTGCCGAAGTAATCCAGGGCCGCAGCCATCGTCGGGTCCAGGCCGCCGGCTTCGGCGGGCCAGAGCCGGTTGAACTCGGCCAGGCGGACCTCGACGGCGTTGCGCAGGTCCGCCATGCGCAGGTCCAGATCCTTCTCTTCCTTGGACATGGCGCGCTCCATCTGGCGCACGACGTCGTCCAGAGCCTCCAGCTCCAGCGGGCGGCCGATGCGCGCGAGGCGATCCTCCAGGCCGGTGCGCTGGGTTGGCGTCAGTTCCACCTGGGGACGGTTCTGCAATGAAACCAACGTGCCTCGGAGTTTGCCGATCTGAGTCTGGACGTCGCGTGCCTGCGCCTCGGCCTTTAGGTGGGCATCGACTGCCTTGCGGTGCGTGGCGTCCTGGCGTTCGATCCAGCGGTTCAAGGCCTCCAGATCGGGCCTGGCGGCGACCTCTGTTGCGATCCGTTCGCGCAGATCGGCGGCTTGGCTGACGAGCGAAGCGAGGTCGACATCGTTCCAGCTCAGGTTCTGCAGCGTGATGCACGCCTCGTCCTGCTTGCGGCGCTTCTCGTCCTCTGTTCGCCTGGCGGACAGTTCCTTGTCGATGGCAGCCACCACGGCGCCCAGGTCCGCCGCGCGCTGCTGATACAGCTGCAGCTTGTCGCGGTTGTCGAAGCCCAGGACCCACTGGCTGCGGTCGTCGATGCGCTGGCGGTCGTTCTTCTCGTGTCGCGTGCTGTTGTGCTTGATCTGCCCCTGGCGCGTCACAGCACGCTGGGCAGCGCGGAAGGCCTGCATGGTCTCGGCGCACTCAAAGTCGAAGTGCACCCGAAGCTCCTCTCGAAGCCAGTCGGCCACGGCCTTGTCCAGGCCCGGCGCGATGTCCAGCTTGCGCACCAGCGAGCTTGCGCCCGGCGACCGGTTACCCGCCTGCTGCGGCAGCATGCGGTGATAAATCAGGCGCTCGCCCGTGTTCTGTTCCTCGAGCCAAGACGAGACGGCGCTGTAGTGCTTGTCGTCCACCAGGATCGATCGTGCAAAGCCACCCAGCACGCGCTCGATGGCGCCTTGCCAGCCAGCCTGGTCGGCCTTCACTTGCAGCACTTCGCCAGCGAACGGCAGGCGCTCCTCGGGCAGACCCAGCGCCTGTGCCATGCGCGAGCGCAGGTCCAACAGGCGCGAAGGGATGTTCGACCTTTGGCGCTCCATCGCGCGCACTTCGCGAACGACTTCGGTGAAGGTCGTCTCTACCTCGACCTTACGCCGCTTGAGCTCGTCCTTGCGAGATTCGGCTTCGTCAGCGCGCGCTGTCGCCCTGCGGATGTGCTCGCGCGCAGCCTCGGACCGCTGTACGAAGCCCACCACTTCGTCCGGCATCGGCCAGCCCATGATCTCGCAGGCCGCCCGCGCCAGATCACGCTTGCGCAGCCGCTCGGGCTTGGCACGCTCGGCCTCATCAAGCTGCCGCTGCAGGTCTTCGATCACTCGTCCGCCGTTGTCATGGCGTCGCCGCTTCAGATCGGTGAGCTTGTCGAACTCCTGGCCGGCCAACTCGGCCAGGCCAGCGGCCTTCTGCTTTGCGCCCTCGGCATCTACGCGCAACTCGGCGATCCGTTCATTGACGAGCCGTTCGCGCTGATCGTCGCGCCAGCCGTCCAAGCCTGTCTGTACCTCAGCCAGCAGATTTTTGTCGCGGCTGCACCGTTCGCGTTCCTCATACGCCACAGACGCTGGAAGCAGGGTTTCGATCTGTCGACGGGCCGCCACCACGGCCTGGTGCGCGGCGTGCAGTTCGCCGAACTCGGCCACCAGCCGGTCGGCCACCTCGAAAGTTTCCGGCGCGTCCAGCATGAAGTCGCGCAGGAAGGTGTTCAGGTCGCCCAAGTTCTTGGCCGACTGCGTCTTGTGCAGCAGGCGCAATGCACGCTCACTGGCGATGCCCAGCTGGCCGCGGAAGCGCTCCTGGTAAGCGCTGAATTCGCGCGTGACGTAGGCGCGGGGCAGGTCGTGCTTGAAGCGGCGGACGTCGAAGTCGTGCCGGGGGAAGAACTCCAGTGTCGTGATGTCGAGCGCCTCTGTCACCACCAGGTAGAGTCGCTGCACGTCGGTGGCAAGAGCTGACTTGCCCCGCACCCACAGCACCTGGGCCAGCACGACCACACGGCCTTCGCCGTTGGCATACGTCTCGGCGATGGCAGTCCAGGTCGTGTCGGGCCGCAGGACCTGGGAAACCACTTCGCGGCCTTCGCCACTCTGCTGGGCCCAGGCACCGCGTACGTACGTCAGCAGACTTCGGTCCTTGCCCTGACGTTCGCTTTCGCGCGCGGCGACGTTGAAGTCCACCCACTTCGGCGGGGTCAACAGGCAGGCGTGTGCATCCAGCAAGGTGGACTTGCCCGACCCGGAAGGCCCGACGAACAAGTAGCCCTCCGGTGGAACTGCGATGTCCAGCAGCCCGCTGAAGGTGCCCCAGTTGAAGGTCTGAAGACGAGTCAGGCGGAACTGGTGGCTGTGATCATCGGTGGTCCCAGTCGATGTCTCGGGCGGCGTAGCGGATCCAGGGATGACCTGATCGTCGTCGAGCAAGTCCTTCATGGCTCGATGCCCTCCTGATCGTCATCGTCCGCCTCAACAGCCGCGGATGGCGGCGCACCCCCATTCAGAAGCGCCTGGTAGGTCTGCGTGAGCGCCTGGATCGCCTCGGCCGGGAACAACAGCTTGAGCGTCGGCGACACCTCGAAGCGCTGCTGACCACCGGGCAGCAAGCGCACGAGACTGAGCTTCTTCGCTTTCTCGATCGCGCCGATGACCTGCCTGCCGAAGCGGGCCTGGTCCGGATTGGCGACGCGCTCGAAGACGCCCAGGTGGGCCTGCATGTCCTCAGATGACACGACGGCGCGCTCGCCTGCCGCGTCGGCCTGCGTGAGGCGTTGCCGCAAGAAGAGCACGAGCGCCGTTTCGAGAAAGGTGAGGTGAGCCTTGCGCAGCAGTACCGGGGCATCGATGTCCTCGGCCACCACCTGGCGGGTGAAGGCCACCTGCTGGTCGGTATCGACGACCAGTTCCAGAAACAGGTCGTGCAGGCGGGATCGCAGCACGGCTTCGTCACGCAGCAGCACGGGCCACAGAAGACGCTGCCGAGTGGCATCTATCGATGGCCCCAGCAGCAGTTGCACCAGAACCCGTCGCGTCTCCAGCGGGAGTTGGCCGGTATCTCCGGCAAAGGTGCCGTTGACAGATGCCCCGCCTTCGACGTGCGCTTCGACCGAAGGTATCGCCGTGTTCAAGGAGTCCGCCGGGTCAATCAACGAGTTCGACATAACGCTCCCGAATGAAGTAGACGGCAGGCACGCGCGCCCGGCGTCGTTGGTCGTCGGCGCCGACCCAGCTAACGTCCTCGGAGCCTACGGTCACCTCGCCATGCCGGGCACCCAGCGCCACATAACCCACCACGCTGCCCAGCCCCTGCTCGGCCGGGAACTCTGCCAGCAGGTCGCCGACCGACACCTGACTGGATCGCTGCAGGGCGTCGCGGATGTGCGCGCGCAGCGTACGGAAGTCGATCTCGGACTGGCGCACCAGTTCGGCAACAGCTTCCAGGCTGAGCTCGCTGGGCACCTCGGCGTCCATGGAGGCATCCGCTACACGTTCAGCAGGGTCGTACAGCTGCCACTGCGAGGCCGACCGGATGCTGCTGCTGGTGAGTGTCATCGTGAATGGCAGGATCTGGTTCGCACGCACGGCCTCCTTGACCTGCAAAGCCGCCTGTGTGGCTTCCTTCAGCAGCGCATGCAGGCGCCGCTGTTCGCGGAACTCGCGGCTCTGCACGAACGCCTTCAAGCTGCGCGCGAAGTGTTGCAGGACATCGTGAACGCCACCGCCTTCGTTCATCAAGGTCGCAGTCAGCCCCAGCAGAAAGCGACGCTCGCGGGGTGTGAGCTGCCGGGCGAACGGGCGCTCGATCACCGCCTCCAGCGCGTCGAACAGCGCAGACGACTGCAGCGGGTCGGTCAGCAGGCGCCAGAACGCAGCGAAGGTTCGGCCGGCATCGCTCTGGCCGATCACATCAATGCCGGCGAACAGTTGCTCCAGAACCTCGCCACGGCTGCCGTCGTTCTCGACGAGGCTCTGGCGAAGGCTGCGGTTCAGCCGGTCGAAGTCATCCCGTACGCGCCGGAAGTCACCGGCCAGCTCGTCGGCCAAGCGGATCACTTCGCGTGCACGTTCCAGGGCGCGGTCAGGGGGCAGGGTATGCACGACGCCACCGCGCAGCGAGGCGATCTCGCGATCGATGCGGTCGCGTTCTGCCTGCAGTGCGGCGATGCGGCGCTCGGGCTGCGCGTCGGTTTCTTCGGCCAGCTTGGTGATCTGGTCGATGACGGTGGCGAGCCGGCTCTCGGTGGCCGAGGTCTTGGGGGCAAGCAACGAGCCGATGTAGCGCAGCGCTGCCACTGCGTCCGCGCTGAGTTCATAGGTTTCCTCGGAAGCGCCGTCCGGCAGCCGCCGTACGAGCCAGCCTTGCCGCAGCCAGTCGGCGACATAGGCCTGGGCCGTCTGCGGCAGGTCTTCGCCGGATTCGCGCAGAGCATCGAGCTCACGGGCGATGCGTTCGGTCAGGACCGAACCCGCCATCACAGAGTCGCCTTCGAGCAGCACGGCGCGCAATACCGCCAGGATGGGTGCCGCCTTGAGCGCAGCCAGCAACTGCCACTGCGGCTGTTCGCGCAGGAGGCGAAGCGATGCGGCGATCCGGGCTGCGTTCATTGAACGCTGTCCCTGCTGTGCAGGCACCTGGCGGAAACGAAAGCTGCGGACATCATCGCCAAAGTGTGCCTGACCGCTGGCGCGCTGCCTCTGTGAAGAAGCCTGATTGGGCTTCGTCCGGAGCAGGGCGAAGACGTTGGTGCGCACGCCGACTCTGCGGACTGTATGTGTTTACATAATATACATCGTGCGCTGTTATAGGAGCAAAAGAGAGGGCGCACGCGGCGCCCTGATGAGGCGGTGTTCGCTCAATCCGCCCCAGGCTCGTTGCTATCCGCGGCGTCATCGTCAAGACCCGCCGGACGAGCCGAACTCGACGCCGGCGCCGGCCGGTCCAGCGGCCTGCACAGCTGCCGGTTCAACTGGCCGAGTCGTTCCGAGCGCTCGACCGCGGCCAGAACGACCTCGGGGCTGATCATCAGCAGAAACGGGTTGCGCGCTTGGGCCGAATGCGACATGAGGGACTCCTCGGGCGGTGTCGAGCTGACACTGCGGCCCACTCTACGCCTGCGTCTGGCGGTTGCGAAGACGGTGCACAGCGATCTGCGGTGTCAGGAGACTTCTGACACGCCGTCAGCCAAGACAGCGTGAACTCCCTAACGCTGCGCGGGTGCGGCAGCCGCGAGTGCGCCCAATTGCTGCGCCAGGGCGTCACGGCCCGCGCTGCGGGCAAAGTCGGCCGCGGTCATGTCGCGGTCATTGCGCAGCCGGGTGTCGGCGCCCCGCGCCACCAGCCAATCGACCGACTCGCTCGCACCGTACCGGGCCGCCATCATCAAGGGCGTGCTGCGGTTCGGCGAGCGGGCATCGATGGCGGCGCCCTGTTCCAACAGCCAGCGCACCACGTCCGTGGCGCCGCCACTGGCCGCGTAGTGCAGCGGCGTCCAGCCTTCGCGGTTGATTGCCGCGCCCTGCGACACCAGGCGCCGCACCCACTCGGCTTGACCGCGAAGTGCGGCGAGCATCAGCGCGGTCTCGCCGGCGGCGTTGGGCGCGTCGATCCTGATCGTCGGTTGCGCCAACAGCAAGGCCGCTACCTTGAAGGCCTCGTCGCGCAGTGCCAGCGACAGCGCCGGCTGGCCTTGCGGGTTGGCCTTGTTGGGGTCGCCACCGGCGTCGATCCAGCGCTTCACAGCCTGCTCGTCGTCCACGCTCACGGCGCGGAAGAAGGCCGCCTCGTCCTGTGCGAAAGCCGGCACTGCTGCAGCAAAAACAAACAGATATAGCAGGATTTGAAAGCAACGTTTGAGCATTTTCATCCCCTCGGAGCGGGCCCCAGGCGGGTGAACAGGCGCTCGCAGTTGGCACTGGTGGCCGCCGCCACGGTGGCCAGGTCCAGGCCCTTCAGGGCCGCGAGCTGGGCTGCGACGTGCGGCACATACGCAGGCTGGTTGGTCTTGCCACGGTAAGGCACCGGCGCCAGGTAAGGGCTGTCGGTCTCGATCAGGCAGCGGTCCAGGGGCACCCAGCGCGCCACGCCGCGCAGCTCTTCGGCGTTGCGGAAGGTCAGGATGCCAGAGAACGAGATGTAGAAGCCGAGGTCCAGCGCCGCCCGTGCGACCTCGGCCGTTTCGGTGAAGCAATGGAACACACCACCGACCGCGCCGCGGCCTTCGCTGCGCAGCATCTCGACGGTGTCGCCGCTGGCGCTGCGCGTGTGCACCACGAGAGGCAGCCCGGTGGCGTGGGCGGCAGCAATGTGGATGGCGAAACGGTCGCGCTGCCAGGCCATCTCGGCCACCGAGCGCCCGTTGAGCCGGTAGTAGTCGAGCCCCGTTTCGCCGATGGCCACGACGCGCTCACGCCCGGCCCGCGAGACGAGGTCGTCGAGCGTGGGCTCCTGCACGCCTTCGTTGTCGGGGTGCACGCCGGCGGTGCACCAGAGCTCGGCGTGTTCACGCGCCAGGGCGTGCACCGTCTCGAACTCCTCGAGCGTGGTGCAGATGCAGATGGCGCGATCGACCTGCGCGGCGGCCATCGCCTGGCGCAGTTCGGGCAGGCGCTCGTGCAGGCCGGGAAAGCTGAGATGGCAGTGCGAGTCGACGAACATCGGGGCAGTGGCGGCCGGGTGCGGGCCCGGTCTGAGGGCTCAGATGGTCTGCGTCGGCTTCTGCGACTGGATCGAGGTACCCAGGATTTCTTCGATCTTGGCCTTCAGCTGCCGCGACTTCTCGTCGTTCGGGAAGCGCACGCCCACGCCCTGCGTGCGCCCGCCCGAGGCGTTGGCCGGCGTGATCCACGACACCTTGCCGGCCACCGGAAAGCGCTGCGGGTCTTCGGGTAGCGACAGCAGCAGGTAAATGTCTTCGCCGAGCCGGTACTCACGGGTGGTGGGCACGAACAGGCCACCGTCGGTGAAGATGGGGATGTAGGCCGCGTACAGCGCGCCCTTTTCGCGGAACACCAGCTGGATGACGCTGGGCCGTCCGCTGGCCGCCGCCCCGCCGGGCACCACGGGGGCGCCAAGTGCTCCGGGGCGGGTGGGGGTAGCGTCATTCATGCGGGCAGTGTATCCAAGCCCGGGCGCCGTGGGCCGGCGCCCGCCACCCGCGCCGGCGCACCGCGCAACGCCCGGCTGGCCGCGGCCACCAGGCTGTCGACCATCACGCCTTCGTTCCACGGATGCGCCGCGTGCCGTGCCACGCGCTGCAGTTCAAGCGACCACTGCCGCAGCGCTTCGATCGACGCCGCCTTCGGCACGCTGCCGGCCACGAAGTAGCGCGGGGCTGCGCCGCCGGCCACCGCCAGCGCGTCGTGGCACAGCTTGAGCAGCAGATCCAGCAGTTGCGGCAGCGGCCAGCCCTGAACGGCCGCGCCCTGCCCGCGTGCCAGGGCCTGGGGCAGCTGGCGCCAGTGCTCGGCGCGCAGGCCGCGCTGGTGCAGCTCCAGCGCATCGAGCGGGCGTCCGGCGCAGGCCGCAAGCAGAACTTCCGGCTCGTCCACGCCCTGCCCGGCCAGCCAGGCGGTGGCCACGGTGGCCTCGGGTTCGGCCAGCCGCCAGGCCTGGCAGCGGCTGCGCACCGTGGGCAGCAGCCGCGCGGGGTCGGGTGTGGTGATGAGCAGCCGGGTGCCGGGCGGCGGCTCTTCGAGGGTCTTCAGCAGTGCGTTGGCGGCACTGAGGTTCAGCGTCTCGCCCGGGGTCAGCACGGCCACTTTGCCGCGGCCACGGGCCGAGGTCTTGTAGGCCCAGTCGATGAGCTGCCGAACCTCGTCGACACGGATCTGCCGGCTCGGCTTCTTGCTGCTGTCGGCCTCGGGCTTGTCGCTGCCGAGCAGCCAGCCGCGCTCGCGCCGCTGCAGCTCGGGCATCAGCAGAAAGAGGTCGGGGTGGACATGGCCCTGCACGAGCCGGCAGCTGCCACAGCGGCCACAGGCCAGGCCCGCGCCGACCGGTGCTTCGCACAGCCAAGACTGCGCCAGGCTCACGCCGAAGGGCAGCACGCCCACGCCGGCCGCGCCCTGCACCATCAGCGCATGGCCGCGCTGCCGCGTCAGCACCTCGGCCAGCGGCAGCGCCAGCCAGGGCAGCGGCACCTGGCCGTCGTCGGCGATCAGCACCGCGTCACCCGAAGCGCCGCGCGAGCGCGGCCTCGACCTGCTGCCACACGGCGGCCGGCTCTGCCCGGGCGTCGATGCGCTCGAAGCGGTGCCGGTCGGCGGCCTCGCGCGCCGCGTAGCCCGCGATGACGCGCTCGAAAAAGGCCACGTCCTGGGCTTCGAAGCGGTCCGGCGCCCGCGCGGCGGCGCGGCGGCGCGCGGCTTCATGGGCGGGCAGATCGAACCACAGCGTCAGATCGGGCTGGCGCCCTTGCTGCACCCAGGCTTCGAGCGTGGTCAGCACGCCAGCGTCGAAGCCGCGTCCGCCGCCCTGGTAGGCAAAGCTCGCGTCGGTGAACCGGTCGCAGGCCACCACCGCGCCACGCGCCAACGCAGGCTCGATCACCTGCACGAGATGGTCGCGCCGCGCGGCAAACACCAGCAAGGCCTCGGTCAGCGCGTCCATCGCGCGGTGCAGCACCAGCTCGCGCAGGGCCTCGGCCAGTTCGGTGCCGCCGGGCTCGCGCGTGGCCACCACCTCGTGGCCGCGCTGGTGGAACCAGGCCTGCAAGGCCGCGAGGTGCGTGCTCTTGCCCGCGCCGTCGATGCCTTCGACGGTGACGAAGAGTCCGGCGGCCATCAGCGGCGCAATTGGTAGCGGGTCACCGCCCGATTATGGTCGGCGAGGTTTTCGCTGAAGGCGCTGCGGCCGTCGCCTTTGGCCACGAAGTACAGCGCCTTCGTGCGCTCGGGCCGCACGGCCGCGCGCAGCGACGCCACGCCCGGCAGCGCGATGGGCGTGGGCGGCAGGCCGCCGCGGGTGTAGGTGTTGAACGGGCCGTCGGTCTCGAGGTCGCGCCGGCGCAGGTTGCCGTCGAAGCTGGCGCCCAGGCCGTAGATGACGGTGGGGTCGGTCTGCAGCGGCATGCCGATGCGCAGCCGGTTGACGAAGACGCCGGCGATCTGGCCGCGGTCGCTGTCGAGCCCGGTCTCCTTCTCGACGATGGAGGCCAGGATCAGCGCCTCGTCGGGCGTCTTCAGGGGCGTGTCGGCAGCGCGCTGCTCCCAGGCCTGCTGCAACTGCAGCTCCATCATCCGGTAAGCGCGCTTCAGCACCGTGAGGTCGCTGACGCCGCGGCTGTAGACGTAGGTGTCGGGGAAGAAGCGCCCTTCGGCGGGCTTACCCGGCGCGCCGACTGCGGCCATCAGCGCGGCTTCGTCGAGTGCCGCCGTCGTGGGCTTCAGGTGAGGCGCGCGCGCCAGCTCGGCGCGCAGTTGCCGCAGCGTCCAGCCTTCGATGAAGCGCACCCGCTCCAGCAGTTCATCGCCTTGCACGAGCTTGTCGAGCAGCGTGCGTGGTGTCGTGCCCTCGGTGACTTCGTAGCTGCCGGCGCGGATGCGGCGGGCCTGGCCCGACCAGCGGAACCACTCGTAGAGCAGCCGCGGCGAGGTCATCACGCCGGCGCCGACCCAGGCCTGGGCGACGGTGCGCGGGTTGTCGCCGGGCTCGATCGACAGCTCCACCGAGGGCGTGGCCAGTGGCAAAGGCCGGTCCAGCCACCACCATGCGGCTGCCACGGCGCCCCCCGCGGCCAGCAAGGGCACCAGCAAGAGCGCCAGGCCGATACGAATCCACGAAGCTCGAGACGCCATGACCTGCTCATGATAATCAGCGCATGTCACTCACCCTTGCCGCCCTGCCCGTCTCGGGCGCCCTGCCCCTCGCTGACTGGGGCCTGATCCGCGCCCAAGGCGCCGAGGCCCGCAGCTTTCTGCACGGCCAGCTCACGCAGGACGTGAACACGCTGCAGCCGGGCACGGCGCGGCTGGCCGGCTACTGCACGGCCAAGGGCCGGCTGCTCGCCACCTTCGTGATGTGGGCCGAGGGCGACGACGCGGTGATGCTGGCCTGCAGCGCCGACGTGCTGCCGGCGGTGCTGAAGCGGCTGCGCATGTTCGTGCTGCGAGCGAAGTGCAAGCTCGACGACGTCAGCGCCGAGGCCGCGTGGGCGCCGGTGCACGGCCTCGTCGGCACGGCGGCGGGCACGGGGCTGCCGTGGTCGGTGAGTGCCTCGAACGGCGGCACCTGCGTGACGCTGCCGCAGGCACTGGCGGGTGGCCTGCCGGTGGCGCGCGCGCTGCAGTTCGGCGGCCCGGCGCCGGCCGCGCCGCTGCTGGGCGCCGAGCTGTGGCAGGGCCTCGAGGCCGCCAGCGGCGTGCCGCGTATCGTGGCGGCCACGGTCGAGCAGTTCGTGCCGCAGATGGTGAACCTCGAGCTCGTGGGCGGCGTGAACTTCCAGAAGGGCTGCTACCCGGGCCAGGAGATCGTCGCGCGCAGCCAGTACCGCGGCACGCTCAAGCGCCGCGGCGTGCTGGTGCAGGGGCCGGCACCGATGACGCCCGGCCAGGAGGTGCTGCACAGCGCCGACCCCGGCCAGCCCGCCGGCATGGTGGCGCTGGCGGGCGTGTTGCCCGGCATGGGCGCCGTCGCGCTGATCGAGCTGAAGCTGTCGGCGCTGGAAGGCGGCACCTTGCACCTGGGCAGCGCCGACGGCCCGCTGCTCACACCGGCGGCCCTGCCCTACGCGCTTCCGGCCGACGCGGCCTGATCTTCGACAGCACCTGGCAGCCGTGCGCGAGCTCTTCGTCTACTGGCGCCTGTCGCGCCACGATGTCGGCGCGGCACGGGCCGACATGCAGCGCCTGCAGGCCGCGCTCGAGGACGAGTGGCCCGGCCTCGTCGCCCGCCTGTACCTGCGCACCGACGCCGACGGCAGCGACGACGCCACGCTGATGGAAACCTACGCCCGCGAAGGCGGCATTGCGCCGGGCCTGCAGGCCGACATCGTGACGCGCGGCACGCAGGTCGCGGCACGCTGGTGCCGTGGCGCGCGCCACGTCGAGGTGTTCGAGCCTGTCGCTCGCTGAAGCGCGCTGAAGGCCCGGGCTTTCAGCAGCCCGCCGATCAGCGCAGCAAAAACCGCATCGTCTGGTGCGGCACGCCGGCTTCCTCGAACACCGCGCCTTCGGCCTGCCACCCGGCGCGGCGGTAGAAGCCCTCGGCGCTGGTCTGCGCGTGCAGCACCAGCTCGCTCAAGCCCCGTTCGCGGCCGGCCTGCACCAGCGCCTGTAGCAGCTGCCCGCCCACACCCGCGCCGCGCACGCCGCCTGCCACGGCCATGCGGCCGATCTTGCCCACGCCATCGGCCAGGCTCACCAGCCGCCCGCTGCCCACGGCCAGGCCGGCGCGGTTGACGGCCAGCGCGTGCAGCGCGTCGGCGTCGTGCGCGTCCGACATCAGCTCGGCCGCGATGCCCTGTTCGGTGGCGAACACCGCGTTGCGCAGCGCCATCGCGGCGCTGTGCTGCGTCGCCCACGTGCCCAACTGCACCTCGACCATGCGTTCGCCGGCCTCGAAGGCCTGCAGCCACTCGCGCAGCGGCGCGGGCACCGGCCGGCTGGTCTGCGTGTGCGGATCGGCGAACACGTAGACAAGCTCGCCGTGCACCAGCGCCTGCTCGCCGCGGAACACCGCGGCGGCGAACACCATCGACGAGTTGCCGATGCGCGTGCAGCGGATGCCGACCTCGAGCCGCTCGTCGTAGCGCGCCGAGCCTTCGTACTCGAGCGTGGCCTTGCGCACGTAGAGATCGCCCTGCAGCTGCTCCATCGTCTCGTGGTACGGCAAGGCCAGCGCGCGCCAGTAGCCCGCCACGGCGGTGTCGACGTACATCAGGTAGTGGCCGTTGAAGACGATCTTCTGCAGATCGACCTCGGCCCAGCGCACGCGCAAGGTCTCAAGGTGGCGGAACTCGGCTCGTTTCATGTCTGGGCGGCCTCGTGGATGGCGGCCGCCGCAGCGGCCAGGGCAGGCTGGGCCTCGCGCAGTGCGCGGCCCATCTTGATGAAATCATGCGTCACGCCGCGCACCAGTTCCAGTGCCACCGGCACGCCGGCGGCGCGCAGCCGGTCGGCGTAGGCCAGGCCTTCGTCGACCAGCGGGTCGCACTCGGCCAGGATCACGCAGGCCGGCGCCACGCCGTCGACATCGGCCTCCAGCGGCGCGAAGCGCCAGTCGCGGCGCTGGGCGTGCGGGATCGTGTGGTCGAACATCCAGGCGATGGTGGCCGCGTCGAGCAAGAAGCCGTCGGCAAACAGCTTGTGCGATGCCGTGTCGGCGTGGGCCGTCGTGCCGGGGGTGATGAGCAGCTGCAGCGCCAGGGGCCAGCCACGGTCGCGCGCGTGCAGCGCGGCCACGGCGGCCAGCGTGCCGCCAGCGCTGTCGCCGCCAACGCCGATGAGCCGTTCGATGCCGGCGCCGGCCGGGTGCCGCAGCAGCGCCTCGAGCGCCGCCCAGGTGTCGTCGACGGCGGCCGGGAACGGGTGCTCGGGCGCCAGGCGGTAGTCGAGCGAGACGATGGCGCAGCCGCTGCGCAAGGCCAGCTGCCGGCACAGGCTGTCGTGCGTTTCCAGGCTTCCGATGACGAAGCCGCCGCCGTGCAGGTACAGCAGCGCCGGCAGCGGCTCTGCGCGCGCCGCGTACAGGCGCGCCGGGCGGCCGGCCAGCAGCAGATCGCAAACATGGGCCAGCGGCGCCCGGGGCAGGTCGAGCACCTCGGCGCCTGCCTCGTAGGCCAGTCGGGCCTGGGCGGGCGTCAGCGCATGCAGCGGCTGCCGCTGGGCGCGCCGGATGCGGTCGAGCAGGCCGGCCATGGCCGGCGTGAGCAGGTGGAGCGACATCGCGGCGGGAGCATACGGCCGCAGGCCGGGGTCGCCGAGGCCGTCGCGGCGGCCGGCACCGGCAGGCGAATCAGCCGCCGCAGGCGCTGCGGCCCCAATCGAAGCGGTCCGAGCCGCGGCAGGCGAACACCTGCACACCAGGCGGCACGGGAATGCAGGCGCCGGCGTTCACGGCCAGGGCGTTGGTCGCGCCGTTGGCGAAGCGCACGTGGTACACGACCGGCTGGCCGCAGCTGTTCTGCGCACACACACCACCCGCGCGCTGCACCGGCTGCACGCAGCCCAGCGAGCTGTAGCCGCCCTGCCCCTGTTTGGCCGCGGGCTGCGCGCCGGTCTTGGCGGCCTTGTATTGGCTACGAGCGTCGACGGCCGCGGTGGCCACGCTGGACAGCGTGCCCAGCAGGCTGTGCAGCTCGGCGTCGGACATCGTGCCGCAGCCCGCCGAGGCGGCGGCGAGCGTGAGGACGGTGCCGATGCGCCAGCTGTTGCGGGTGATGTGGCTGTTGACGATGGGAAGCATGGGGCCCTCGCTCGCTCGTTGAACGGCCGCTCGGTGGTGCAGCTGGCGACCTGTGAGCAATCGTATCCCCGGCCCCGGCCCGCCAGGCGGCAGGACGGCTCGCCTCGTCCCAAGAAGCGCGGATGCGGCACACCGTGTCGGCGCCCGCTGCGCCCTGTCGCGCGCTGGTGCGGCCCGTCGCAGCCGCCGCGCGGCCCTGGCAGAGGGACTGATATGGTGTCCTACATCAGCAACACACCCCGTCCGACCGGCGCCTGCGCCGAGCCGGACAGGAGGGCCCCGATGACCACCTGGGACGACCGACAACCCATCTACCAGCAACTGGCCGACCTGCTGGCCGCGCGGCTGCTCGACGGCGATCCGCCCGAGGGGCAGGCGATGCCCTCGGTGCGCGCACTGGCCGGGCAGCACCTGCTGAACCCGCTGACGGTGAACCGCGCGCTGCAAGCCCTGGCCGATGCCGGCCTGCTGGAGAACCGGCGCGGGCTTGGGCTCTTCGTCGTGCCCGGGGCCAGCGACAAGCTGCGCGCCGCCGAACGCCGGCGCTTCCTGGCCGAGGAGTGGCCGCGGCTGCGCGCCAAGCTGCGCCGCCTGGGCATCGGCTCACAACAGCTCGACTGGGACACCGACACCTTTGAGGAGAAGCGGGCATGACGACCCCCGAACTGGGCCGCGCGGCCCCTGCAACCGCAGCTGCATCCACCGACCCCCTGATCTCCGCACGGAACCTCAGCGTGCTCTACGGCCGCAAGAAGGCCGTCGACGACGTCAGCTTCACGATCCCGAAGGGCCGCGTCGTCGGCCTGCTGGGCCACAACGGCGCCGGAAAGACCACGCTGATGAAGGCGCTGGTCGGGCTGGCAGCGCCGCAGGGCGAGCTCAGCGTGCTGGGCCTGCAGCCGCAGCGCGACCGCGTGGCGCTGCTGCAGGGCACCTGCTACATCCCCGACGTGGCCATCCTGCCCCGCTGGGCCCGGGTGAGCGAGCTGATCACGCTGATGTCGCGCCTGCATCCGCGCTTTTCGGCCGAGCGCGCGCGCCAGTTGCTGGCGCGCACCAGCGTGGGCTTGAATGACAAGGTCAAGGCCTTGTCCAAGGGCATGGTGGCGCAGGCGCACCTGGCGCTGGTGGCCAGCATCGACGCGCGGCTGATGATCCTGGACGAGCCGACGCTCGGCCTGGACGTGCTGTCGCGCAAGGCCTTCTACGAGATGCTCATCGACGAGTGGTGCGACGGCGAGCGCAGCGTGCTCGTCAGCACGCACCAGGTCGAGGAGGTCGAGTCGCTGCTGTCGGACGTGCTGATGCTCAACGAGGGCAAGCTGGTGCTGTCGATCAGCCTCGAGGAGGTGGACCGCCGCTTCGTCGCGCTGAGCCACGACCCCGCCGTGGCCGACCAGATGGCCGCCGCCCACCCGCTGCTGCGGTACCGCGTGCAGGGCGGCTCGGCCGCGCTGTTCGACGGCGAGCCGCCGCCGGACGTGCAGGCCCTGGGCCGGCGCGTGCGCCCGAGCCTGGTCGACCTGTTCGTGGCGCTCACGCGCAAGCCCGAACTCGACCGCCAGCACTTCTGATCCCGCGCCCGGAGAACAACGATGAACAACCTCCTGCCCCTGATGCAGCGCGAATGGCTGCAACACCGCTTCGCCTGGACCATGCTCGTGCTGGTGCCGCTGGCGCTGTCGCTGTCGTTGCTGACCATCGGCACCATCCAGCTCGACGACGACATGATGGCCATGAAGCCACGCGACTTGTCGCTGATGCTGGCGATGCTGTCGATGGTGATCACGGCCGCGGTGGTGTTTCTGCTGCTCGGCGTCACCTCGCTGTTCATCGCGCTGGGCTCGCCCCGGCGTGACGACGGCGACCGCTCCATCGAGTTCTGGCTGTCGCTGCCCAGCGGCCACGCCGAGAGCCTGGTGGCGCCCATGCTCGTGCACCTGCTGCTGGTGCCGGCGGCGGCCTTGCTCGTGGGTTTCGTGGCGTCGGTGCCGGTGTCGATGATCGTCGTCGGCCGTGTCGTGGGCCTGGGCGAATGGCTGTCGCTGCCCTGGGGGCAGATCATCACCAGCGTGACGGCCTTGCTGCTGCGCGGCATCGCCGGTGTGCCGCTGGCCTTGCTCTGGCTGCTGCCACTGGTGCTGGCTGCGATGCTGTCGAACGCCCTCTTCCGGCGCTGGGGCCTGCCCTTGCTGGTGGTGGTGCTGATCCTGCTGGCGCAAGGCCTGGAGCGTGTGTTCGGCCAGCCGCTACTGACCGAGGCCCTGAGCGCCTTGCTGACCCATGCCGCCACCTCGATGGCCGGCGCCAGTGGCAGCGTCAGCATGGAGGTCAGCGCCTGTGGCGACGCCAGTGGCTGCACTGGCATGCAGGTCGACGGCACTGCCATGCTGATTGAGTCTGTCTCGAGGCTGCCGGGCTGGGCCCTGCGCGACTTCGGCGCCGCCGTGCGCGACCTGGCGCAACCCCTGCTCGTCGGCAGCCTCGTACTGGCGGGCGCGCTGTTCGCGGCGCTGCTGGTGTGGCGGCGCCGCGGCGCCTCGGTGGCCTGATGCGGCCATGAAAAAGGCCCGGCAGTGCCGGGCCTTGTCTCCCCCACGGGTGCCCATCGCAGTCGACCGGGTGGCCCCGGCCGACCACGGGCCGCGGGTCAGTGGTGCGTGCCGTCGAGGA
>JAIYDH010000163.1 GCA_027487585.1 Rubrivivax sp.
AAGACGAAGTCGCAGCCGGGTTGCAGGACTTCGTATTCAAGCTCGATCGAGATCTGCAGGCGGGTCTGGTGCATGGGCGGGCGCGAACAGGCTGAGCGCGACAAACGCTCGAGCCTGGGGCCGCGCGCCCCGGGTGTCGGTGCGCTGGCGCACCCGCGGTGCTAGGCGGCCGTCACCGGGATCTTGCCGAGCCGCCCCTGCGAGATCTTCTCCTGCCACTCGCGCGGGCCGGTGACATGGGCGCTGGTGCCGCCCGAATCCACTGCCACCGTCACCGGCATGTCGACCACGTCGAACTCGTAGATGGCTTCCATGCCCAGGTCGGCGAAGCCCACGACCTTGGCGCCCTTGATCGCCTTGCTCACCAGGTAGGCCGCACCGCCCACGGCCATCAGGTAGGCGCTCTTGGCGTCCTTGATGGCCTCGATGGCCACCGGCCCGCGCTCGGCCTTGCCGACCATGGCGATGAGGCCGGTCTTCTCGAGCATCATGCGCGTGAACTTGTCCATGCGCGTGGCGGTGGTGGGGCCGGCGGGGCCGACGACCTCGTCGCGCACCGGGTCCACCGGGCCGACGTAGTAGATGACGCGGTTCGTGAAGTCCACGGGCAGCGGCTCGCCCTTGGCCAGCATGTCCTGGATGCGCTTGTGCGCGGCGTCGCGGCCGGTGAGCAACTTGCCGCTGAGCAGCAGCGTGTCGCCCGGCTTCCAGCTCGCCACCTGCGCCGGCGTGAGCGTGTTCAGGTCGACCTTGCGGCTCTTGTTGTAGTCGGGCGCCCAGTGCACGTCGGGCCAGAGGTCCAGGCTCGGCGGATCCAGGTACACCGGGCCGGAGCCGTCCATCACGAAGTGGGCGTGGCGCGTGGCGGCGCAGTTCGGGATCATCGCGATCGGCTTGCTCGCGGCGTGCGTGGGGAAGGTCTTGATCTTCACGTCGAGCACCGTCGTCAGGCCGCCCAGGCCCTGCGCGCCGATGCCCAGGGCGTTGACCTTCTCGTAGAGCTCGATGCGCATCTCTTCGAGCTTGTTCGCCGGGCCGCGCGCGAGCAGCTCGTACATGTCGATGTCTTCCATCAGCGACTGCTTGGCCAGCAGCGCCGCCTTCTCGGCCGTGCCGCCGACGCCGATGCCCAGCATGCCCGGCGGGCACCAGCCGGCGCCCATGGTGGGCACGGTCTTGAGCACCCACTCGACGATGTCGTCGCTGGGGTTGAGCATGTAGACCTTGCTCTTGTTCTCGCTGCCGCCGCCCTTGGCCGCGACAATGACGTCGAGCGTGTTGCCCGGCACCACCTCCATCTGCACCACGGCAGGCGTGTTGTCCTTGGTGTTCTTGCGCGCGAAGATGGGGTCGTCCAGCACGCTGGCGCGCAGCACGTTGTCGGGGTTCAGGTAGCCCTTGCGCACGCCGGCGTTCACGGCGTCCTCGATGCTGCCGGTGAAGCCCTCCCAGCGAACGTCCATGCCGATCTTCAGGAACACGTTGACGATGCCGGTGTCCTGGCAGATCGGCCGCCGGCCTTCGGCGCACAGACGGCTGTTGGTCAGGATCTGCGCGATGGCGTCCTTGGCCGCGGCGCTCTGCTCGCGCTCGTAGGCGCGCGCCAGGTGGGCGATGTAGTCGGTGGGGTGGTAGTAGCTGATGTACTGCAGCGCGGCGGCGACGCTGTCGATGAGGTCGGCGGCCTTGATGGTGGTGGTCATCGCGTCTCCGTGGGTCATTCAGTTCGCGAACCGGTGGCAGGCGAACGGCCCGGACATGGGTGTTCAGGCAGGGTTTACTCGTTGTGTCGGGGTCAACCCGAACCGGTCAAATTGTAGGTTCGGGGTTCGTCAGCACCTTGTCAGAGCCTGTTCTCAGCATTCGCACCTGATCGGGCCCACACCAACTTCAGCACGTTCCCACGGAGACAAACGATGAGCGACACCGCTGCCACCGAGCTCAAGACCCACCAGCCGCCAGCCGCCCTGGTGGCCGCCGCCCGCGTTTCGGGCATGGCCGCCTACCAGGCGCTGTGCGACGAGGCCGCGGCCGACTACGAAGGCTACTGGGCCCGCCTGGCGCGCGAGTTCGTGAGCTGGAAGACGCCGTTCACCAAGGTGCTCGACGACTCGAACGCGCCGTTCTTCAAGTGGTTCGAGGACGGCACGCTCAACGTCTCGTACAACTGCCTCGATCGCAACGTCGAGCGCGGCCTGGGCGACAAGGTCGCGCTGATCTTCGAAGCCGACGACGGCAGCGTCACCAAGGTCACCTACCGCCAGCTGCTGGCCAAGGTGGGCCAGTTCGCCAACGTGCTGAAGGCACGCGGCGTGAAGAAGGGCGACCGCGTCGTCATCTACATGTCCATGAGCGTCGAGGGCGTGGCCGCCATGCAGGCCTGCGCCCGCATTGGCGCCACGCACTCGGTGGTGTTCGGCGGCTTCAGCGCCCAGAGCCTGCGCGACCGCATCGAGGACGCCGGCGCCGTGATGGTGATCACCGCCGACGAGCAGGCCCGCGGCGGCAAGCACCTGCCGCTGAAGGCCATCGTCGACGAGGCGCTGGCGATGCCCGGCACCGAGGGCATCCGCAACGTCATCGTCTACAAGCGCACCGGCGGCAACATCGGCTGGACCGCCGGCCGCGACCTCTGGCTGCACGAGGAACTGGCCACCCAGCCCGAGGCCTGCGAGCCCGAGTGGGTGAGCGCCGAGCACCCGCTGTTCCTGCTGTACACCAGCGGCTCTACCGGCAAGCCCAAAGGTGTGCAGCACAGCACCGGCGGCTACCTGCTGCACGCGGCGCTCACCACGGCCTGGACCTTCGACCTGAAGCCCGACGACGTGTTCTGGTGCACGGCCGACATCGGCTGGGTCACGGGCCACAGCTACATCACCTACGGCCCGCTGGCGCTGGGTGGCACCGAGATCGTGTTCGAGGGCGTGCCCACCTACCCGGCCGCCGACCGCTTCTGGAAGATGATCGAGAAGCACAAGGTCACGATCTTCTACACCGCGCCGACGGCCATCCGCAGCCTGATCAAGGCCGCCGAGACCAACGAGGCCGTGCACCCGCGCAAGAGCGATCTCTTCAGCCTGCGCATCCTGGGCTCGGTGGGCGAACCCATCAACCCGGCGGCCTGGGAGTGGTACTACCAGAACATCGGCGGCGGCCGCTGCCCCATCGTCGACACCTTCTGGCAGACCGAAACCGGCGGCCACGTCATCACGCCGCTGCCGGGTGCCACGCCGATGGTGCCGGGCTCGTGCACGCTGCCCTTCCCGGGCATCACGGCGGCCATCGTCGACGAGACCGGTGCCGACGTGCCCAACGGCGCCGGTGGCATCCTCGTCATCAAGAAGCCCTGGCCGAGCATGATTCGCACGATCTACGGCGATCCGGAGCGCTTCAAGAAGAGCTACTACCCGCCGGAGCTGAAGGGCTACTACCTGGCCGGCGACGGTGCCATCCGCGACAAGGACACCGGCTACTTCACCATCACCGGCCGCATCGACGACGTGCTCAACGTCTCGGGCCACCGCATGGGCACGATGGAGATCGAGTCGGCGCTGGTCAGCTGCACCGAGCTCGTGGCCGAGGCCGCCGTGGTGGGCCGCCCGGATGACACCACCGGCGAGGCCATCTGCGCCTTCGTGGTGCTGAAGCGCTCGCGGCCCACCGGCGATGAGGCCAAGAAGATCGCGACCGAACTGCGCAACTGGGTGGCCAAAGAGATCGGCCCGATCGCCAAGCCCAAGGACATCCGCTTCGGCGACAACCTGCCCAAGACGCGCAGCGGCAAGATCATGCGCCGGCTGCTGCGCAGCATCGCCAAGGGCGAGGCCATCACGCAGGACACCTCAACGCTGGAAAATCCCGCGATCCTGGATCAGTTGGGCCAGGCCAACTGATCCAAGCCGCGCGAGAGCGCGGTGCGGCGCGAAGCGACGCCAGTCGCGGGATTTGGGGTCCGCTCATATCGCGCAGCGATGTGAGCGGGCACCAGAACCCGGCCATCCTCGATCAGTTGGGCCAGGCCAACTGATCGAGGCCGGGGTGGTTCAAACCTGGGGTGCCACGGCGCCCCAGGCCATGCTGAAGATCACCGCCTGCGCCGCGCCGAAGTCTTCGCTGTCCAGTTCGGGCTTGCCCAGCAGCAACGAGAACTGGCGCGCGTGGTCGGCGTAGGCCTGCGTCATGGCCCAGATCATGAAGATCAGGTGCCGGAAGTCGGCGCGGCGAACCAGGCCCGAGCGAGCCCAGCGCTCGAAAGCCTTTACGTCGGCCTCGAGCACCGGCCGCACCTGTGTGGTGATGGCCTCGCTGTAGTGCGGTGCGCCGGCGATCACCTCCTTGGTGAACACGCGCGATCCATCGGGCCGCTCCTGTGAGCTCCTGAGCTTGGCGGCGATGTACGCGGCCAGGCCGGCCTGCGGATCGCTGGCGCGCGCGAGTTCGCCCATGCCACCGAGCCAGTGCGACATCACGTCGTCGAGCACGCGCCGGTACAGCAGCTCTTTGCTCGGGTAGTAGTACAGCAGCGCGTGCCGGCTCATGCCGAGGGCGGCGCCGATGCCTTCGAGCGTGGCGCCCTCGAGGCCGAAGCGCGCGAACTGAGCTTCGGCTTCGCGCAGGATGCTGCGCTCCTTGTCCAGCCGGCGATCACTGCGCGGGGGGGTGTCGAGCGGGCCGGCCATGCTCAGGACCCGAGGCGGGTAAGTCCGAATGGGATGATTTTTACCACTTGGTGAGTATTCTGGCCCGGTTCTCGCTTCTGCGAAGGCCGTGCCACCTGAAGCCAGGAGAACACCATGTCGGGGCGTCGAACCCACGAGGCGATAACGAGCGACATCGCCGCCGCCAAGCCGCCCTTGACGCCCGCGCAGGCGCTGGTGCAGGCCGAACGCTGCCACTACTGCCACGACGCGCCCTGTGTCACGGCTTGCCCGACGGGCATCGACATCCCGTCGTTCATCGCCCGCATCGCGCAGGGCAACCTGCGCGGGGCGGCCTCGGCCATCCTCGAGGCCAACCCGCTGGGCGGGATGTGCGCGCGCGTGTGCCCCACCGAGGTGCTGTGCGAAGACGCCTGCGTGCGCCACACCTTGGAAGACAAGCCGGTGGAGATCGGCCTGCTGCAACGGCACGCCACCGATGCGCTGTTCGCGAAGCCGGGCGCGCCCCTCTTCACCCGGGCTGACCGCAGCGGCCGCCGTGTCGCGGTGGTGGGCGCCGGCCCGGCCGGGCTGGCCTGCGCGCACGGCCTGGCGCGCGCCGGGCACGACGTGGTGGTGTTCGAGGCCCGCGCCAAGGGCGGGGGGCTCAACGAGTACGGCATCGCCTCGTACAAGGCCACCGGCGACTTCGCGCAGGCCGAACTCGACTGGCTGCTGTCGATCGGCGGCATCGAGCTGCGCACCGGTGTGACGCTCGGCGACGCGATCACGCTGGAGAGCCTGCGCGCCGACTACGACGCCGTGTTCCTGGGCCTCGGGCTGGCCGGCGTCAACACGCTCGGCATTCCTGAGCCGGGCGCCGATGCCGCTGCGGGCCTGGCCGACGCGGTGGATTTCATCGCCGAGTTGCGGCAGGCAAGTGACCTGTCGGCCGTGCCTGTCGGCCGGCACGTGCTGGTGGTCGGCGGCGGCATGACGGCGGTGGACGCCGCCGTGCAGTCGAAGCTGCTGGGTGCCGAGACGGTGACCATCGCCTACCGCCGGGGCGCCGAGGCGATGCCGGCGTCGGCGCACGAACAGGCCTGGGCGCAGACCCACGGTGTCTCGATCCGCCACTGGGCGGCGCCCGAGGCGGTGCTGGCCGAAGGCGGGCAGGTGACGGGCGTGCGCTTCGCGGCCACCCAGCTCGACGGTGGCAAGCTGGTGCCCACCGGCGAGACCTTTGTGCTGCACGCCGACCGGGTGCTGCGCGCGATCGGGCAGACCTTCGTCGCGGCACCTGTCGGCGCGGCGGTTCGGCTGGAGCAGGGCCGCATCGCCACCGACGGCGAAGGCCGGACCAGCTTGCCCGGCGTGTGGGCGGGCGGCGACTGCCGCGCCGGCGGACGCGATCTCACGGTCGAGGCGGTCGAGCACGGCAAGGTGGCGGCACGCTCGATCGACGCCGCGCTGCGGCAACCAGTCCCTGCACCGGAGCCCCGACATGGCTGACCTCCGCTCCACCTTCATCGGCATCCAGAGCCCCAACCCCTTCTGGCTGGCCAGCGCGCCGCCCACCGACAAGGCCTACAACGTGCACCGCGCCTTCGAGGCCGGCTGGGGCGGCGTGGTCTGGAAGACGCTGGGCGAAGACGGCCCGCCGATCGTCAACGTCAGCGGCCCGCGCTACGGGGCCTTGCGCGGCATCGACGGGCGGGTGCTGGGCTTCAACAACATCGAGCTGATCACCGACCGGCCGCTGCAGGTGAACCTGGCCGAGATCCGCGAGGTCAAGCGCCTGTGGCCCGACCGGGCGCTCGTCGTCAGCCTGATGGTGCCGTGCGAGGAGCGCGCCTGGAAGGCCATCCTGCCGATGGTCGAGGACACCGGCTGCGACGGCGTGGAGCTGAACTTCGGCTGCCCGCACGGCATGAGCGAGCGCGGCATGGGCTCGGCCGTGGGGCAGGTGCCGGAGTACATCGAGATGGTCACCGCCTGGTGCAAGGCCTACAGCCGGCTGCCGGTGATCGTGAAGCTCACGCCCAACATCACCGACATCCGCCACCCGGCGCGCGCCGCCAAGGCCGGCGGGGCCGACGCGGTGAGCCTGATCAACACCGTGAGCTCGATCATGGGCGTCGACCTCGACCGCATGACCATGAGCCCCGCCATCGGCGGCATGGGCTCGCACGGCGGCTACTGCGGGCCGGCGGTGAAGCCCATCGCCTTGAACATGGTGGCCGAGATCGGGCGCGACACCGCCACGCGCGGGCTGCCCATCAGCGGCATCGGCGGCATCGGCACCTGGCGCGACGCGGCCGAGTACCTGGCCCTGGGCTGCGGCAACGTGCAGGTGTGCACCGCTGCCATGGTGTACGGCTTCAAGATCGTGCAGGACATGATCGACGGCCTGTCGAACTACATGGACGAGAAGGGCTACGCCACCGTCGACGACTTCCGCGGCCTGGCGCTGCCCACCGTCACCGACTGGCAGCACCTGAACCTGGCCTACACCGAGAAGGCGGTCATCGACCAGAGCCTGTGCATCCAGTGCGGCCGCTGCCACATCGCCTGCGAAGACACCTCGCACCAGGCCATCACCGCCAGCAAGGACGGCAAGCGCCACTTCGAGATCAAGGAAGACGAGTGCGTGGGCTGCAACCTGTGCGTCAACGTCTGCCCAGTGCCGCAGTGCATCACGATGCGCCCGTTGCCGCCGGGCGAGATGGACACGCGCACGCGCCAGCCGGTGCAGGCCGGCCACCAGCCGTGGACGCAGCATCCGAACAACCCCGTGGGCCGCGCCTGAGCGGGCGCTGTACCGTCGCACCATCCGCGTCATGAACCCCTAAGGAGGCCTCCGCATGACCAGCCCCGCCATCCTCATCCGCGGCGGTACGGTGGTGAACACCGACCGCGAGTTCAAGGCCGATGTGCTGTGTGTCGACGGTCAGGTGGCCGCCATCGGCGCGGCGGCGGTCACGCAGGCGCCGGCCGGCACGCAGACGATCGACGCCTCGGGCCAGTACGTGTTGCCCGGCGGCATCGACCCTCACACCCACATGCAGCTGCCCTTCATGGGCACCGTGGCCGCCGACGACTTCTTCAGCGGCACGGCCGCCGGCCTGGCCGGCGGCACCACCAGCATCATCGACTTCGTCATCCCGGACCCCCAGCAGCCGCTGATGGACGCCTTCCGCATGTGGCGCGGCTGGGCAGAAAAGAGCGCAGCCGACTACGGCTTCCACGTCGCCGTCACCTGGTGGAGCGAAGGCGTGCACGCCGACATGGGCCGGCTCGTGCAGCAAGAAGGCGTCAACAGCTTCAAGCACTTCATGGCCTACAAGAACGCCATCATGTGCGACGACGAGACGCTGGTGAACAGCTTCAAGCGGGCGCTGGAGCTCGGCGCCATGCCCACCGTGCACGCCGAAAACGGCGAGCTCGTGTACCTGCTGCAGCAAGAGGTGCTGAAGATGGGCATCACCGGCCCCGAGGGCCACCCCCTGAGCCGCCCGCCGATGGTGGAGGGCGAGGCCGCCAACCGCGCCATCGCCATTGCCGACGTGCTGGGCGTGCCGATCTACATCGTGCACGTCAGCTGCATCGAGGCCGCCGAAGCCATCGCCCGCGCGCGCGCCCGCGGCCAGCGTGTCTACGGCGAGGTGCTGGCCGGGCATCTGGTGATCGACGACAGCGTCTACCGCCACCCCGACTTCGCCACCGCGGCGGCCTACGTGATGAGCCCGCCGTTCCGCCCCAAGGGCCACCAGGAGATGCTGTGGCGCGGCCTGCAGAGCGGCCAGCTGCACACCACCGCCACCGACCACTGCGTGTTCTGCGCGCCGCAGAAGGCCGCCGGCAAGGACAGCTTCACGCAGATCCCCAACGGCTGCGGCGGCGTCGAGGAGCGCATGTCGGTGATCTGGGACGCCGGCGTCGGCACCGGGCGCCTGACGCCGAGCGAGTTCGTGGCCATCACCTCGGGCAACTGCGCGCGCATCTTCAACCTGGCCGGCCGCAAGGGCGTGATCGCCGAAGGCGCCGATGCCGACATCGTGCTGTGGGACCCGGCCGCCACCAAGACGCTGTCGGTCAAGACGCAGCGCAGCAAGGTCGACTTCAACATCTTCGAGGGCCGGCAGGTGAAGGGCCTGGCGACGCACACGCTCAGCCGCGGGACGCTGGTCTACGCCAATGGCGACCTGCGCGCCACGCCGGGCCACGGGCAGTACGTCAAGCGCCCGGCCTTCGGCCCCCAGTTCGAGGCCGCCGCACTGCGCACGGCCGCGCACGCACCGACGGCCGTGGCGCGCTGAAGGAGACACCCCATGGACATGAAGACCTCGCTCAGCGCGCTGCGCATCGACGGCCCGCGCCTGTGGAGCGCCCTGATGGAGCTGGCCGCCATCGGCGCCACGCCCAAGGGCGGCGTGTGCCGCCTGGCCCTGTCCGAGCTCGACAAGCAGGGCCGCGATCTCGTCACGCGCTGGGCGCGCGAGGCGGGCATGACGGTGACGATCGACAAGATCGGCAACGGCTTCATGCGCAGGGCCGGGCGCAACAACAGCCTGCCGCCCATCATGACCGGCAGCCACATCGACACCCAGCCCACCGGCGGCAAGTTCGACGGCAACTACGGCGTGCTGGCGGGCCTGGAGGTGGTGCGCACGCTCAACGACCACGGCATCGAGACCGAGGCCCCCATCGAGGTGGCCTTCTGGACCAACGAGGAAGGCTCGCGTTTCGTGCCGGTGATGATGGGCTCGGGTGTCTTCGCCAAGGCCTTCACGCTGGAGCACGCGTATGCCGCCACCGACACCGAGGGCAAGTCGGTCAAGGACGAGCTCGAACGCATCGGCTACCTGGGTACCGAGGAGCCTGGGAACCATCCCATCGGCGCCTACTTCGAGACCCACATCGAGCAAGGCCCGGTGCTGGAAGACAACGACAAGACCATCGGCGTCGTCACCGGCGTGCTGGGCGTGCGCTGGTACGACTGCGTCGTCACCGGCCTGGAGGCGCATGCCGGCCCCACGCCGATGGCGCTGCGCAAGGACGCGCTGCAGGTGGCGACGAAGCTGATGCAGGAGGTGGTGGCCTGCGCGCACCGTCACCCGCAGGCCAATGGGCAAAACCACGGGCGCGGTACCGTGGGCATGGTGCAGGTGTTCCCGAACAGCCGCAACGTGATCCCGGGCAACGTCAAGTTCAGCATCGACCTGCGCAACGCCAGCGAGGCGCTGTGCGACGAGATGGACGCCGACATCCGCGGCGTGGCCGCACGGCTCAGTGCCGAGAGCGGCCTGCCGATCGACATCAAGCTGGTCACCTCGTTCCCGGCGACGCAGTTCCATGCCGACTGCGTGCAGGCGGTGGCGCGCGCCACCCAGGCGCTGGGCTACAGCCACATGGAGGCCGTGTCGGGTGCGGGCCACGATGCCGTCTACATGGCCAAGCTGGTGCCGGCCGGGATGATCTTCATCCCCTGCAAGGACGGCATCAGCCACAACGAGATCGAGGACGCGCAGCCCGAGCACATCACGGCCGGCTGCAACGTGCTGCTGCACGCGATGCTCGAGCGCGCGGGTGTGGCATCTTGATGCCGGAGGGCGTTGAGCAGCCGGCCGTCGTGGCGCAAGACCTGTCGCTGGTCTTCCAGACCGCCGACACGCCCGTGACGGCCTTGTCGAACGTGAACCTGCGCATCGAGCGCGGCGAGTTCGTGTCCTTCATCGGGCCTTCGGGCTGCGGCAAGACAACGCTGATGCGCGTGATCGCCGACCTCGAGAAGTCCACCTCGGGCTCCATGCAGGTCAACGGCGTGTCGGCCGAAGAGGCGCGTCTGGCGCGGGCCTACGGCTATGTGTTCCAGGCCGCCGCGCTGTACCCCTGGCGCAATGTGCTGAAGAACGTGATGCTGCCGCTGGAGATCATCGGCGTGCCGCTGCCAGCGCGCCGCGAGCGCGCGTTGAAGCAGCTGGCGCTGGTGGGGCTGGAGGGTTTCGAGCGCAAGTACCCGTGGCAGCTGTCGGGGGGCATGCAGCAGCGCGTGTCGATCGCGCGCGCGCTGGCGCTGGAGCCGGCGCTGCTGCTGATGGACGAGCCCTTCGGCGCGCTTGACGAGATCACGCGCGATCACCTCAACGAGCAGCTGCTGCGGCTGTGGGAGCGCACCGGCAAGACGGTGGTCTTCGTCACGCACAGCATCAGCGAGGCGGTGTTCCTCGCCAACCGCATCGTCGTGATGAGCCCGCGGCCGGGCCGCATCCTGGAGATCATCGACAACCCGATTCCGGGGCCGCGCAAGCTCGACGTGCGCGACAGCCCCGAGTTCGCCGCCGTCGCGCACCGCGTGCGCGAGGCCCTGCGCGCCGGCCACAGCTATGACTGACATCACGGCGGCGCTGCCGACTCCCCGTGCGCCCGGGCCGCTGGCAGGCCTGTGGCACCACGTGGGGCCGGTGCTGCTGATGGTGGCCTTGATCATCGTCGCCTGGTATGGCGGCGCCGTGGCGCTGAACTCGCCGCAGGTGAGTGAGCGGCTCGACGGCCTCGGCGAGCCCTGGGGTTGGCAGCAGCTGGCCCAAGGCGCCTGGGCGATGGAGCGCCCGGTGCTGCCGGCGCCGCACCAGGTGGCCCTGAACTGGTGGGTCTCGGTGTTCGAGACCGAGATCGACAGCCCGCGCAGCCTGGTGCACCACGCCGGCGTCACGCTCACCGCCACCTTGCTGGGCTTTGCGCTCGGCATGACTCTGGGCGTGCTGCTGGCCATCGGCGTGGTGCACAGCGTGGTGCTCGACCGTGGGTTGCTGCCGTGGATCATCGCGTCGCAGACCATTCCCATCCTGGCGATCGCGCCGATGGTGGTGGTGGTGCTCGGCAGCATGGGCTACCCGCCGCTGGTGAGCAAGGCGGTGATCTCGATGTACCTGTGCTTCTTTCCGGTGGCCATCGGCATGGTCAAGGGCCTGCGCAGCCCCGACCCGCTGCAGCGCGACCTGATGCGCACCTACAGCGCCAGCGCGCCGCAGACGCTGTGGAAGCTGCGGCTGCCGGCCGCGCTGCCCTTCCTGTTTGCCAGCGCCAAGGTGGCCATCGCCACCAGCCTGGTGGGCGCCATCGTCGGCGAGCTGCCCACCGGCGCGCAGGCCGGCCTGGGGGCGCGCTTGCTGTCGGGCTCGTACTTCGGGCAGACGATCCAGATCTGGTCGGCGCTGTTCATGGCCGCCTTGCTGGGCGTGGCGCTGGTGGCCGCGGTGGGGCTGGTCGAGCGCGTGACGATGCGCTTCATGGGCGGGCGCACATGAACATCGTGCTGTTGCTGGCGTTGCTCACCGCGCTGTGGTTCGCGTTGAGCTGGCTGGCCGCGCTGCCGCCCGGCCGTGGCCGCGAATGGCTGGCGCCGGGCCTGCTGGGCGTGGGCGTCATCGGGCTGTGGGAGTTCATCGTCGTGGCCTGGGACGTGCCGCGCATCCTGCTGCCCGCGCCCAGCGAAGTGGCCGCCGCGCTGGGCGCGCGCTGGCACGTGCTGTGGCCCGACTTCGTGCAGACCGGCACCGGCGTGCTGGCCGGCTACCTGGTGGGCTGCGGCAGCGGCTTTGCCGTGGCTCTGGCGGCCGACCGCTTCGGCCTGCTCAAGCGCGGTCTGCTGCCGCTGGCCAACCTGGCCGGCGCGGTGCCCATCGTCGGCATCGCGCCCATCATGGTGATGTGGTTCGGCTTCGACTGGCAGAGCAAGGCCGCCGTGGCCGCCGTCGTCACCTTCTTTCCGATGCTCGTGAACACGCTGGCCGGCCTGGCCACCGTCGATGCCATGCACCGCGACCTGATGCGCACCTACGCCGCCGGCCACACCGCCACGCTGGCCAAGCTGCGGCTGCCGGGGGCCTTGCCGTTCATCTTCAATGCGCTGAAGATCAACTCCACGCTCGCGCTCATCGCCGCCATCGTGGCCGAGTTCTTCGGCTCGCCGATCGTCGGCCTGGGCTTTCGCATCAGTGCCGAGGTGGCGCGCATGAACGTCGACGTGGTGTGGGCCGCCATCGCCATCGCCGCGCTGGCCGGCTCTGCCTTCTACGGCCTCGTGGCGCTGCTCGAGCGCAGCCTGACGTTCTGGCACCCCAGTTTCCGCAAGTGACACGTCCCGCCCCATCAACCCAGGAGAGAGAACCCGCGATGAACAAGACCTCGATCAAGACCGTGGCCATGGCTGCTGCGCTGCTGGCGCTTTCGTTCGGCGCCCAGGCGCAGGAGAAGCTCACGCTGCAGCTGAAGTGGGTGACCCAGGCCCAGTTCGCCGGCTACTACGTGGCCAAGGACAAGGGCTTCTACAAGGACGTTGGCCTCGACGTCACCATCAAGGCCGGCGGCCCCGACATCAACCCCAGCCAAGTCATCGCCGGCGGTGGTGCCGACGTGGTGGTCGACTGGATGCCCTCGGCGCTGGCCACGCGCGAGAAGGGCGTGCCGCTGGTGAACATCTCGCAGGTGTTCCAGCGCTCGGGCATGCAGCTCACCTGCCGCAACGACAGCGGCGTCAAGACCCCGGCCGACTTCAAGGGCAAGACGCTGGGCGTCTGGTTCTTCGGCAACGAGTACCCGTTCATGAGCTGGATGGACAAGCTGGGCCTGAAGACCGACGGCAGCGCCGGCGGCGTGAAGGTGCTCAAGCAGGGCTTCAACGTCGACCCGCTGCTGCAGAAGCAGGCCGCCTGCATCAGCACCATGACCTACAACGAGTACTGGCAGCTCATCGACGCCGGCATGAAGCCCGAGGCGCTGACCGTCTTCAAGTACGAAGACCAGGGCGTGGCCACGCTGGAAGACGGCCTGTACACGCTCGAGAAGACGCTGGCTGATCCGAAGAAGGCGGCAGCGCTGGCCAAGTTCGTGAAGGCCTCGCTCAGGGGCTGGGACTACGCCGTGAAGAACCAGGCCGAGGCGGTGAAGATCGTGCTGAAGAACGACGCCTCCGGCGCGCAGACCGAGAAGCACCAGGCCCGCATGATGGGCGAGGTGGCCAAGCTGGTGGCCGGCGGCTCACTGGGCCGGCTCGACCCCAAGGCCTTCGATCGCACCGTGGCCACGCTGATGACGGGCAAGAGCGATCCGGTCATCACCAAGAAGCCCGTCGGCGCCACCACCGACGCGATCTGGACGGCGGCGCAGAAGTAATCGCAGCACCAGTCCCCGATTGCCGGCCCGCCGCCTGCGGGCCGGCATCGCGGGCTGCGCTACAGTGCACGGCAGGAGACCTTTGCCATGCCGCTCGTCATCATCGGGGTGTTGCTGATCGCGCTGAAGCTGGCGGGCGTGGGCTTTCTGGCCGACTTGTCGTGGTGGTGGCTTGCGGTGCCCTTTGGCCTGGCGGTGCTGTGGTGGGAGTTCGCCGACAACTCCGGCTGGACCGAACGCCGTGCCATGGACAAGATGGAAAAGCGCAAGGCCGAGCGCCGAGACCGGCAGATGGAAGCGCTCGGCCTCAAGATCGGCGGCCAGCGCCGCGACCGCCTGGCCACCAAGCACACCCAGATCAAGGCCCGCGAGGTGTCGGCCGACCCCACGCACGCCGGCCGCGAGGCCGCGCCCAAGGTGGTGGCTCGGTCCGAAATTGAGCAGCGGCGCGAGCCGCGGCTCTGACCGGCTCCCACGATCCGTCCACAGGTTTGCCCACCTGCGTTCGGGCTGAGCCTTTCGGCAAGCTCTGGACAGGCCTGTCGATGCCCGCACAGCCCTTTGCCGCTGCGATGCGTCGAGTGGGAGCGGCGGTGCTCCACGAGGCTTCGACAGGCTCAGCCCGAACGGTGGGAGGGCTTCGACCGGCTCAGCCCGAACGGTGGGTTTGGGACGAACGGCCGCTCCGGGCCGAGGAGAGCCCTCGGGCAGGCCCGTGAAACTCTCGGCCGTTGAGGCCCACAGCCTGGCGTCGCCCGGCGCCTAACTGGAAGGGCCGCCCGCCAGTCTCAGTCGCCGTCGAGCACCGCGCCCCGGCTGGCGCTGGCAGCGCTCTTGGCAAACTTCGCCAGCACGCCCCGGGTGTAGCGCGGCGCCGGTTGCTGCCAGGCGGCGCGGCGGCGGGCCAGTTCGGCGTCGTCGACATGCAGTTGCAGCAGCAGTTGCAGCGCGTCGATGGTGATGGAGTCACCTTCCTTCACCAGCGCGATCACGCCGCCGGCATAGGCCTCGGGCGCCACGTGGCCCACCACCATGCCCCAGGTGCCGCCCGAGAAGCGGCCGTCGGTGATGAGGCCGACGCTCTCGCCCAGGCCCTGGCCGATGAGCGCGCCGGTGGGCGCCAGCATCTCGGGCATGCCCGGGCCGCCCTTGGGGCCCAGGTAGCGCAGCACCATCACGTCGCCGGGCTTGATGCGCCCGCCCATGATGGCCTCGAGCGCGCTCTGCTCGTCTTCGAACACGCGTGCCGGGCCAGTGATGACGGGGTTCTTCAGGCCTGTGATCTTGGCCACCGCGCCTTCGGGGCTGAGGTTGCCCTTCAGGATGGCCAGGTGGCCTTCGGCGTAGATCGGGTTGCTCACCGGGCGGATCACGTCCTGGTCGGTGCGCAGCGGCGGCAGGCCGGCCAGGTTCTCGGCCACCGTCTTGCCGGTGATGGTCATGCAGTCGCCGTTGAGCAGCCCGGCGTCGAGCAGCTCCTTCATCACGGCCGGAATGCCGCCGGCACGGTGCAGGTCGATGGCCAGGTTGCGGCCGCTGGGCTTGAGGTCGCACAGCACCGGGATCTTGCGGCGCATGCGCTCGAAGTCGTCGATGGTCCAGTCGACCTCGGCGCAGTGCGCGATGGCCAGGAAGTGCAGCACCGCGTTCGTGCTGCCGCCGGTGGCCATGATCACGGCCACGGCGTTTTCGATCGCCTTCTTGGTGACGATGTCGCGCGGCTTCAGGTCGGCCTGCACGGCGCGGTACAGCGTGCGCGCCGCTTCGCGGGTGTACTCGACGATCGGGTCTTCGACGTTGGCCAGCGTCGACGAGCCCGGGATGCTCAGGCCCAGCGCCTCGAAGGCCGAGCTCATGGTGTTGGCGGTGTACATGCCGCCGCAGCTGCCGCTGCCGGGGATGGCGCGCTTCTCGATCTCGCAGAAGTCTTCTTCGCTCATCTTGCCGGCGCTGAACTGGCCCACGGCCTCGAAGACGCTGACGATGTTGAGATCCTGCCCCTTGTAGCGGCCCGGCAGGATGGTGCCGCCGTAGACGAAGATGCCCGGCACGTTGGCGCGGATCATGCCCATCATCGCGCCCGGCATGTTCTTGTCGCAGCCGCCGATGGTGAGCACACCGTCCATCCACTGGCCGCCGACGCAGGTCTCGATGCAGTCGGCGATGACTTCGCGGCTGACCAGGCTGTACTTCATGCCCTCGGTGCCCATGGCCATGCCGTCGCTGATGGTGGGCGTGCCGAAGATCTGTGGGTTGGCGCCAATGGCCTTGAGCTCGGCCATCGCCGCATCGGCCAGCTTCTGAAGACCGCTGTTGCACGGCGTGATCGTGCTGTGGCCGTTGGCCACGCCGATCATGGGCTTGCCGAAGTCGCCTTCGGTGTAGCCCATGCCGTAGTACATGGAGCGGTTGGGCGCGCGGGCGACGCCTTCGGTGATGTTCTTGCTGCGGCGGTTGGAGGCCATGGTGTCTCGAAGTGGTGCGGTCTTCGCCGCGGTTGCAGGGGTGGACGGAAGGGGCAGGCGCGGTGGCTTCAGGCGGCGGCGCCGTGCTTGTCGGCCTCGGAAGTGAAGCTGTCGGCGAAGAACTCCGCCTCGGGCAGGCCGCAGCGCGCCACGAAGTCGCGCTGCGCCGATTCCACCATCACTGGCGCGCCGCAGGCGTAGACCTGATGGCCCGAAAGGTCGGGCCAGTCGGCCATCACGGCCTGGTGCACGAAGCCTGTGCGGCCGGCCCAGGCGCAGTCGGCTGTCGGCTCCGACAGCACCGGCACGTAGCGCAGGTGGGGCATCTCGGCGGCGGCCTGCACGCACCAGTCGTGCTCGTACAGGTCGGCTCGGCGGCGTGCGCCCCAGTACAGCACGGCCGGGCGTGGCGAGCCCTTGAGCTGCAGCTGCTGGATCAGCGCCTTGATCGGCGCGAAACCCGTGCCGCTGGCCAGCAGAACGATGGGCTTGTCGGACTCCTCGCGCAGGAAGAAGCTGCCGAAGGGGCCTTCCATGCGCAGGATGTCCTTCTCCTTCAGCGCACTGAACACGTGGTCGGTGAACTTGCCGCCTGGCATGTGCCGCAGGTGCAGCTCGATGGCCGGCGGGCTGCCCACGAGGTGCGGCGCGTTGGCCATGCTGTAGCTGCGGCGCGCGCCGTCGCGCAGGATGAACTCCACGTACTGGCCGGCGCGGTACTGCAGGTTCTGGTTCGCCGGCAGCTGCAGCTTCAGCACCGCCACGTCGGCCGCCGGCCGGCTGATGCTGATCACGCGCGTGGGCAGCTTCAGCACCGGGTACTCGCCGGCGCCCGGCACGCTGCGCGCCTGCACGGTGCAGTCGGTCTGCGGCACGGCGCAGCAGGTGAGGATGAAGCCCTGCTCGGCCTCGGCCACCGGCAGCGCCTTCAGCTGGTGCTGGCCGTGCTTCACTTCGCCGGCCATCAGGCGGCTCTTGCATGAGCCGCAGGCGCCGTCGCGGCAGCCGTAGGGCAGGCCCACACCCTGGCGGATGGCTGCTGGCAGGATGGCCTCGTCGGCGGCGACGTCGAACTGCAGGCCGGAGGGCTCGAGGGTGATCTTGAAGCTCATGGTGGAATTGTGCCCGTCACCTTGGACGCCTTGCCGCGCTTCGCCACATGAACCTGCCTCGCCGCTTTTGCCGCCCGTCCCTGCTGATCGTGGGCTGTGGCGATGTCGGCCTGCGCGTGCTGCCGCTGCTGCGCGGGCGTTGGCAGGTGTTCGCGCTCAGCTCGTCGCCCGCGCGGGTGCCGCTGCTGCGCGCGGCCGGCGCCGTGCCGCTGCTGGGCAACCTGGACGAACCCGCCACGCTGGGCCGCTTGGCTGGCCTGGCCGACGCGGTGTTGCACCTTGCCCCGCCGCCCAACCAGGGCCGGCAAGACCCCCGCACCGCGGCCTTGCTGGCGGCGCTGGCGCGCGGCGGGCGCGTGCGCCGCTTCGTCTACGCCAGCACCACCGGCGTGTACGGCGATTGCCAGGGTGCGCGCATCGACGAGACCACGATGCCCGCACCGACCACCGACCGCGCCTGGCGCCGTGTCGATGCCGAGACCCGCGTGCGCCTGCGCGGCCGTGCCGGCGGCGTGCAGACGGCCATCCTGCGCATCCCCGGCATCTACGCCTGCAACCGCGATGGGGGCGATCCGCGCGAACGCGTGCGCCGCGGCATGCCGGCGCTGCGCGCCGAAGACGACGTCTACACCAACCACATCCATGCCGACGACCTGGCCCGCGCCTGCGTGGCCGCGCTGGCCCGTGCGCGGCCGCAGCGCGTGATCAATGTCGTCGACGACACCGAGCTGAAGATGGGCGACTACCTCGACCTGGTGGCGCGGCTGTCGGGCCTGCCGTCGGTGCCGCGGCTGAGCCGGGCCGAGGCCGCAGCGACACTGTCACCGATGACGATGAGCTTCATGAGCGAGTCGCGCCGCATCGGCAACCAGCGGCTCAAGAGCGATCTTCGTTTTGTGCTGCGCCACCCGACGGTGGCTGACGGCCTGGATTGAGGCCTTCAGCGCCGCCCGCGGCGCGCATCGGCGCGGAAGCGGTTGCGCCACCAGGCCATCATCAGCCAGCCACCCAGCAGACCGCCCAGGTGGGCGAAGTGCGCGATGCCGCCGCTGCGCATGAAGAGCCCCAGGAACAGCTCGAGCGCGCCGTAGATGGCCACCAGCGTCATGGCGGGCACGAACACCGGCGGAATCGGCACCGCCTGGCGGTTGGTGAACAGCACGAAGAACAGCACCATGCCGGCGATGTTGAGGATCTGCGACGGCATCAGCAGCAGCACCACGGGCAGGAAGCCGACGAGGTCGAACTGGCGCCGCGGGAAGCTCAGCGCGTAGGCCATCAGCAGGCCGAACAGCACGCCCGAGGCGCCCACTGTCGGGGTCACACTGCCCATCAGTGCCGTCACAAGCAGCTGCGCCACGGCGGCCGCCACGCCGGCCCCGGCCATGAACTGCAGGTAGCGACGCACGCCCCAGAGCCGTTCGAGTTCGGAGCCGAACATCCACAGGCCCAGCATGTTGAACATCAGGTGCGCCAGATCGCCATGCAGCAGCGCATAGCTGAGCAACTGCCACGGCATGAACAGGCCCGAGCCCAGCGGCCACAGGGCCAGCCAGCGCGTCATCAGCGGCGCGAACATCGACAGCAGGAACGCCACCGCGCAGACGATCATCACGTTGCGGGTGGTGGGTGACAGCGGCGGCATGGAGGGGGCGGGCCTGCGTAGGGGTGGTGCCCGCGGCCAGACTCGAACTGGCACGCCTTGCGGCGGCGGATTTTGAATCCGCTACGTCTACCGATTTCGTCACGCGGGCGACTTGACGGCGCTGGGGGCCGAAGCGGCGCGATTATCACACGCACATCCCTGGCCATTCCCCACAGCATTCCACGTGGCGGGGCAGGGCAGGACGCGGCTGCGACAATTCACCGCATGACTGCAACACCCTCCTGGAAGACCCTCGAAGACGCCATCGGTGGCACGCCGCTCGTGCGCTTGCAGCGCCTGCCGGGGCAGATGGGCATCAGCGCCGAGACCGTGCTGCTGGGCAAGCTCGAAGGCAACAACCCCGCGGGCTCGGTGAAGGACCGGCCGGCCATTAGCATGATCCGCCGCGCCGAGGAGCGTGGCGACATCAAGCCCGGCGACACGCTGATCGAGGCCACCAGCGGCAACACCGGCATCGCGCTGGCCATGGCTGCGGCGATCCGCGGCTACCGCATGGTGCTGATCATGCCGGAGGACCTGTCGATCGAACGCGCGCAGACCATGAAGGCCTTCGGCGCCGAACTCATCCTCACGCCCAAGGGCGGCGGCATGGAGTACGCACGGGATCTGGCCGAGCAGATGCAGAAAGACGGCAAGGGCCGCGTGCTCGACCAGTTCGCCAATGCCGACAACCCGCGTGTGCACGAAGAGACCACCGGCCCCGAGATCTGGGCTGACACATCGGGCCGAGTGACGCACTTCGTCAGCGCGATGGGCACCACCGGCACCATCACGGGCGTGTCGCGGTACCTCAAGCGCATGAACCCGGCGGTGCGCATCGTCGGCGCGCAGCCCAGCGAAGGCAGCCGCATCCCGGGCATCCGCAAGTGGCCCGAGGCCTACCTGCCGAAGATCTACGACGCGAGCAAGGTCGACGAACTGGTGCTCGTGAGCCAGGCCGACGCCGAGGACATGGCACGGCGCATGGCGCGCGAAGAAGGCCTCTTTGCCGGCATTTCGGCGGCGGGCGCCTGCTGGGTGGCGCTGCAGATCGCCAGGCGCGAGCCGGGGGCGGTGGTGGTGTTCATCGTCTGCGACCGCGGCGACCGCTACCTGTCCACGGGCGTGTTCCCGGCCTGACCATGGCTTTCGAGCCGCGTTTCTGCCTCGCCTGCGGCACGCCGCTGGCGCCCATCGTCGCCGACGAAGACGGCGGCGCCAAGACGCGCCTGCGCTGCCCGGCCTGCGGCTGGACACACTGGAACAACCCGACGCCCGTGCTGGCCGCGGTGGTGGAGTGCACCGACCGCGACGGGCAGATCCTGCTCGCGCGCAATGCCGCCTGGAGCGGCCGCATGTTCGCGCTGATCACCGGCTTCATGGAGGCCGGCGAAACCGCCGAGGCGGGCATCGCGCGCGAGGTGCTGGAAGAAACCGCGCTGGTGGCCGAGCGCGTGTCGCTGATCGGCGTGTACGACTTCCAGCGCATGAACCAGGTGATCATCGCCTTTCATGTGCAGGCCCGCGGCGAGGTGCGCCTGAGCCCCGAACTGGCCGAGTACAAGCTGTTCGCGCCGGCCGACGTGCGCTGCTGGCCGGCCGGCACAGGCTACGCGCTGGCCGACTGGCTGCGTGCGCAAGGGCATGAACCCCGCTTCATCGAGTTTCCGCCACGCGCCTAGAATGCGGCCGCCATGGACGTGAACCGCGAACTCGACACCCGGGGCCTGAACTGCCCGCTGCCCATCCTCAAAGCCAAGAAGGCGCTCGCCGACATGGTGAGCGGCGAACTGCTGAAGGTGATCTCCACCGATGCAGGATCGGTGCGCGACTTCCAGGCCTTTGCGCGCCAGACCGGGAACGATCTGGTGGAGCAGGGCACGCAAGGCCCCGAGTACACGCACGTGCTGCGGCGGCGCTAGGCGGGCGACTACCGTTCGGGCTGAGCTTGTCGAAGCCCTTGTTCCCGTTCCCACCCGACCGTTCACCACCGCACCGTTCGGGCTGAGCCTGTCAAAGCCCTGGAGCGCACAGAGCGCTTCGACAGGCTCAGCGCGAACGGAGGTTTGTGCAGCGCTTCGACAGGCTCAGCGCGAACGGAGGTTCGTGAGGCGCTTCGACAAGCTCAGCCCGAACGGGCAGGTCAGAGCGCCAGGCCCTTCAGGAATTCGCGGAAGCCCGGGCCCAGTTGCGGGTGCGCCAGGGCGAGTTCGACGTTGGCCTCGAGAAAGCCTTCCTTGCTGCCGCAGTCGTAGCGACGGCCTTCGTAGCGGAAGGCGAACACCTTTTCGCGCCGCAGCAGCGATGCAATGCCGTCGGTGAGCTGGATCTCGCCACCTACGCCGCGCGGCTGCGTCTCGATCTCGTGGAACACGCCCGGCGTCAGGATGTAGCGGCCGGCCACGCCCAGCCGTGAGGGCGCCACCTCGGGCGCGGGCTTCTCGACGATGCGGTTGACATCGACCACGCGCGAGTTCACCTCGGTGCCGGCGACGATGCCGTAGCGCCGCGTGTGCTCGGCCGGCACTTCCTGCACGGCGATGATGCTGGCGCGCCACTCGTCGTATTGCTCGACCATCTGCGCCAGCACCGGCTTGTCGTGCACCATCAGGTCGTCGGCCAGAAGCACGGCGAAGGCCTCGTTGCCCACCAGGCGCTGGCCGCACAGCACGGCGTGGCCCAGGCCCAGGGCCTGCGCCTGGCGCACGTAGATGCACTCCATGTCGTCGGGCTTCACACCCCGCACCACCTCGAGCAGTTCCTTCTTGCCGGCCTGTTCGAGCGCGACCTCGAGCTCGAAGGTCATGTCGAAGTGGTCTTCGATCGGGCGCTTGTGGCGGCCGGTGACGAAGATCATCTCGCGCACGCCGGCGGCATAGGCCTCTTCGACCGCGTACTGGATCAGCGGCTTGTCGACCACCGGCAGCATCTCCTTGGGCTGCGCCTTGGTGGCGGGCAGGAAGCGGGTGCCGAGGCCGGCCACGGGGAAGATCGCCTTGCGGATGGGCATGATGCGGGCTGCTGCGCTGAAGGGTGATGGGCGGCGATTCTGTCAGCCCAGGCGGGCGCGCTGGTCCTCCAGGCGTGTGACGGCTGCCTCGAACTCGGCCAGTCGGGCACGCTCCTGCGCCACCACGGCGGCCGGCGCGCGGGCGACGAAGCTTTCGTTGCCCAGCTTGGCGCGGGCCTTGGTGACTTCGCCCTTCAGGCGGGCTATCTCCTTGTCCAGGCGCGCCTGCTCGGCGGCGACGTCGATCTCGACGTGCAGCGCCAGCCGCAGGCCGCCGTGCACGGCCACCGGCGCGGCCTGCGTGGCGGCGGCAAACGCGGCCTCGTCGGGCAGCATGCGCACCTCGGCCAAGCGCGCCAGCGCCGTGAGCAGCGGCCCGGCAGCGGCAATAAAGCCCTCTTCGCCCAGCGTGAGCAGCGGCACGCGCTCGCCTGGTGCCAGCCCCATCTCGCTGCGCAGGCGGCGCACCTCGGCAGCCACGCCCTTGAGCTGGGCCACCCAGGCATCGGCCCGGGCGTCGACCTTCTCCAGTTGCGCTTGCGGGTAGGGCGCGACGACGACGGAGTCGATGCCTGTCTTGCGCCCAGCCACAGGCGCCACCGCCTCCCACAGCTCCGCGGTGATGAAGGGCGCCAGGGGGTGCAGCAGGCGCAGCACGGTTTCCAGCACGCGGATCAGCGTGCGGCGCGTGGCGCGCGCGGTGCTCTCGTCGCCGGCTTTCTTCGCTTCGGCCAGCTGCACCTTGGCGATCTCGAGGTACCAGTCGCAGTACTCGTCCCAGACGAAGGAGTAGATGGCTCCGGCCACGGTGTCGAGCCG
>JAIYDH010000317.1 GCA_027487585.1 Rubrivivax sp.
CCAGCGCCACCGCGCCCGACTCGGCGGTGAGCACGTCGAAGCCGGCGGACTCGAGCACCTCGCGCATCAGCTCGGCGACCTCGGGCTCGTCGTCGACCACCAGCACGCGCCGCAGCTCGTCGGCCCCGGCGTCGGGGGCGCCTGCGGCCGTGGCGGCCCGCACCTCGCCACCGGCTGACTTCTCGCCACTGATCGGCAGGCTCAGCAGGAACGACGCCCCAGCCGGCGCTGCCGCGGCTCCGCCGCCCCGTGGCTGCTCGAGCACGAGCTCGCCACCATGTTCGCGCACGATCCCTTGTGACACCGACAGGCCGAGTCCCGTGCCCAGACCCACGGCCTTGGTGGTGAAGAACGGCTCGAAGAGGCGCTCGTGCAGCTCGGCCGGCACGCCCGGGCCGGTGTCGGCCACCCGCAGCCACACGCGAGGCTCGTGCCCGTGTCGGGGCAGCTCAAGGCCGGTGCTGATGCTCAGCACGCGCGTGGGCGTGGCCGCGCCCTCCATCGCCTGCTGCGCATTGACCATCAGGTTGAGCACCACCTGGCCGATCTGGTCGGCGTCGGCCTGCACATCGGGCAGGCCTTCGCCAAGGGCCAGATCGACGCGCACGCCGTGGCTGCGCAGGGTGTAGCCGAGCATGTCGGTGGCGGCGCGCACGATGTCGTCGAGCTGCACCGCGCGCCGCGACGGTGGCCGCTGGCGCGCCATGTTCAGGAAGGTGCGCACGATGCGGCCGCAGCGCTCGGCGGCCTCGCGGATGCGGCGCGCGTCGTCCTGCAGCGCACCCGGCTCGGCACCCGCGGCCACCTTTTCCTCGAGCAGGCTGGCGCGTCCCATCGCAATGGCCAGCGGGTTGTTCAGCTCGTGGGCCACACCCGCCAGCAGCGAGCCCATGGCTGAGAGCTTCTCGCTCTGACGCAGCGCCTCGCGCTGGCGCTCGACCTGGTCGGAGGCCTCGCGCTGGCGCCGGAAGGTCTCGGTGACGGCATCGACCCAGCCCTGCCAGCGTCGGCCCAGCTGCGGTACCGGCGCCAACGGATCGGCGGCCAGCTGGCGCAGGTAGGCCAGTACCGCCACCGACGGCGTGACGAACCAGCGCGCGAACAACCACTGCCCGAGCACGAACACCGCCAGCAGCGCACCGCCCAGCAGCGCGTTGGGCAGCAGGCTGCGCCATACCGGCGCCTGCAGCGCCGAGCGGGGCAGGGCCTCGACCAGGATCCACGGCAAGCCTTCGCGGCTGGCGCTGGCGATCACCCAGTCGCCGACGTGGGCGAGCTTGCCGCGATCGTGCACGAGGCGGTCCAGCAGCGCCTCGTCGACCGGGATGCCGCGCGCGGCCAGGCGGGTGGCCAGCGGCACGCTGACGCGAGTGTCTGCCAGCCCCTGGCCGGGCGGCGCGCGCAAGGCCTCGCTGGCATCGGCCAGCACGACGAGGCCGCGTTCGACGATCCAAACCTGGCTGTCGTCGGACTGCCAGCGCAGGGCCAGGCGCTGCAGCGTGTCGATGCGGAAGTCCAGGCTCACCTCGCCGCGGTAGCGGCCGTCGACGATGACGGCGCTGCCATGCGACAGCACGAGTTCGCCGTGCAGCTGGCTGACGTAGGGCACACCCCAGAAGTCGGTGTCCTCCGGGTCGGCAGCGAGGTCTTTCTCGGCCCGGGTCACCCCGGCCTGCCGGGGTGCGTCGAGCCCGCGCAGGCCGCTCACGCCCATGCTGGCCAGCATGCGCGTGGTGTCGACCCAGGGGTAGCCGAAGCTGAGGTTGTCTTCGGCGGCGGCAAACCAGGTGGCCTCGAAGCCCGGCGTGCGGGCGTGCACGATGCGCGCCACGTCGATGAACACACGCGCCCGCCGCAGCCAGGCTTCGTCGGGCGCGCGACCGTCGACCGGCGCCCACCACAGCTGCCCGAAGCGCTGCTGCGCCGCCGCGTCGGCGGGGTCGAGCGCCCAGCCGTCGCCGGCGGCGCGTGGGCGCAGCGCCAGGCGCAGCGCGTTGCCGGGGTCGGGGGGCTCGCGCCAGTGGTCCTCAAGCAGGCGGCGCAGGTCCTGCACATGTTCGGCGGCGGGTCGGGCCAGCTCGGCCAGCACCTGCATGCGCTCATCGACACGGGCGCCGAGCTCGCGCTCGGCCTCGGCCGAGCGGGCCGCGAACTGCTGCGCCGTCAGCACCGCCAACAGCAGCCCCACGGGCACCACCAGCCACCACAGAAGCCGCCGCGCCAGGGCCGGCGTGCCCGCGGGCACCCGAGCCGGCGCCGTCACGCCAGTGGCGGCACGTAGACGTAGCCGACGTTGCGCACGGTCTTCAGCACCTCGGGCTTGTCGGGGTTGCGCTCGATCTTGCGGCGCAGGCGCATCACGCGCAAGTCGATGGAGCGGTCGAACACGTCCCAGCCGCGGTTGTGCGCCTGCTCCATGATCTGGTCGCGCGACAGCGGCCGGTTCGGGTGGCGCGCGAACAGCGCCAGCAGGTCGTATTCGGCGGCGGTGATCTCGACCTCGCGGCCGTCGGTGGCCAGCAGCTTGCGTTGCTCGAGATCGAGCCAAAGGCTGCCGAAGGCGATGCGGCGGCTCACGTCGGTGGGCGGCGCGATGGCGGGTACGGCCGCGGCCAGCGCCGAAGGCGGTGCCAGCGGTGCCGGCAGCGCCTGCGTGCGGCGCAGCACGGCGCGCACCCGAGCCAGCAGCTCGCGCAACTCGAAGGGCTTGCCGACGTAGTCGTCGGCGCCGAGTTCCAGGCCGACGATGCGGTCCACCGCGTCACTGGCCGTCGTGAGCATGACGATGGCGACGCCGGCATGCGCCTCGCGCAGCCAGCGCGCCAGGCTGAGGCCGTTTTCGCCAGGCATGTTGATGTCGAGCAGCGCCAGCGCCGGCCGCTGCTCGGCGATGAGGGCGCGCGCCTCGGCGGCCCCCGAGGCCGCGCGCACCGCGAAGCCGTGGCGCCCAAAGTACTCGGCCAGCAGGCCGCGCAACTCGGGCTCGTCGTCGACGATGAGCACAGGCGTGGCCGCAGCGGGTTCGGAGGTCGGCACCATGGTCGGGGCGAGGTGATCATAGCCAGCGTCCACCGCTGCCGAGACGCCCGGGGCCAGTGCGGCGGCGAACCACGGGTGGTGAAAGACCGGGGGTTGCCGAGACGGAGTGTCCATCCCTCCAATGGTGGAGGAAACGCGCATCGTCGGCGCATCGCGCGCGCAGGCGCCGTGTTTCGTTTGTTCGTGGCGCGGCGGCGTGCCGGCAACAAAACAAACCCACGGGCGTAGCGGCTGACACGGCAGCGATACCGGCGGCGCGCACAGTCCTGCCACACCCCGCCCACTGCCACCCGCCCCAGCCGCACACCTTCTGCGATGAACGCCGCCAACGTTTCAGGCCCGGGCCTCGGCCGCACCAGCGGCTTCCCCGCGAGCGCGCTGCCCGAGCTGCATCGCAGCGAGGCCTTCGTCGAAGACCTGTTTGACTGCAGCGGCTTCACGCCCGAGCGCAGCGCACGCCCCGCGCCGGCCACCACCGGCCGCTGGAACGCGCTGCTGCTGTGTGGCGTGCCGCTGCTGGTGGCCTTGCTGGGTGGCGTGATGGCCTTCTTCCACGGCATCGGCTGAACAGCCGGTCCGTCTGCATACCGAGAGAGACGCCGACACAGGCGCAGGCATCGGCTCAGGGAAGCGTTGACGACGAACCGCGACACCCGCCCCTCGGGCGGGCCAGCCACGAGCGATCAGCGCAGCAGCACGCGACCGGCCAGCGCCGGCAAGGTGAAGCGGATCAGCTCGCCATCGGTCGAGATCTCGCCGGCGCCGCCGGCCTCCAGGGCATCGCGCAGCGGCCCGGCGGGCCACCCGGCCGGGAGCGGCAGCTGCACGCTGCGTGCCGTGGTGCCGTTGTTCACCGCCACCAGGGCCCAGCGCTCACCTGTGCCCGCTGATGTGCCGCCCGATGCCGACGCGGCCAGCCGGCGCGGCCAGACGACCACATGCTCGTCCACCACCACCGGCGCCATCAGCTCGCCGCGCCGCAGTACCGGGTGCGCGTGGCGCATCGCGATGAGGCGGCGGAACTGCTCGCGCAAGCCCATGTCGGGCTGGCCGCCTTCGTCGGGCCAGGGGTAGGTGGCGCGGTTGTAGGGGTCGTCGCCGCCGGTCACGCCGACCTCGTCACCGTAGTAGACGGTGGGCGCGCCGGGGTAGCTCATCTGCAGGAACACGCCGAGCAGCAGGCGCTGCTTGGCGCGGGCGATGAGCGCCGGGTCCTTGACGTCGTCGTGCCAGCCAAAGACATGCAGCGCGCGCGCCTGGTCGTGGCTGGACAGCAGGTTCATCAGCGCCTGGTGCACGGGCGCGGGGTAGGCCTCGCGCAGGTGCTCGAGCTGCGCCACCAGCGCGGCCGCCTTGCCACCCGCCGCGTAGTCCTGCACGGCGTTGCGGAAGACGTAGTTCATCGTCGAGTCGAACATGTCGCCGAGGAAGTACTTGCTCGAGTCGAACCAGGTCTCGGCCACCGTCAGCGCGTCAGGCTTGGTGGCCTTGACGGCCTGGCGCCACTCGCGCCAGAAGTCGTCGGGCACCCAGGGCGCCACGTCCATGCGCCAGCCGGCTGCGCCACGCTGGAGCCAGGTGCGCGTCACGCTGTTGGGCTTGCCGTAGGCAAACTCGCGCCAGCCGGGGCTCGTCTTGTCGAGCTCGGGCAGGTCGGGCACGCCGACCCAGCCGCGGTACTGGCGGTCGGGCGCGGTCTGCGTGGTGTCGAAGCGGTACCAGCTGAAGTACGGGCTCTTCGGGTTGGGCTTGCCGCCGGCGAAGGCACCGTTGCTGTTGAAGTTGCCGTAGCGGTCGAAGTAGATCGAGTCGCTGCCGGTGTGGTTGAGGCTGGCGTCGGGGATGACGCGGACGCCGCGCTTGGCGGCCTCGCGCACCAGGCGCTCGAAGGCGGCGTTGCCGCCGAAGGCCGGGTCGACGTTCAGGTAGTCGGCGTGGTCGTACTTGTGGTTGCTGGCGGCGCGGAACACCGGCGTCATGTAGATGGTGTTGGCGCCCAGCGCCTGGATCTCGTCGAGCTTGTCGGCCAGGCCGTCGAGATCACCGCCGAAGAAGTCGTTGTTGAAGACAGCGTCGCTGCCGTCGCCGCTGCCGGGGCGGAACGGCCGCTCGTTCCAGCTCTTGTGCGTCTCGATGCCAACGTTGCGGTACTTGTCGCGGCCGGGCTTCGGATCGTTGGCGCGGTTGCCGTTGCGGAAGCGCTCGGGGAAGACGTAGTAGTAGACGATGTCGGCGGCCCACTCGGGCACCGCGAGGCCGGGCGCGTGCACCGTCTGGCGAAAGCGCCGGATGCCGCCCACGTTGGCCGGCCGGTCGGCCACGGCGCCCAGGCCGCCGGTGCCCTTTTCGCGCGTCCAGTGCAGCGGCTCGGTGTTGTTCTGGTAAGCGAAGAGCTTGCCGCCGATCTCCACTTCGAACCAATAGCCGTGCACGGCCACGTCGGCAAAGCGGTGGCGGGCGCTGAAGCGCTCGCGGCCGTCGGGCGTGGCGCTGCGGCTCATCGGCAGACGGGCCAGCGGTGCGTACTCCAGCACCTCCTGGTTGCCTTCGAGCCGGCGCTTCTCCAGCACCAGCGTCGCGCGCTGCACGCCAGGAATCGCGCTGATCGCGAACTCGATCTCCGTGCCCGCCGGCACGGCGCCGAAGGGTTGCTTGTGGGCGGCGCTGCGCGAATCGAAGCGCAGGCTCAGTGCGACGGGGTCGGTGACGGCCGCGGCGCGCGGATCGGCCCAGCTCCTGGGCCCGATGTCCAGCTGCGGCCGGCCTCCGGCCCAGGCCAGGCGCAGCGTGTGCTCGCCGCTGAAGCTGTGCGCGAAGTTCGCGCCTTGGCCAAAGCCGCTGGGGCCGATGGTGCTGGCGTCCTTCCAGGCCGCATCGCCGATCTTGAACTCGTGCCGGCCTTCGAGCTTGACGTTCAGGTAGTAGGCGTCGCAGCTGAACTGGAACTGGTAGTCGTCGAGCGCCGCCCAGTTGTTGGGCGTGCCGCGCAGGAAGAGGGCCGTGGCGCCCAGCGGCGGCTCGTTGGCGGGGCATTCGTCGATGCGCAGCACGGGCGTGGTGGGGTCGGCCATGGTGACGGTGAAGCGGTAGGTGCCGGGCGTGGTCGTGGAGTTCGTGCCACCAAAGCGGCGCTGCAGTTCGGGCCCTTTGGGCACGAGCCGCCGGCCGTCGGCGCTGCCGTAGTCGGCGTCGGCACTCCAGCCTTCGTCGCCGAGCTTGAATCGGTGCTCGCCTTGCAACCGGGTGACCAGCTCCCAGCGGTTGCAGAACCAGGTGAAGCGCTGCGCCTCGGGCGCGGCCCAGGCGTTGAAGCTGCCGCGCAGGTAGACGGCGCGGCCCTGCAGCGGGTCGGGGCGGCAGGCGGCGCTTGCGACGGCGTCGGGGCCGCTGGCGGCCACGGGCTGGGCCCAGGCGGGAAGCGCGCCGGCCAGCAGCACGGCAGCGCAGAGGGGCCGGAGTCGGGACCTCATGTGCAACGCGACCTCGAAAACCGTCATCCCTTCACCCCCCCGGCGGTGAGGCCGCTGACGATCCAGCGCTGCGCCAGCAGGAACACCAGCGTGATGGGCAGGCCGCTCAGCACCGCCGCGGCGGCGAAATCGCCCCACAGGTACTTCTGTTCGTAGAGATAGAACTTGCTGCCCACCGCCAGCGTCAGGTTGGGTTCTTCGCGCAGCAGGATGGAAGCCACGGGGTATTCGATGATGGTGCCGATGAAGGCCAGCACGAACACCACCATCAGGATCGGCACCGCCATCGGCAGCAGCACGTGGCGGAAGGCCTGCCAGTGGGTGGCGCCGTCGACCTTGGCGTTTTCTTCGATCTCCACCGGGATGCTCTCGAAGTAGCCCTTGATCGTCCAGATGTGCATGGCCACGCCGCCCAGATAAGCCACGATGAGCCCGGCGTGCGTCTCGATGCCCAGCCAGGGGATCTTCTGGCCCAGCCCTTCGAAGATGGCGTAGATGGCCACCAGCGCCACGGCCACCGGGAACATCTGCAGCACCAGCATGCTCGACAGGATGACGTGCTTGTGCGCGAACTTCAGCCGCGCGAACGCATAGGCGGTCGTGGTGCTGATGGCCACGATCAGCACGGCCGAGA
>JAIYDH010000368.1 GCA_027487585.1 Rubrivivax sp.
GGCAACGACGACATCCTCAAGAGCAACCCGCTCGGCAAGGTGCCCTGCCTCGTGCTCGACGGCGGCGAGGCGGTGTTCGACTCGCGCGTCATCGTCGAGTACCTCGACACGCTCAGCCCGGTGGGCAAGCTGATCCCGCCCAGCGGCCGCGAGCGCATCGAGGTCAAGACCTGGGAGGCTCTGGCCGACGGCCTGCTCGATGCCTCCATCCTGGCGCGGCTCGAAGCCACCTGGCCGGGCCGCAGTGCCGAGCAACGCTCGCAGGCCTGGATCGACCGCCAGATGAGCCGCGTGCACGCCACCGTCAAGAGCATGGCGCAAGGCCTGGGCGACAAGCCTTGGTGCAGCGGCACGCACTTCACGCTGGCCGACATCGCCGTGGCCTGTGCGCTGGGCTATCTCGACTTCCGCTTCGCGCACATCGACTGGCGCGACACGCACCCGAACCTGGCGAAGTGGCACGAGAAGATCGCCGCGCGCCAGAGCTACATCGACAGCGCACCACCGACCTGAACCCCGTTCGGGCTGAGCCTGTCGAAGCCCCCGAGGACCACGGACACTTCGACACGCTCAGTGCGAACGGTGGGGGAGGGTTGGACCAAACCCGTTCGGGCTGAGCCTGTCGAAGCCCCCGAGGACCATGGGCACTTCGACAAGCTCCGTGCGAACGGTGGGGTGGTTGGGCCTAACCCCGTTCGGGGTCGTGTCACGCCACGGGCTGGAAGCTGCTGCTCTGCGCGAGCGGCCAGTACTGCCGGTACACGTTGTGCGGCCAGTCGGCACGGCCTTCGGTGGCGGCCAGCAGCGCACCGGGCTTCAGGAAGGGCAGTTGGTTGGCCAGCAGCCGCACGTCGCCCTGCGAGACACGGCGCACGATGTGGCTGGCGGTGATCTGCCCCGGGTGCGTGAGCCCCGCGGCCTGCACCAGTTCCTTCAGCGCCATCAGCGTGTTCTGGTGGAAGCGCCACACGCGCTCGGTCTTGGTGGGCACCACCAGTGCCTGCTGGCGCAGCGGGTCCTGCGTCGTCACGCCCGAGGGGCAGGCGCCGGTGTGGCAGGCCTGGGCCTGGATGCAGCCGAGTGCGAACATGAAGCCGCGCGCCGAGTTGCACCAGTCGGCGCCCAGCGCCATGCAGCGAGCGATGTCGAAGGCACTCACCACCTTGCCCGCCGCGCCGATGCGCACGCGCTGGCGCAGGTTCAGGCCCACCAGCGTGTTGTGCACCAGCAGCAGGCCTTCCTGCAGCGGCGCGCCCACGTGGTCGGTGAACTCCAGCGGCGCCGCGCCGGTGCCGCCCTCGGCACCGTCGACGACGATGAAGTCGGGCACCAGGCCGGTCTCGAGCATGGCCTTGCAGATGGCAAACCACTCCCAAGGGTGGCCGATGCAGAACTTGAAGCCCACCGGCTTGCCCCCTGAGAGCCGCCGCAGCCGCTCGATGAAGCGCAGCATCTCCACCGGCGTGGCAAACGCCGAGTGGCTGGCCGGGCTCACGCAGTCCACGCCGGCCGGCACGCCGCGCGCCGCGGCGATCTCGGCCGTGACCTTCGGGCCCGGCAGCACGCCGCCGTGCCCGGGCTTGGCGCCCTGGCTCAGCTTGAGCTCGATCATCTTCACCTGCGCGTCCAGCGCGTTGGCGGTGAAGCGCTCTTCGCTGAAGCGGCCGGCTTCGTCGCGGCAGCCGAAGTAGCCGCTGCCGATTTCCCAGATGAGATCGCCGCCGTTGACGCGGTGGTGCTGGCTGATGCTGCCTTCGCCGGTGTCGTGCGCGAAGCCGCCGCGCTTGGCGCCGCCGTTGAGCGCGAGGATGGCGTTGGCGCTCAAGGCGCCGAAACTCATCGCCGAGATGTTGAAGACGCTGGCGCTGTAGGGCTGGGTGCAGCTGCCGGCCGCGCCGATGGTGATGCGGAAGTCATGGCTCGCCACCTCGGTGGGCGCGATCGAGTGGTTGATCCACTCGTAGCCGAGCGCGTGCACGTCGAGCTGGGTGCCGAAGGGCCGCTTGTCGGCCTCGCCCTTGGCGCGCTGGTAGACCAGGCTGCGCTGCTGGCGCGAGAACGGCGCCGCCTCGTTGTCGGACTCGATGAAGTACTGGCGTATCTCCGGCCGGATGAACTCCAGCAGAAAGCGCAGGTGGCCGATGACGGGGTAGTTGCGCAGCACCGAGTGGCGCGTCTGCCGCGTGTCGCGCCAGCCCAGGCCGACGAGCAAGAGGCCGCCCAGCGCCAGCAGCCCGCCGCTGCCGGTGAACACCTGCAGCAGCGCCAGCACCAGCGTCAGCACGGCCGCGAGCAGCCAGGCCCAGTAGCGCACCGGGAAGTGCGGGTCGAGGTGGTTGAGCCAGGCGTGCATGGGCTTGTCTCCGGCGCGGCTCGAGCGGCCGGCTGCACCTGGATGCTAGTGGGCCGGACCGTGGCCACCAGGCCGAACTGGGCCGCCTTTGCAAGCCAGTTGGCCCCTTAAACTGCCGCGCCACCGAGCCCCTGCATGCAAGGCCAACTCTTCACCCAGGACTTCCTGCGCCACGGCATCCGCGAGACGCCGCCCTACCAGGCCTTGTCGGATACCGCAGCCACCGCCTTCGAGGCTTGCTTGCGCGCTGTGTTCGCCGGCCTGGCGGCCGACACCGTGATGAACGAGGCGCAGACCGAGCAGCTCGTCATCGAGCGCGTGTTGATGGAGCTCGGCTGGGCAGACGACTACCTGCCGCAGGTCAACCTCAGCGGCAAGCGGCGCGAAGACGTGCCCGACATCCTGCTGTTTGCCGACGCCGCGGCCAAGCAGCGCGCCCTCGACGAAAAACACGACGACCGCCGCTACCGCCACGGCCTGGCGCTGCTCGAAGCCAAGCGCTGGCTGCGCCCGCTCGACCGCGGCGCCAGCGACGAACCGCTCGACCCCGGCGCGCCCAGCTCGCAGATGCTGCGCTACCTCTCGCGCGCCGACGTGGCCAGCGACCGCTCCGTCAAGTGGGGCGTGCTCACCAACGGCGGCGTCTGGCGCCTGTACTGGCAAGACGCCCGCTCGCGCGCCGAGGAGTTTCTTGAACTCGACCTCGCCGCACTGCTGGGCGTGCCCGGCGTGCAGCCGGACATCGACATGCCCGAGCCCGCGCACGGGCTGAAGCTGTTTTTTCTGCTGTTCAACCGCGCGGCCTTTCTCACGCAGACCTGGGACAGCGCGGCGCGCAGTTTCCATGCCTACGCCCGCGCCGAGGCCCGGGCGTACGAAGAAAAGGTGTCGGCCGATCTGGGCCGGCGCGTCTTTGACGAGATCTTTCCCACGCTGGCGCAGGCGCTGGCGCGTGGCGACCTGCAGGCGAAGAATGAACCCGTGGGCTACGGCAGCGGCACGCGCCACCGCTACACCCGCGAGTACCTGGAAGAGGTGCGCGAGGCCACGCTCATCTTGCTGTACCGGCTGCTGTTCCTGTTCTATGCCGAAGACCGGCGGCTGCTGCCGGTGGGGGATGAGCGGTACCGGGCCTACAGCGTGCGAGCGATGCGCGAGCACGTGCGCGACGACATCGACGCGGGCAAGCAGCTGTCGAGCAAGCTAACCAACATCTGGCGCGATCTTCAGGGCGCGTTCTGGCTCATCGATGAGGGCGACGACACCATCGGCATGCCCGCCTACAACGGCGGCCTGTTCAACCGCGGCCGCAGCCTGCTGCTGGAGCGCACGCGCGTGCCCGACGCCGTGCTGGCGCCCATCATCGATGCGCTCAGCCGCCGCACGGAAGACCTGCTGCGCGGCTGGATCAACTACCGCGACCTGAGCGTCAGCCACCTGGGCAGCATCTACGAGCGGCTGCTTGAATACCAGCTGCAGCACGAGGTGGCCCCGGCCGATCTGCACTACAGCCCCGAGATCGACCGTGTGACGGCCGTGCCCGCCAGCTTTGCGCGCAAGGTCTCGGGCAGCTACTACACACACGACGATCTGGTGCAGCTCATCCTGCGCGAAAGCGTGGGCCTGCTGGCCAGCGAGCGCGTGGCCGCCTTCGACAAGCTGCTCGACGGCTGGAAGCAAAAGGGCTCGCTCAACCCCGCCGAGTGGGAGCGCCTGGACGCGGCCGACCCGGCCAGCCGCATCCTCGAACTCAAGATCTGCGATCCCGCCATGGGCAGCGGCCACTTCCTGGTGGCGCTGGTGGACTTCATCGCCGACCGCGTGCTGGAGGCCGCCACCGCCGCACAGCTGCGCGTGGCCGACATGCCCTGGGCCGCGCACCTGGCCGAGCGCGGCCGGCCCTGGGAGAGCCCGCTGCTGGTGCGGCTGGCGGCCGTGCGCGGCGCGATCAAGAAGCAAGCCCGCGAGCACGGCTGGGCGGTGGCCGACGCGCAGCTCGACGACCGCCACATCGTGCGCCGCATGGTGCTGAAGAAGTGCGTCTTCGGCGTCGACAAGAACGCCATGGCCGTGGAGCTGGCCAAAACGGCGCTGTGGCTGCACACCTTTACCGTGGGCGCGCCGCTGAGCTTTTTGGACCACCACCTGAAGCACGGCGACAGCCTGCACGGCGAGCGCCTGGCCACGGTGCAGCAGGGCCTGCAAGTGCTGGGCATGCTGTTCCAGCAGGCAGAGCTGCAACGGCTGGAGCTCGCGGCCAAGAACCTGCAGCAAGTGGCCGACTTCACCGATGTCGACATCGCCGAGGCGCGGCTAAGCCAGCGGCTGGCCGAAGAGGCCGATGCCCAGGTGGCGCCGGTGCACGCGCTGCTGGACTTCTGGCGCGCGATGCGCTGGCTGGTGCCGGGCTGGCCGGTGGACAAGGCGGCCAAGCTCACGAAGCTGTGCGACGAAGCCACGCGCGCGGCTCTGGACACCTTGCTGGAGCCCACGCGCAACCTCGTGGCGACATTGGCCGCCGGCACGCTGGACGGCGCGGGCGCGGGCCCCGAAGCCGCTCGGGCGCTGCTGCAGCGCGTGCGCTCGCTGGCGGCTGAGGAGCGCTTCTTCCACTGGTGGACGGCGTTTCCGACGGCGTTTGCTGGTGCAGACCCGGGGTTCGACGCGGTGATCGGCAACCCGCCGTGGGACGTGATGCGCGTCGAAGAAGTTCAGTGGTTCTCTGATCGGATTCCCGAGATCGCCCACGCGCAGAAGGCATCCGAACGCAAAGCGCTGATCAAGGGCTTGGCGACCAAGCAACCCTCACTGCATCAAGAGTTCACCCGACAGGTTGAAAGGGCCGATGCGCAGCGCCGCGTGGTCGCCGACGGCGGCGACTTTCCGCTGTTGTCGACTGGCGACGTCAACCTATACAGCTTGTTCGTCGAGCGAGCGCTGACCTTGGCCAAGCCGCAGGGAGTCGTGGCGCTGCTGACCCCCAGTGGCATCGCGGCGGACAAGGGAGCGTCGGCATTTTTCCGCAGCATCGCCGCCACGGAGCGGCTGGGTGCGCTGTTCGACTTCGAAAACAAGAAGGCGTTTTTTCCAGACGTGGACTCGCGCTTCAAGTTCTGCACGCTGGTGTTCGGCGGCGAGGCGCGGCGGTTTGCGGGCACGCGAGCGGCTTTCTTTCTGCACACCGTGGCGGAGTTGGCCGATGCGAGCCGGTTGCTGCAGCTCACCGCGGCTGACTTCGGTCTGCTCAATCCCAACACTGGTTCAGCGCCAGTTTTCAGATCGCGCCGCGATTTCGAGCTGACCAAGAAGCTCTTCGCCAATCATCCCGTGCTGGTCCAGCATCTCGGAGGCGGTCGGCGGAACACGTGGCCAGTCGCGTACGCCACGATGTTTCACATGACCAACGATTCGTCCTGGTTTCGTAAGGCCTCTGAGCTCTCGACAGAAGCCGTTGTGCCGCTTTACGAAGGCAAGATGGTTCAGGCATATGACCACCGGGCAGCCGATGTGGCTGTCAATCTGGCCAATCTGAAGCGGGCAGCTCAGCCGGACTCCTTGAGCGGTCACGAAAAGCTTGATCCTCAGCGCTCACCTCGACCGCAATACTGGGTCGAAAGGGCAATCGCGCAACGGTTTGGCGCGCGGCCTTGGATGCTCGCATTCAAGTCGGTCACTTCACCGACCAACATGCGCACCATGATTGCTGCCGTACTGCCGGAAAGCGGCGTTGGCCACAGCATGTCGGTGCTGCTGCCACCTCCTGAACAGGGACCTCGCACAACCGCGTTGCTTCTCGCGGTTCTCAATTCGTTCGCATTCGACTGGCTTGCCCGCCAAAAGGTCCAGGGGCAGAACTTCAGCTGGTTCATCCTCGAACAACTCCCCGTCATCCCTCCTGCCCGCTTCGACGACCCGCTGCCCCCCGCCTTCACCCAGCATGTTCGTGAGGCCAGCCTGATGAACGGCCACCACCCCGCGCCCACCATCGCCGACTTCGTGCTGCCGCAGGTGCTGGCCTTGAGCTACACCGCGCACGACCTGGCGCCGTTTGCGCGTGACCTGGGCTATGTCGACGAGCAAGGCCAGGTGCTGCCGCCCATCCGCTGGGACGACGAAGACCGCCGCCGCCGCCTGGCCGCGCTGGACGCGCTGTTCTTCTGGCTCTACGGCCTGGGCGCCGACGACGCGGCGTACGTGCTCGACACCTTCCCCATCGTGCGCGCGCAAGACGAGGCGCGCTTTGGCCGCTACCGCACAAAAGAAGAGGTGCTGGCCCTGCTGGGTTTGCTGCCGGCGGCGGCAGCCTGACCCACCCGTGGCCGGGAAGCCACCGCTCGCTCTGGGCAACAGCACCCGCTCGCCCTGAGCCTGTCGAAGGGCTCGCACCACACACCACCGCTCGCCCTGAGCCTGTCGAAGGGCTCGCACCACACACCACCGCTCGCCCTGAGCCTGTCGAAGGGCTCGCGTCACACACCTCCGTTCGCCCTGAGCCTGTCGAAGGGCTTGCGTCACAAACCTCCGTTCGCCCTGAGCCTGTCGAAGGGCTCGCGTCACACACCACCGTTCGCCCTGAGCCTGTCGAAGGGCTTGCGCCACACACCTCCGTTCGCCCTGAGCTTGTCGAAGGGCTCGCGTCACACACCTCCGCTCGCCCTGAGCCTGTCGAAGGGCTCCTGGGGGGCTTCGACAAGCTCAGCCCTAGAGCCTGTGCACTTCACGAGCCCTTCGACAAGCTCAGGGCGAACGGAGGGGTTCGCTCGCACCGAACGGAGGGGTTCGCTCCCAGCGAACAGAAGGTTTTGCTCACAGCGAACGGCGAGGTTCGCTCACAGCGAAAGGAGGGTTTTTGTCAGGGCGAACGGAGGGGTTTGCTCAGGACGCACGGAGAGGTTTGCTCAGGCCGCGCGGAGAGGTTCGCTCAGGACACAAGGAGAGGTTCGCTCGGCGCGAGCAAGGGGTTTGCCAGGCACCCACACCACCGTTCGCCCTGCGAGACCGGTTCCACCGGCTCGCTCACTGCGCGAAGAAGGCGCACAGCTTCGCCGCCGTGGCCTCGGGCTGCTCTTCGGGCAGGTAGTGGCCGCAATCGAGCGCCTCGCCCTGCACGCGGCCGCGGCTGGCGGCGCGCCACAGCGCCATGGGGTCGAACAGGGCCTGCACGATGCCGCGGCCGCCCCACAGCACCAGCAGATCGCAGGCCAGCTTGTCGCCGGCGGCGCGGCTGGCGCGGTCGAGTTCGAGATCGCAGGTGAGCGCGGCGCGGTAGTCCTCGCACATGGCGTGCACGACCTCGGGCCGCTGGATGGCGCGTTCGTACTCGGCCAGCGCCGCGGGGTGCAGATGCGCCAGTGAGGCGGCACCCCAGCCGCCGAGCTTGCGGTGCAGGTAGCGCACGGGGTCGGCGGCGATCATGCGCTCGGGTTCGGGCGCCGGCTGCGCCAGAAAGAACCAGTGGTAGTAGGCGCGGCCGAAGCGCCAGTCGGCGCCTTCGATCATGTCGAGCGTGGGCGCGATGTCGAGCACCGCGAGCTTCGTCACCGCCTCGGGTGCGTCGAGCGCCAGGCGGTGCGCGACACGGCCGCCACGGTCGTGGCCGGCGACGGCGAAGCGCTCGTGGCCCAGCTGCCGCATCAGCGCCAGCACGTCGGCGGCCATCGCGCGCTTGCCCATCTGCGTGTGCTGCGGCTCGTCGGGCGCGGCATCGCTGTCGCCGTAGCCCCGCAGGTCGGGCAGCACGAGGCGGAAGTGCGGCGCGAGCTGCGGCACCACGCGGTGCCAGAGCACGTGCGTCTGCGGGAAGCCGTGCAGCAGCAGCAGCGGCGGCGCGTCGACACGGCCGCCGATGCGGCCGCGCAGGCGCCGGCCCTGGACGGGCAGGTCGAGCGGCTCGAAGTCTTCGAAACCGGGGATGGGGCTCATGGCGGTCATGTCACTCAGGTCGATGGTCGGTGGGCTCAGGTTTGCGCCGGTCGGTCGGAGCGGGCGAAGGTCCACGACACGCCCAGGCCCATGGCCGTGCCGCGTGTCTTGCCCACGAGCGGGCTGCTCTCGTTGGCGGCGCCGCGCACGCTGTCGACTCGCGCAAAGCCGAACACCACCCAGTCGCGACCCAGGGGCCGGCTGAGGCTGAACGACAAGCGCGTGGCCACCAGCCCGGCCTGGGCCTCGTAGGCCGGCCGCGTGCTGGTGGCGAAGACGGGTGCGACGCCGTAGAAGGTGTCGGCCAGGCGCTCGTCGGCGATCAGCAGGCCCAGGCTGCCACCGATGTTGAAGCCGGCGGCCCGCCGGCTCCACCGCAGCGATGGCTCGAGCGCCATGCCACGGTAGTCAAAGCGGTTGCTGACGTCGAACACGCCGCGCAACGGCACCGCCACGCCCAGGTTGCCGCCAAAGGCCGGGCCCAGGCGCCAGCGCAGGCGCGGGCCGAACTCCACCAGCGTGCCGATGTTGGGCAGGCCGCGGCGGGCGTCGTTGTCGGACGCTGCAGAGCCGAAGCTGCCGGCGAAGCCGACGTCCAGTTCCATGCGCTCGGTACGGGCCGCGCGCACGCCCACGATGCCTTGTTCGGCGCGCAGCACGCGGCCGCGGTACAGCAGGTAAGGCACCGCGATGGCGTTGCGGGTGCGCTGCCGGGCGCCCGGGTAGGCCGGCGCGTGCGCGCCGAAGGCGGCCAGACCTGCCTCCCACAGCGGCTGCGGCGGGCGCTCGTCGGCAGGGGTTTCGGGGCCGGGTTCGTCGGCCGGCTGGGCCAGCGCCGCCGTCGGCAGGCACAAGAGCCCGGCGCAGGCCAGGGCGCCGATCAGGGCGGTGAAGGCGGGTGTGTTCATCGCGGGCCATGTTAGGGCCCTGGCTATACTTTTGCCCTCAGCGCCGATTTGCTCCGGATTGCGGGCGCTTTCAACAAATGCGGCTAAAGCGGTACCCCCGCTTCAGAGAAGGCTCATGTCGCGCAGCGGTGTGATGCCGGAACTAAACAGGATGTCCGAATGAGCAGCCTTGCGCTGATCGCCCGGTGTCCGTGTTGACGCGCGGCACCGGGTTTTTCTTGGTCATGGGTTCGGTCGGTTCCGTCACGCCACAGTCGATGCGTTTTGAAGAGCCGCTGCCGCTGCAAAGCGGCGCGGTGCTGCCGGCCTACGAACTGGCCTACGAGACCTACGGCACGCTCAACGCCACGCGCAGCAACGCCGTGCTGGTGTGCCATGCGCTCAACGCCAGCCACCACGTGGCCGGCAGCGCGCCCGACGGCAGCCTGGGCTGGTGGGACAACCTCGTCGGCCCGGGCAAGCCGCTGGACACGAACCGCTTCTTCGTCATCGGCATCAACAACCCGGGCTCGTGCTTCGGCAGCACCGGGCCGATGCACGCGAACCCGGCCACCGGGCGGCCGTGGGGCGCCGATTTCCCGGTGGTCACGGTCGAAGACTGGGTCGAGGCGCAGGCCCGGCTGCTCAGCCGCCTGGGCATCGAGCAGCTCGCCGCCGTGATCGGCGGCAGCCTCGGCGGCATGCAGGCCCTGGCCTGGGCGCTGCACCACCCGCAGCGCGTGCGCCACGTGGCGGCCATCGCCACCGCGCCCAACCTGTCGGCGCAAAACATCGCCTTCAACGAGGTGGCGCGCCGCGCCATCGTCACCGACCCCGACTTCCACGGCGGCCACTTCTACAGCCACGGCGTGGTGCCCGGCCGCGGCCTGCGCGTGGCGCGCATGCTGGGGCACATCACCTACCTGTCGGACGACGCCATGGAGGCGCGCTTCGGCCGCCGCCTGCAGGCCGGCGAGGCCGCGCCGCTGGCCTACAGCACGCGCGAGATCGAGTTCGCGGTCGAGAGCTACCTGCGCCACCAGGGCGACAAGTTCAGCACCTACTTCGACGCCAACACCTACCTGCTGATCACGCGCGCACTCGATTACTTCGACCCGGCGCGTGCACACGGCGGCAGCCTGAAGGCGGCGTTCGCCGCGGCGCGCGGCCTGCGCTTCCTGGTCGTGAGCTTCACCACCGACTGGCGCTTCGCGCCGGCGCGCAGCCGCGAGATCGTGAAGGCGCTGGTCGACAACGACATCGCCGTGAACTACGCCGAGATCGCCGCGCCGCAGGGGCACGATGCCTTCCTGCTGGACGACGCCCGCTACCACGCGGTGGTACGCGCCTGGTTCGAGCGCATCGACCGCGAGCCGCAGGCCCCGGCGGGGCTCGCGCCCGCGGCATCGGGCGACGACGGCTCGGTGGCGACGGTCGGCACAGACGGCGGCAGCAGCAAGCGGGGTGCCGCCGACGATCACTCGAACAACGGTGATGGTGGCGACGGCGGAGGTGGCGGTGAGTGATCGCAGCGATCTCGAAGTGATCGGCTCGCTGGTACCCAGGGGCAGCCGCGTGCTCGACCTGGGCTGCGGCGACGGCGCACTGCTGCAGTGGCTGCAGCGCGAAAAGGGCTGCAGCGGCTACGGCGTGGAGCTGGCCGATGCCAACGTGCTGCAGTGCGTGCAGCGTGGCGTCGACGTGGTGCAGCTCGACCTCGAGGAGGGCCTGGCGCTCTTCGACGACCAGAGCTTCGATGTCGTGCTGCAGATCGACACGCTGCAGGCCATCCGCCACACCGAGCGCATGCTGCGCGAGACGGCGCGCGTGGGCCGCATCGGCATCGTCGCCTTCCCGAACTTCGCGCACTGGCCGAACCGGCTGAAGGTGGCCGGCGGCCGCATGCCGGTGACGCGCGCGCTGCCGTACGAATGGCACGACACGCCGAACATCCGCGTCGGCACCTTCGCCGACTTCGGCGTGCTGGCGCAGCGCATGGGCCTGCACGTCACCGATGCCTTCGGCCTGCACCAGGGCCGCGCCGTGCGCGTGGCGCCGAACTGGCGCGCGAGCGTGGCGGTGTACCGGTTCGAGCAACCCACGACTTCCCGTTCGAGCTGAGCGCCGTTTTCCGTTCGCCCTGGGCTGGTCGAAGGGCCTCGCCCCGTTCGCCCTGAGCCTGTCGAAGGGCCCTCCCCGTTCGCCCTGAGATTGTGAAGGGCATTGTGCATCCGGGGCTGGGCTTCGACAGGCTCAGCCCGAACGGGTTCGGGAGTCCACCCGGGGTTCGGGGTTTCGCACGGGGCTTGGGAATCCGCACCCGGGTGTGGGGCTCCGCACGGTGTGCGGCCCTCAACCCCCCGAAGAGTCCTCCGGCAGCCGCACCCAGAACGTGCTGCCCTGGCCCGGCGTGCTCTCAACACCGATTTCGCCGCCCAGCGCCTCCACCAGCTGGCGCGTCAGCGCCAGCCCGAGGCCGGTGCCGGCCACCGGGCCGCGTTCGGCGCCGAGGCGGTCGAAGGGGTTGTACAGGCGCGCCAGTTGCTGCTCGTCCAGGCCGGGGCCCTGGTCGCTGACGCGCAGCTCCCAGCGCATCGGCGCGCCGTCGCGGGCAGGCGCCGCCTCGGCCACGGCCACGCGCACCCAGCCGTCGGCGCGGTTGTACTTGATGGCGTTGGACAGCAAGTTGCCGACGATCTGCTTCAGCCGCTTGCGGTCGGCCCGCACCACGCACCCCAGACCGGCCAGCTGGTTGTCGAAGCGCCGCAACAGCGCCGGCGTGCTCAGGCTGCCGGCGGCCAGCATCGTCCAGGCCTCGTCGACGACGGCCTCCAGCGGCACCGGCTCCAGGGCCATGGCCAGCCGCCCGCTCTGCAGGCTGCTGAGATCGAGGATGTCTTCGAGCAGCGCCAGCAAGTGGCGGCCACTGCCCAGCATCTGCTGCACCCAGCCGCGTTGGCGCTCGCCGCTGCCGCCGGGATCCAGCTCCAGCAGCTGGGCAAAGCCGAGCACGGCGTTCAGCGGCGTGCGCAACTCGTGGCTCACGCGGCTGAGGAACTCGCTCTTGGCGCGGTCGGCCGCGGCGGCGTTGTCGCGCTCCAGGCGCAACCCCTCGGCCTGCTTGGCCGCGGTCACGTCGGTGTGGGTGCCGATCATGCGCAGCGGCCGGCCCATCGCGTCGCGCTCGATGACGAGCCCGCGCGCGAGGATCCACTTCCAGCTGCCGTCCTTGCAGCGCACCCGGTGCTCGTTGACGTAGCGTGCCGTGCGGCCGGCGAAGTGGGCCTCGCGGTCGGCCTGCATTGCGGCACGGTCGTCCGGGTGGGTGCGCTCGTCGAGGGCGTCGGGCCGGTCGGGCAGTTCGCCGGGTGCGAAGCCGTACATCGCCTGGCACTGCGGGCTGAGGATCTCGGTGCCGTCCTGCACGCGCCAGTCCCAGACGCCGTCACCGCTGGCTTGCAGGGCGCCGAGCCAGAGTTCGCTTTGCCGCTGCAGCGCCAGCTGCGCCTGCTTGCGGGCCGTCACATCCAGCAGCACCCCGACCCGCACGGGGTCGCCGTCTTCCGCAGGCCCCGGGGCGCTGCGCAGGTGCACCCACTTCTCGGTGCCGTCGCGCAGGCGCAGCGGCACCTCGTAGTCCAGCTCGCGCCCCTCGGCGATGGCCTGGTCGGAGAGCCTTGTGACCTGCTCGGCGGCGTCGGGATGGCGCATGCGCGCCAGGCACCCGCCATCGCGCAACACTTCTTCAGGCTCGAGGCCGTAGAGCTCGCGCACGCGGTCGCTGACGAAGCTGTAGCGGCGTGCGCCATCGGCACCGAAGCGCGTGCGGAACACCACGCCCGGGATCAGGTCGACCAGCTGCTGCAGCCGCACCTGGCTGCGGGCGGCTTCGATCTCGGCCTGCTTTCGTTCAGTGACGTCGATGGCCACACCGACGCGCACGCTGCCGGGCCCGGCCCCTGGGCCGGCAGCGCCACCCCGCCAGTGCACCCAGCGCTCGCGGCCGTCGGTGTGGCGGATGCGGAACTCCAGGTCCAGCGGGCTGCCGTCCTCGGCCACGCGCGCGACCTCCCGGGCCACGCGCTCGCGATCCGCCGGGTGGATGCACTCGGTCAGCACCACGCTGTCGGCCATCACGTCGGCCGCGCTGACGCCGTAGAGCTCTTGCACCCGCTCGCTGATGAAGGTGAAGCGGCGGCGCCCGTCGGGCTCCAGCGCGAGCCGGTAGATCATGCCCGGCACCAGCGACACCAGGTCGCGCACGCTGGCCTCCGACAGCGCCAGCGCCTCGCTGGTGCGCACGATGTCGGTGATCTCCTCGACCGTGCCCTCGTAGTAGCGGACGCGGCCGTCGGCGCTGCGCACGGCGTGGGCGTTTTCGCGGATCCAGATGCGCTCGCGCGTCTTGTGCCGGTAGATCTCGGACTCGAAGGCCACGACGCGGTCGTCACGCTCGATCAGCGCCTTGAACTGCGCGCGCCGGGTGGGATCGACATACCACTCGGTGCCGATGTCGCGCACGGCCGCGACCTGCTCGGCCTCGGTGGCAAAGCCGTTCAGCCGCACCAGCGCCGGGTTGGCACGCAACTGGCGCCCGTCGGGCGTGCTGCGGTAGGCACCGATGGGCAGGAACTCGAACAGCGTCGACCAGGGGTCGTCGGGCCCGGGTTCCGGCGGAAAGGCCATCACCGTGAACTCAATCGAGCGTGACCTCGGTGCGCACGGTGCCGGCGCGATCAGCCGTGGCGCTCAGCGCAATGGCCGTGCCCCGCGGCCCGCGCACCACCCACTCGGCCACGGCGCGGTCGCCAGTGAGCTCGCGGCTGGGCAAGAAGGCCTGCAGCGAGCTCTTCGGCGCGTGGCCCTCGAGGTGCGCGCCGACCTCGCGCTCGAGGCCGCTCAACAGGCTCAGGCCGGCGGGCAGGTGGATGCGGAACACGGTGCCGCGGGCCGTCTTGCGTTCGAGCGCGCGCTTGCTCACGTAGCTGGGCAGGTAGCCGGCGTTGGCCACCGCGAAGCGCACGCGCCAGGTGTCGGCGCCGAGCGCACGCACCTCGGTGCGCAGCACCTCCAGCTTGGGCAGGCTCAGGCCGATCTGCAGCAGCCA
>JAIYDH010000211.1 GCA_027487585.1 Rubrivivax sp.
GCCTGCAGCGCGAACATCGTCAGCTCGGCGATGCTCACCGCGAACGCCACCGACGAGTTCTTGATGATGTTCATGCTCTCGCTGGTGAGCGGCGGGATGACGATGCGAAACGCCATCGGCAGCAGCACGAAGCGATAGGTCTGCGGCAGCGTCAGCCCCATCGCCAGGCCGGCGTAGCGCTGGCCCTTGGGCAGACTCTGGATGCCGGCACGCACCTGCTCGGAGATGCGCGCGCTGGTGAAGAAGCCCAGCGCCAGCACCACGAGGATGAAGCTCGGAAACGCCTGCAGCGGCTTGAACAGCGCCGGCAGCACGTGGTACCAGAGAAAGATCTGCACCAGCAGCGGTACGTTGCGGAACAGCTCCGTCCAGGCCGTGCCGATGAACACCAGCCGCTTGTCGGGCACGGTGCGCAGGATGCCCATCAGCGCGCCCACGGCCAGCGCTACCACCAGCGCCAACAGGGCCACGCTCAGCGTCCAGCCCCAGGCCGAGATGATCCAGTCCAGGTAGGTGATGTCGCCGCCCTTGCCGAAGCAGCCGGCGATCTGTTCACCCGTCACGGTCTCCTTGCAGAAGACCTGCCAATCCCAAGTCGCCACGCGGCGCTCCCTCCCTGATGTGAAGCGGCCCCGGAACCGGGGCCGCTGTCTGCCGTCACTTCTTCAGGTATTCCTCGAGCGGCTTGTCGTTCGGGCTGGCCCAGGCGGCGCGGGTGGCTTCGCTCAGGGGCAGGCCGACGCTGGTGTTGGTGGGCGGGATCGGCTGGGTGAACCACTTGTTGTAGAGGCGGCCCATCTCGCCGCTTCGGATCATGGCGATGATGCTGTCGTCGACGGCCTTCTTGAAGGGCGCGTCGTCCTTGCGCATCATGATGGCGATGGGCTCGACGGAGAGGACTTCGCCGACGATGCGGAACTCGGCCGGGTTCTTGGCCTTGGCGATGTTGCCGGCGAGGATCTGGCCGTCCATCACGAAGGCGTCGGCGCGGCCGGTTTCGAGCAGCAGGAAGCTGTCGGCGTGGTCCTTGCCGAAGACCTCGTTGAAGTTGATGCCCGCGGCACGCTCATGCCGGCGCAGGTGCTGCACCGAGGTGGTGCCAGTGGTGGTGGCCACGTTGCGGCCGGCCAGCTGCGCGATGCCCGTGATGCCGGAGTTGGCCTTCACGGCGATGCGCACTTCCTCGACGTAGGTCGTCACGGCAAAGGCCACGTCCTTCTGGCGCGTGGCGTTGTTGGTGGTGCTGCCGCACTCGATGTCGACGGTGCCGTTCTGCACCAGCGGAATGCGGTTCTGCGAGGTGACGGGCACGAACTTGACGTCGAGCTTGGCCAGGCCGAGCTGCTTCTGCACGTCGGACAGCACACGCGAGCAGACCTCGACGTGGAAGCCGGCGAACTTGCCGTCACCCAGCGTGTACGACAAGGCACCGGAGGACTCGCGCACGCCCATCGACACGGCGCCGGACTGCTTGATCTTGGCCAGCGTATCGGCCTGGGCGACACCGGCGGCCAACAAGGCCAGCACGGCAGCGGTGAGGAAACTTTTCGTCATGGAGACTCCTGGAAACATCGTCGACGGACAACGCTGGGGCGCATTCTAGGAATCAGCCCCCGACGTTCACCCGGGTGGAAGCCCGTGCATGCACGGGGCGTGCCACCGTGGCCCAAGGGCGCTTGGTGGTGCACGGCGGCGGACTGTAGCGGCCGCGATGGCCCACAAGCCAATGCCGATGCGCATGCGCGCCATGCGGCAGCGGCATGCGCGCTCAGGGTTGACCCTGAGAACCGAGGTAGTCCCACAGCGCCTGCACCGCCGGCTTGCGGTGGCGCGCCGCCTCGGGGCGCTCGCGGTAGATGCGCACCTCCATCGTGAGCGAGAGCAGCGCGTCGGCCGAGGCCGCTACCAGCCGCCGCGCTTTCAGCTCCTTGCGCACCGAGCTGTGCGGCAGGAAGGCCAGGCCGTGGCCTTCAAGCGCCATGGCTTTCAGGCCCTCGGCCATGTCGGTTTCGTAGATCGCCTCCAGCGCCAGCGGCTCGCCGGCCTGCTTGCGGATGGCCTCGACCAGCCCGGCCATGTAGGCGCCCGAGGCGTAGCTGAGGAAGGGCACGCGCTCACCGGGCCGCCCGGGCAGCGTGAACATCGGCCGGCCGTCGGCGCCGGCCTTGGCATAGGGTGCCAGCGTCTCGCTGGACAGCGCCAGCATCTCGTAGCGGTCGTCGCTCAGGCGCAGCGGCTGGCTCGGGTGGTGGTAGGCGATGAGCAGATCGCAGCCGCCTTCGGTCAGCCGCAGGGCCGCGTCGTGCACGTTCAGCGCCGTCAGGCGCGTCTTCACAGCGCCGAAGTTCTGGCGCAGGTCCATCAGCCAGTGCGGGAAGAACGTGAACGCCAGCGTGTGCGGCACGGCGAACTCGATCATGTCCTGGTCGGCCGCCTGGTGGCTGCGCATCATGTTGCGCGTGGCCTGCAGCGCCTCGAGCACCTCGAGCGCCTGCGCGTGCAGCGTCTCACCCGCCGCCGTCAGGCGCGTCGGGTAGGCCGAGCGGTCGACGAGGTCGATGCCGGCCCAGGCCTCGAGCGCCTGGATGCGGCGCGAAAACGCCGGCTGCGTGACATGCCGCAGCTGCGCCGAGCGCGAAAAACTGCGCGTCTCGGCCAGGCTCACGAAGTCTTCCAGCCACTTGGTCTCCATACACGGTCTCCAGCGCGGCGAGTGTAGTCAGCCGCACCGCGTGTGGCACGCCACACGGCCTGTTGCAGCCGCGCCGAGAGAGGCCCGCCAAGGCAGCGGTTTGCGCCGTAGCATGGCACCCACCCGTCCCACACCCAGGAGCATGCCCATGGCCCGTCGCACGTCTGCCACCTTCGCCATCCCCGCCCTGCTGGCCACGCTGGCCCTGGCCGCGCTGCCGGCGCATGCCGCGAGTTCGGCGTCCTCGGCCTCGTCCGAGGGCTCGTCGGCCTCGTCGGGCAGCGTCTCCGACTCCTTCGGCTCCAGCAGCGACGCGTCCAAGGGCGAAAAGAAGATGGCCGAGGGCCACTACCGCGTCGTGCGTGTCGCCGAGGCGGGCACCACCGGCCGGCTGCAGCTGACGCTGGCCGCGCTCGACGACACCGCCGGCACGACGCTCGATCTGGTGCTGCCCGAAGCCACCGTGCGCCAGGCCGCACTGGCTGAAGGCCACACCATCCACGCCCGTGCCCGCAGCTACGGCTGGGCGCTGGCCACCGGCACCGCCACCGAGGCCCGCGACCCCTTTTTCCTGATCGTGCACGACGCGCAGCAGCGCGAGTTCGCCACGCGCAAGCTCGGCGCCTGAGCGTGCGCCGGCGTGCAGCCGGCCTGCTGCTGGCGGGCTGCCTGGCCGCGCTGGTGGCCGCGCTGGTGGCCGGACCGGCAGCGGCGGCGTCGCTGCAGTCCTGCACCGACAGCCCCGAGCTCAGCGCCGCGCAGCAGAGCGTGCTGCTGCAGGTGAGCCAGCGTGTGCGCTCCGAGCTCGAACGCCGCGGCGCCGATGTGGCGCTGGTGTCGCGCAGCGGCCTGGCGCTGGGCTGGTTCGACATGCGCTACTCGCACGCCGGCGTGGCGCTGCGGGCCAGCCCTCAAACGCCGTGGGCTGTGCGACAGCTCTACTTCGCCTGCGACGAGCAACAGCCGCGCCTCTTCGACCAGGGCCTCACGGCCTTCCTGATGGGCACGCTGGAGCCCGAGCTGGGCTACCTCTCGGTGGTGGTGCTGCCGCGCGAAGCCGCGCGCGCGCTCGAGGCCGAGGCACTCGACACGCCCAAGGCGCTGTCGCTGCTGGGCGGGCGCTACAGCGCCAACGCCTACGCCCACGGGCTGGTCTACCAGAACTGCAACCAGTGGCTGGCCGAGCTGATGGCCTCGGCCTGGGGCGGCCCGTTCGCGGCCACGGCGCCCCCGCGCGAGCAGGCCCAGCGCTGGCTGCGGCAGCAGGGCTACCGCGGCGCCAGCTTCCAGCTGCCCGCTCGGCCCTTCCTGTGGCTCACCGCCTTCAGCCCCTGGCTGAACCGCGACGATCACCCGCCCGAGCAGCTGGCCCAGGCGCGCTTCGAGGTCAGCATGCCGGCGTCCATCGAGGCCTTCGTGCAGCGGCTGCATCCGCAGGCCGAACGCTTCGAGGTCTGCCACGCAAAGAGCCGCATGGTGCTGCGCCAGGGCTGGGCGCCGATCGCCGAAGGCTGCGTGCCGGCCGAGGGCGACGAAGTCACCGAGCTGCGCTGAGACGCGGAACACCGCCACCGCCGACATCGGCTGCTGCGCCTCCAGGCTCGGGCCTGCAGGAGGCGTTGTGGGACCTCTGGCGCTGCAGTCGTGGGTCAAGTCGAACGCAGGCTGGCCAGCGCGCGCAGCGTGGCCAGCGTGTCGGCCTCGTGCAGCGGCTTGTCGGGCCGCAGGCGCAACATGCGCGGAAACCGCACCGCCACGCCGCTCTTGTGGCGCGGGCTGGCGCCGATGCCCTCGAAGCCGATCTCGAACACCAGGCTCGGCCGCACGCTGCGCACGGGGCCGAACTTGTCCACCGTGGTGGCGCGGATCACGCGGTCGACGGCCTTGAACTCCTCGTCGCTGAGGCCCGAATACGCCTTGGCAAAGGGCAGCAGCTGCAAGGCCGCGCCGGCTTCATCACGCGGAAACGGCGGCGCCGGCTCGCGTCGCGCGATGGCGTCCAGCACGGCGGCCGCCTCGGCGGCATCGGCCGGCGCGCGGCTCCACACCGCGAAGGTGTAGTCGGTGTAGACGCTGGCCCGGCGGCCGTGGCCGGCCTGCGCGTACACCAGCACGGCGTCGATGCGCAGGGGCTCGATCTTCCACTTCCACCAGGTGCCTTCGGCCTTGGTGCGGCCGCTGCCGTAACGGGCCTTGTGCTGCTTGAGCATGAGGCCCTCGACGCCGCGTTCGCGCGCGCCCTCACGCGCGCGGGCCCAGTCGCCCCAGGCCGTGGCCGGCACGAGCGGCGACACGCGCAAGGCCGGCGCCTGCCGCTGCAGGGCCTCCAGTCGCGCGCGACGCTCGGCCTGCGGCTCGGCGCGGCGGTCGACGCCGTCGCTCTCGAGCAGGTCGTAGGACACAAAGACCACCGGCGCCTCGGCCAGCAGCTTCTTCGGCAGCGTCTTGCGGTTCAGCCGCGGCTGCAGCGCCTGGAACGACGCCGGCTGCTCGGCGCCTGCAGGCCAAACGAGCAGCTCGCCATCGAGCACCGTGCCCTCGGGCCAGGCGGCGGCCGCCGCCACGACCTCGGGGAAGCGCTCGGTGATCAGCTCCTCGCCGCGCGACCAGATCCAGCAGCCGCCGCCCCGCCGCACCACCTGCGCGCGGATGCCGTCGTACTTCCACTCCACCAGCCAGTCGGCCGGGTCGCCCAGCGTCTCGGGCGCCGCTTGCAGCGCGTGCGCCAGAAAGAACGGATACGGCTGCCCCAGTGGCGCCGTGCCCTGCCCGGCCGGCGCCACCAGCGCGTGCCAGCGTGCGGCGTCGGGCAGCGTGCGGGCGTCGGTCCAGCCGACGAGGCGCTGCGCCAGCAGTTGTGCATCGAGGCCGCTGTGCCGCGCCAGCGCCCGCTGCACCAGCAGCCGGCTGACGCCGACGCGAAAGCCGCCGCCGATGAGCTTGGTCAGCAGAAAGCGCCCCGCGGCGTCGAGCTCGCGCCAGGCGGCCACGAGCCGCGCCCGCTGCTCGGCCGGCGGCAGGCCGCGCAGCGGCAGCACGCGCTCGTGCATCCAGGCCGCGAGGCCGCGGCCCGGCTGGGCTGCTTCAGCGGGCGGCGGCTCGGCCGGCGGCAGCACCTGCGCGATGGTCTCGGCGAGGTCACCGACGGCCTGGTAACACTCCTCGAACAGCCAGTCGTCGATGCCGGCCTCGGCGCAGGCGGCCTCGCGCAGCACCGCCGTCGGCACGCGCTGGTGCGGCTTGCCGCCGGCCAGGAAGTACACGGCCCAGGCGGCATCCTCGGCATCGCGCTCGGCCGCGCGCGCGAAGTAGGCCACCAGCGCGTCGACCTTGTCGGTGGTGCCGGTGTGGGCGTCGAGTGCGGCGTAGAGCGCGGCGAAGTCGTGCATGCGCGCCGATGATGCCCGCTGCCGGCGCGGCAAGCCGGGGGCGCCGGGGCTGGCGCGGTCGGCAGATCAGGCGTCGGCGCCGGGTGCCGGTTCGGGCAGCCGCACCACCATCACCGGCATCGGCGCCATCTCGAGCACCGCCTGCACGGTGCCACCGAGGGCCTCGGCCGTGCCGCCTTCGCCGCGCCCGCCCAACAGCAGCAGCTGCGCGCTGATGCTCTCGGCAAAGTCGATGATGGCGTGCGCCGGCTCGCCGCCGATGACGTCGTGCTGCGGCTCGATGCCGGCCGCGCGCACCAGCGCCAGCGCGGGGGCCAGCAGGTCGGCGCCGGCGCCGGCGCGGATGTCGTCGAGCACGTCGCGGTCGTGCGCCACGACCACCTCGTACAGCGTCGGCGGTGGTTGCACGTTCAGCAGCACCAGTTGCAGCGGCAGGCCGCGCTCGGCGAGGCCGAGAGCCTGCTGCACGGCGGCCAGCGAAGCCGGCGAGCCGTCGACGGCAACGAGCAGGATCAGCGGGTCGGGCTTGGGCATGGCCACTCCAGTAGGGGGATGTCGGAGCACGGACCTTAGCCCTTGCGGCGGCGCAGGGGCTTGACCGAGCGCATCACCCCTTCGGCCACTCTTCAGGTCCCGTCAGGCCGGAGCGGGCGCCGGCCCGGCGGCCTCGGTCTCGTCGACCAGCCGCTCGTCGCCGTACTCGGTGCGGAAGCTGCCGGCCTGCAGCCCCTGCTGCTGCAGCCAGCGCACCATCACGGCCTCGTAGCCGTGGGTCACGATCACTCGGTGAGCGCCGGTGGCGGCGATGGCGCGCTGCAGGCCGGGCCAGTCGGCGTGGTCCGAGAGCACGAAGCCGCGGTCCACGCCCTGGCGGCGGCGGGCGCCGCGCAGCTGCATCCAGCCGCTGGCGAAGGCGTCGCTGTGCTCGCCCAGCCGGCGCGCCCAGGCACTGCCCAGCACCGCCGGGGGCGCCAGCACCAGCGCACGCTTCAGCCGCGTCTTGTCGGCCACCAGGTCATCGAGCGTCTCCGTGGCCGGCAGCGCCACGCCGGCGGCGCGGTAGGCCTCGTTCAGCGGCACCACCGTGCCATGCGTGGCGATGGGGCCGATGGCCGGGTCGAGCCCCGCCAGCAGCCGTTGCGCCTTGCCGAAGCTGTAGCCCAGCAGCAGGCTGGCGCGGCCGGCGTCGGCATTGGCCTGCCACCAGGCGTTGACCTCGGCCAGCAGCTCGGCCTGCGGCCGCCAGCGGTAGATGGGCAGGCCGAAGGTGCTTTCGGTGATGAAGCAGTCGCAGCTCACCGGCTCGAACGGGGTGCAGGTGGCGTTGACGTCGTCGGTGTGGCCGCTGGTGAAGTAGTCGCCCGAGGCCACCCAGACGCGGCCCTGGTGTTCCAGCCTCACCTGGGCCGAGCCGAGCACGTGGCCGGCCGGGTGCAGGCTGACGCGCACGCCGTTCACGTGCACGCTCTCGCCGTAGGCCAGGCCCTGCAGCGAGATGCTGCCCAGCCGCGCGCGCAGCACGCCCTCGCTCACCGCGGTCGCCAGGTAGGCGCCGTGGCCGCGCCGCGCGTGGTCGGCATGGGCGTGGGTGATGACGGCGCGCTCCACCGGCCGCCAGGGGTCGATGTAGAAGTCGCCGGGCGGGCAGTACAGGCCTTGCGGCCGCAGCACGACCAGGTCGTCGGCGGTCATCGGGCGCGTTGCGGCTTGAGGAAGTGGTCCTGCAGGTCGAGCGTGCCGCGCACGCCCAGGTCGGCACGGTGGGCCGAGAGCCAGCGCTCGCCCGCCGCGCGGCCCAGCCCATGCAGCGCCTCGAGAAAGCCGCGCTCGGTGTTGAGCTTGCTCGAGGCCGTCAGCGGCGCCAGGCCGTCGTCGTCGTCCACCATGTGCAGGCGCAGGTTCTTGTAGCCGCCGCCTTGATCGCGGCTTTCGAGCCGGCCCTCGCCCACGAGCCGCGACACGAAGCCGATGGCCCGCAACTCCGACACCAGCCCGGCGTTGAAGGTGATCTCGTTGACGCGGTCGGCGATCTCCGCCGGCGTGTCGGGCGTGGCCGGCCGCAGCAGCGGGTTGATCTTCACCAGCACCACGTCGAGCGCCTGCGTCTCGTAGATCAGTGGCCACAGCGCGGGGTTGCCGCTGTAGCCGCCGTCCCAGTAGGGCTCGCCGTCGATCTGCACGGCGCGGAACAGCTGCGGCAGGCAGGCCGAGGCCAGCAGCGCGTCGATCGACAGCTCGTGGCGCCCAAACACCCGCGGCTGCCCGGTGTGCACGGCCGTGGCCGTGACGAACACCGCCAGCTCGCCGCGCGCCACCCGCGCCGGCCGCACGTGGCGCTCGACCACGGCGCGCAGCGGGTTGTCACCCAGCGGGTTGAACTGGTAGGGGCTGGCAAAGCGCAGCCACTGCTGCGACCACTGGTAGAACGGGTTGCGGTCGAGGTTGAAGCTCTCGAGCCCCGGCGCCGCCCCGCCCGGCCAGCGGCCGAAACAGCCGCCCTGGAAGGCCGAGTGCTGCGAGGCCACGTCCATCCAGAACGCGCGCAGCGCCGCCTGCGCACCGGCACGCCCGCCCTCGGCCAGACCGGTGGCCAGCACGGCGGCGTTCAGCGCCCCGGCACTGGTGCCCGACACGCCCTCGAAGGCCAGGCTGTGATCTTCGAGCAGGCGGTCGAGCACGCCCCAGGTGAAGGCGCCGTGCGATCCGCCGCCTTGCAGCGCCAGATCGATGGACACGGGGCTGGGCTGGACAGGACGGCGTCGCGGGTTCATGGCATGACGGTACCCGACTGCCGCAGCAGCAGCTGTGACAAGCCCTTCCTGCGCCTGTCGACAGGCCCAGCCCGTACGGCGGTGCGTTGAGCGGTCGCACCGCACGGGCCGGCGCCTGCGCAGGCATAGCATCGCCGTCATGACGCTCGCCGACCTCCCCACGCCCGCCGCGCTGCTCGACGAAGCCCGGCTCGATCACAACATCGCCACCATGCAGGCCCGCGCGCAGGCCCTCGGTGTGCGCTTGCGACCGCACGTGAAAACCACGAAGTGCGGCCCGGTGGTGCAACGCCAGCTGGCCGCGGGCGCCGCGGGCATCACCGTCAGCACGCTGAAGGAAGCCGAGGCCTTCTTCGCGCTCGGCGTGGCCGACATCCTCTACGCCGTCGGCATCGTGCCGGGCAAACTGGCCATGGTGCAGGCGCTGCGCGAGCGGGGCTGCCGGCTCACGGTGATCCTCGATTCGGTCGAGGCCGCCCAGGCGCTGGTGGCGCACGGCCAGGCCCACGGCCATGTGTTCGACGTGATGATCGAGATCGACACCGATGGCGCCCGCGCCGGCCTGCCGCCAGCATCACCTGCACTGCCCGCCGTGGCGCGCACGCTGGTGGAAGGCGGCGCGCAACTCAAGGGCGTGATGACGCACTGCGGCGCCAGCTACGGCTGCCGCGGCGCCGACGAACTGGCCGCCATGGCCGAGCAGGAGCGCTCGCGCTGCGTCGAGGCCGCCACCGTGCTGCGCGCGGCCGGCCATGCCTGCCCCGAGGTCAGCGTGGGCAGCACGCCCACCGCGCTGGCCGCGCGCCACCTGGAAGGCGTGACCGAGCTGCGCGCCGGCGTCTACGCCTTCCACGACCTCGTGATGCGCGGCCTGGGCGTGTGCGCCACCGAGGACATCGCGCTCAGCGTGCTCACCACCGTCATCGGCCACCAGCGCGACAAGGGCTGGGTGCTGGTCGACGCCGGCTGGATGGCGATGAGCCGCGACATGGGCGCCGGCACCTGCGGCTACGGTGTCGTCTGCGACGAGGCCGGCGTGCCGCTACCCGGGCTGCTGGTGAGCAGTGCCAACCAGGAGCACGGCACCGTCACGCGGGTGGACGGCGTGTCTGACGCCACGCTGGCAGACCGCCTGCCGGTGGGCACGCGGCTGCGCGTGCTGCCCAATCACGCCTGCGCCACGGCCGCGCAGTTCGATAGTTATGCCGTCTTGCGCGCAGGCGGTGGCCTGGAGAGCTGGGGCCGCTTCAGCGGCTGGTGATCCCGCACCGCCGCGCTCAGGCGGGGTTGGCGGGCAGCAGCGACTCCATCTCGTCCATCAGCCGCTCCATCTGGCGCACCAGCGCCTGGTAGGGCGCGGCGCTGTCCATGTCGAGGCCGGCATCCTTGAGCAGCGGCACCGGGTGGCGCGAGCCGCCGGAGCGCAGGATGCCCAGGTAGGTGTCGCGCGCGGCCGTCGAGCCAGTGAGGATCTGCTGCGTGAAGTGCGTCGCCGCCGCCATGCTGGTGGCGTACTGGTACACGTAGAACGGCCGGTGGAAGTGCGGGATGAAGGCCCACTCGGTGCACACGGTCGGGTCGATGCGCATCACGCCAGCGTCGGCCCCGTGGTACTTGCGCAGCACGTCGCAGAACTGGCGCGTCATGCGCGCGCCGCTGAGCGCCTCGCCGCGCTGCACGGCGTCGTGCGTGGCCAGTTCGAACTCGGCGAACATGGCCTGGCGGAAGAAGGCGCCGCGGATGCGCTCGATGGCTTCGCCGATGTAGAACAGCCGCTCCTCGCGCGTCTTGGCGGTCTTCTTCATGTGATCGGCCAGCAGCAGCTCGTGCGTGAAGGCGGCGATCTCGGCCAGGAACAGCGGGTAGCCGGCGGTCTCGAAGGGCTGCGCGCCGTTGGCCTGCAGCGTGTGCATGCCGTGGCCCCACTCGTGGCTGTAGGTGCTGACGCTGTCGAAGGTGTCCTGGTGGTTCAGGAAGATCAGCGGCACCTGCCCGTAGATGCCGCTCTGGTAGGCGCCCGAGCTCTTGCCCGGCGCCGGGTACACATGCATGGTGCGCGCGGCCAGCGCCTGCTTCAGCTGCTGCTGGTAGGCCGCGCCCAGCGGCGCCACCGAGGCCAGCGTCAGCTCGGCCGCGTCTTCGGGCGTGTAGCGGCGCGGCGCGGTCACGATGTCGGGGTAGATGTCGTGGTAGGCCAGGTCGGGCAGCTTCAAGAGGCGCTGGCGCAGCTTGAAGTAGCGGTGCAGCGTGGGCAGGGCCTTGTTGGTTTCGGCCACCAGCGTGCGGTACACGCTCTCGGGGATGGCGTCGTTGGCCAGGCTCGCGGCCACGGCGCTGGGATGCTGGCGCAGGCGCGCGTTGGCGACGCCCACTTCCACGCGCTGGGCCAGCGCCGCGCCCAGGCTGCCCTGGAAGCGCGCGTAGGTCTTGAAGAAGGCGTCGAAGGCCTGCTGGCGCACGGCGCGGTCGGGGTGGGCGCGCAGGCGCTGGTAGCCGATGTTGTCCACGCGCACGGGCTGGCCGTCCACGGTGATGGTGGGCCACTCGATGTCGGTGGTGACGAGCAGCGTGCGGATCTGCGTCGTCGCGCCCATGGCGGGCGACAGCGCGGCCAGCGCCGTTTCGGCCTCGGGCGTGAGCTGGTGGCGGGCCATGCGCTGGGCCTCCTGCAGCCGCACCCGGTGCTTGGCAAGGCCCGGCTCGCTGCGCAGGAAGCCGTCAATCCGCGCCGGGCCCAGCTCGCGCAGCGCGCCGTTCACCCAGGCCGTGGCGCTGCCGATCTGGCCCCACAGGGCGCGCGCCTGGCCGCTGCGCTCCTGGTGGCGCGCGCTGCGGTTGTCGGTGCTGGCCAGCGCGCTGGCATAAACCGAGAGGCGGCGGACGCGCTGGTTCACGACCGACAGGCGGTCGAGTGCGGCGCGAAGGCTGGCGGCGTCGCGGCCGAAGCCCTCGCGCAGCGCGGCCAGCTTCGGCGCCTCGGCCAGCAGCGCCTGGCGCTCGGCCTCCCAGGCGGCGTCGTCCTTGAACAGCGTGCTCAGGTCCCAGACGTAGCGCGGGTCGTTGGCCACCGCACCACCCGCACCGGCGGGCGCGGCGGCGGGCTGGGTGTCGCTGTCGAGCTCGTCGTCGAGGTCTTGCGCCTGCGCCGGGGCGGCAAGCAACAGCGTCATCAGCAACGCGGACACGGCGGCGAGCACCGAGGTGGGGGCGAATCGATTCGGCGTCATGGCGGCTTGGCGTGGCAAACGAAACCGCGGATTCTGGGCTCGCCGGTGGGCCCGATGGTGCGCCGGGCCATTGCCGCGGGGTGCTCGCTTACCCGGGTGGGGCCGCCGGGCGCGCGGAGGCGATCAGTCGTCGCTGGTCAGCGTCACCACGCCGAGCGGGGTGGCGAAGGTGGCGCTGAGCGCGGGCCCTTCGGGCTCGGAGAGCACCTCAATGCCGCGCAGCTTGAGCACGTCCTGCGCCCGCTTCGGGATGCCCGCCAGCCGCAGCGACTGCAGCGCCAGGCCCGAGGGCGCCATGGCCTGCGCCGGGTGGCGCTCGCCCTTCCACTCGATCAGCGTCGGCAGCGCGCCGCGGTGCAGCAGCACGCCGTCGTCGCGCACCAACAGGCGCCAGGCCAGCGGCCCGGCCGGCGAGGCGCGCTCGAAGGCGAGCGGCTCGCCCGGGTGCAGCCCCACGTTAATGAGGCCCCAGCGGTGCATCTCCACCAGCGGCGTGCGCACCACGGCATGCACGAGCCGCGGGTGCTGCGCCACGCGCTCGCGCAGGGCCGGGTCATCGAGGCCGAACCAGCGGGGCCGGCCGGGCGCGGCTGCAGCGGGGTCGATGGCGATGATCTCGAGGTAGCTGTCGGGGTAGGCCTCGGTGCTGATCAAGGCCAGCCGGTTGTGCGTGCCCATCGTGGCGTGCACGCCGCCGGGGCCGGGGGTGATGCCCAGCGTGGCCTCGCACCAGGCCACGCCCTGCTCCAGGCTGGCGGCGGCGACGACGAGGTGGTCGAGTCGGTTGCTCATGCACCCATTGTCGTGGGCAGCGCCACCGTGCCCTCGATGCAGAAGGCCACGTCGCCGCCGATCCAGCAGTCGCTGCCGTCGTGCTGCACATGCACGCGGCCGGCGCGGCCGAGCGCGGCGCCTTGCGCGGCCACGTAGGCGCGCGGCGCCAGGCCGGCGCCGATGAGCCATTGCGCCAGGCCCGCGTTCAGGCTGCCGGTCACCGGGTCTTCGGGCACGCCCAGCGTGGGCACGAAGGCGCGCACCTCGAACTGTGTGTCGGCGCCCGCGGGCTGCGGCGCCACGAGGCCGAGCTTGATGTCGCCCAGGCGCGCCCAGTCGGGCTTCACCGCCAGCACCTCGGCGGCGCTGGGCAGCATCACCGCGCACCAGCCCGGGCCGTTGTCGACCCACTGGTGCTGCACCAGCGCCTCGCGCGCCACGCCGATGCCAGCGGCGATGCGCGCGAGCAGCGCCTCGTCGAGCGGGCCGCTGCGCTTGAGCGGCGGTGCGGCGAAGGCCAGGCGCGTGCCGTCGCGGCGGATGCGCACGAGGCCCACGCCGCACTCCTGCACCACCACGCCGGCCTGCTTCGGCACGCCACCGGCGGCCAGCCAGGCGGCGCAGCTGCCCAGCGTCGGGTGGCCGGCAAAGGGCAGCTCGCCACCGGGCGTGAAGATGCGCACACGGTAGTCGGCAGCGGCGTCGGCAGGGGGCAGCAGGAAGGTGGTCTCGGACAGGTTCGTCCAGCGCGCGAAGGCGGCCATGGCCGCATCGCTCAGGCCCGCGGCGGCGTGCACCACGGCCAGCGGGTTGCCCTTCAGCGGCTGGGCGCTGAACACGTCGAGCTGGTGGAAACGGCGTTGCATGGTCGGCCCCCGTTCAGCCCGCGCGCAGCACGCTGCCGAGCGCTGCGATGCCTTCGGCGATGCGTGCCGGCGGCACGGTGACGAAGCTCAGGCGCAGCGTGTGCGCGTGCCCGCCCTGCGGAAAGAAGGTGGTGCCCGGCACGAAGGCCACACCCGCGGCCACGGCCCGCGGCAGCAGCGCGCTGGCGTCCATCTGTGCCGGCAGCGTCAGCCAGAAGAACATGCCGCCCTGCGGCACCTGCCAGTGCACGCCGGCAGGCATGTGCTGGAGCAGCGCCGCAGCCATCGCATCGCGCTGCACCCGGTAACGCTCGCGCGTGGCGGCCACGTGCGCGGGCAGCATGCCGGTGGCCAGCACCTGGTGCACCAGGCGCTGGTTGAAGGTGGGCGTGTGCAGGTCGGCCGCCTGCTTGGCCTGCAGCAGCTTGGGGTACAGCGCCGATGGCGCCAGCAGGTAGCCCAGGCGCAGGCCCGGCGCCAGCACCTTGGAGAACGAGCCCAGCACCAGCGCATGCTCGCCCAGGTGCGCGGCAATCGGCGGCGGGGGCGGCGCGTCGTACCAGAGCTCGCCGTAGGGGTTGTCTTCCACCACCGGCAGGCCGGCCTCAAGCGCCGCGGCGGCCAGCGCCTCGCGGCGCGGGGCGCTCAGGCAGCGGCCGGTGGGGTTCTGGTAGTTCGGCAGCAGGTAGGCGAAGCGCGCGCCGCGCTGGGCGGCCAGCGAGGCCGGCAGCGGGCCTTCGTCGTCGCCCTCCAGCGCCGCGAACACCGGCTCGTAGGGCGCAAAGGCCTGCAGCGCGCCCAGGTAGGTGGGCGACTCGACGGCCACCGCGCTGCCGGGGTCGAGCAGCACCTTGCCCACCAGATCGAGGCCCTGCTGCGAGCCGCTGGTGATGAGCACGCGCGCCGGGTCGGCCTTCAGGCCTTGCGATTCGAGCTCAGCCGCCACCCACTCGCGCAGCGGGCCATGACCTTCGCTGGCCGCGTACTGCAGCGCCTCGCGCGGGGCTTCGGTCAGCACCGCCTCGCAGGCCTGGCGCAGCGCCGCCACCGGAAACGTATCGGCACTCGGCAGCCCACCCGCCAGGCTGATGATGCCGGGGCGCTCCGTCAGCTTCAGCAGCTCGCGGATGGTGCTCGGGTTCAGGCGTTCGGCGCGGCGCGCCAGGGTCCAGCTCGGGTTCATCGGGGGCTCTCCATCATCCAGTCCACCGCGGCGGCGGCGTGCAGCTCGGTGGTGTCGAAACAGGGCAAGGGGCTCGAGCGGCCGTCGATCAGCAGGCCGATCTCGGTGCAGCCCAGCACCACGGCGTCGGCGCCGCGCGCGGCCTGGCGGGCAATGAGCCCGGCGATGGCCGAGCGCGTGTCGTCGCGCACGATGCCGCGGCACAGCTCCTCGAAGATCACGCGGTGCATCAGCGCGCGGTCGTCGGCCTCGGGCACGAGGATGGGTGCGCCGTGCTGCTCGAGCCGGTCGATGACGATGGCGCGGTCTTCCATCGAGAAGCGCGTGCCCAGGAAGGCGGCGCGCTTCACGCCAGCTGTGCGCAAGGCCGAGGCGGTGGCGTCGGCAATGTGCAGCAGCGGCAGGCCGGCGGCCGTGGCCACCTCGTCGCCCACCTTGTGCATGGTGTTGGTGGCGATCAGCAGCGCCTCGGCGCCGGCCGAGCGCAGGCCGCTAGCGGCGCGGGCCAGCAAGGCCGCGGCGCCGGGCCAGTCGGCCGCGCGCTGGCGTTCGGCGATGGTCTCGAAGTCGACGCTGGCCAGCACCAGCGGCGCGCTGTGCAGCCCGCCCTTGCGCGATGCCACCGCCTGGTTGACGAGGCGGTAGTACACGGCCGTGCTCTCCCAGCTCATGCCACCCAGCACACCCAGGGTCTTCATGTCCCCGCCTCCTTTCGCACCGGCATGCGCCGGCTGATGAACACGATGGCGATGACCGCCAGCGCACAGACCACGGCCGCCGCATCCAGCGGCTCGCCCAGCACCGGCACCGCGAACAGCAGCGCCAGGAACGGCTGCAGCAGCTGCACCTGGCTCACGCGCACCACGCCGCCCAGCGCCAGGCCGCGGTACCAGGCGAAAAAGCCCAGCCACATCGAGAACACGCTCACGTAGGCGAAGCCGAGCCAGGCCGAGGGGCGCGCCGCGGCCGCATCGGCCGGCCACAGCCACAGCGCCGCGGGCACGGTGAAGGGCAGGCTGAAGACGAGGATCCAGCCGATCACGTGCGCTGCAGGCAGCTCGGCCGACACGCGCGCGCCGGCCACGTAGCCAAAGGCCGTGGACAGCACTGCGCCCAGCAGCCAGGCATCGGCCGCCACCAGCCGCCCGCCGCCCTGCCAGGCAGCAAAACCCAGCACCAGCGCGAAGCCCGCCACCGCGCAGGCCCAGAAGCCGGCCGAGGGCCGCTGGCGCAGCGACCACGCCGCCACCAGCGCTGTGGCCAGGGGGATGGTGCCGCTGACCACCGCCGCGTGCATCGCCTCCACCTCGCGCAGCGCCATCGCCAGGCAGAACGGAAACCCGATCACCGTGCCCAGCCCGCTGACCAGCAGCGCCGGCCC
>JAIYDH010000047.1 GCA_027487585.1 Rubrivivax sp.
CGCAGCGGGCGCAGCCCGCGTAGCGAGTTTTGCCGTGCGCCCTCAAGACGAGCAGCGCAGGGCAGCCGGCCCGCAGGGCCGGCCGCTTCAACTCACGCCACAGCCCCCGCCCGCACAGCCCTTTGCTGCCGCGATGCTTCGAGCGCGAATGTCTGCGCGGCACCAGGCTTCGACAGGCTCAGCCCGAACGGAGGGGAGGGCTTCGGCGGGCTCAGCCCGAACGGAGGGGAGGGCTTCGGCGGGCTCAGCCCGAACGGTTTCTCTTGGTGCTTGAACGTCAATCCGGGCAAGGCCGTCGCCCTCGCGTGGGCGCCCTTGAGAGGGGCGCCGGCGCGGCCCTGCGGGGGGATGGAGCCGCGTGCCGCGCGGCTGAACACTTCGGCTCCCATTTGTGCCCGAGGAGCCCGCGATGAACCCGCAGCGCCGCCATTTCTGCCTTGCCGCCGCCGCATTGGTGCTGGCAGGCCATGCCCCCGACTCGCAAGCCACGCCGCCGCCGCTGATGCAGGCGCGTGATGCGGCCTTTGGCGCGGTCGATCCCACCGGCTTTCTGGTCAGCGAGAAGCTCGACGGCGTGCGCGCCTACTGGGATGGCGCGCGCCTGCGCTTTCGGGGCGGCGGGCTCATCGCCGCGCCGGCGTGGTTCACCGCGGCCTTGCCGCCGCAGCCCCTGGACGGCGAACTGTGGGCCGGCCGTGGCGGCTTCGAGCAGGCCAGCGGCACCGCCCGCCGCTCCATGCCCGACGACGCCGCCTGGCGCCATCTGCGCTACGCCTTGTTCGATCTGCCAGGCGATGCGCGCCCGTTTGTGGCGCGGGCGCATGCGCTGGTCAGCGTTGCCAGCCGAGTGCAGCGCCCCTTCGTGGAGGCGGTGGCGCAGGAGAGCCTGCCCGACGCCGCTGCGCTGGCGCGCCGCCTGCACGAGGTGCTGCGTGGCGGCGGCGAGGGCTTGATGCTGCACCGCGCCGCCGCGCTCTGGCAGCACGGCCGCAGTGCCGATCTGCTGAAGCTCAAGCCGCAGGCCGATGCCGAGGGCGTAGTGCTGGGCCATCTGCCCGGCCGTGGCCGCCACGAGGGGCGTATGGGCGCCTTGCGCGTGCAGTTGCCCGACGGCCGCGAGTTCCGCCTCGGCACCGGCTTCACCGACGCCGAGCGCGAAGCGCCGCCGCCCGTGGGCACGCGCGTGAGCTTTCGCTACCAGGGCCTCACCGACGACGGCCTGCCGCGCTTTGCGCGCTACTGGCGCGTGCGCGAAGCTGACTGAGCCTGGCCGCCTGGTCGCGCTAGAGCACGTCCGACGCGTAGTCCGCCAGCCGCGAGCGCTCGCCGCGTGCCAGCGTCACGTGGCCGCCGTGTGGCCAGCCCTTGAAGCGGTCGACCGCGTAGGTGAGGCCGCTCGAACCTTCGGTGAGATAGGGCGTGTCGATCTGCGCCAGGTTGCCCAGGCAGACGATCTTGGTGCCCGGCCCGGCGCGCGTGATCAGCGTCTTCATCTGCTTGGGCGTGAGGTTCTGCGCCTCGTCGATGATGACGAACTTGTTCAGGAAGGTGCGCCCGCGCATGAAGTTCAGGCTCTTGATCTTGATCTTGCTGCGCACCAGGTCGTTGGTGGCGGCGCGGCCCCACTCGCCGGCGCTGCTGTCGCTGCGCGCGAGCACCTCGAGGTTGTCGTCGAGCGCGCCCATCCAGGGGCCCATCTTCTCTTCCTCGTTGCCGGGCAGGAAGCCGATGTCGTCGCCCACCGGCACGGTGACACGGGTGACGATGATCTCGCTGTAGCGGCGCTCATCCAGCACCTGGCTCAGCGCCGCCGCCAGCGTCATCAGCGTCTTGCCGGTGCCGGCGGTGCCGGTGAGGGTGATGAAGTCGCAGTCCGGGTCCATCAGCAGGCTGAGGGCGAAGTTCTGCTCGCGGTTGCGCGCCGTCACGCCCCAGACGGCGTTCTTGCCGTGGGTGTAGTCGCGCAGCGTCTTCAGCACCGCGGTCTTGCCGGTGATCTCGGTGACCTTGGCGTACAGGTTCGGGCCGCCCGGCACCTCGTGGTAGATGAACTGGTTGATCAGCAGCGCGGGAACGAGCGGCCCGCTGATGCGGTAGTAGGTGTGGCCGCCCTGCTGCCAGCTCTCCATGGTCTTGCCATGGCGGTCCCAGAAGTCGGCGGGCAGCGGCAGCACGCCGGTGTAGAGCAAGTCGCCGTCTTCGAGCGTCTTGTCGTTGAAGTAGTCCTCGGCCGGCAGACCCAGGGCGCGCGCCTTCACGCGCATGTTGATGTCCTTCGACACCAGCACCACCTCGCGCTGCGGGAAGCGCTCGCGCAGGCTCTGCACAACGCCGAGGATCTGGTTGTCGGCCTTGCCCTGCGGCAGGCCGGCAGGCAGCTTCACGTCGAGCAGCGTGGTCTGGAAGAACAGCTTGCCGCCGGCCTCGCGGTGGCCGGTCTTGCCCAGCGGAATACCTTCGGAAGGGTCGCTGCCGCCGGCCTGCTTGTCGAACGAGGCCAGCGCGTCGAGCTCGCGGCTGACCTGGCGCACGCTGCGCGCGACCTCGCTCATGCCCTTCTTGTGGCCGTCGAGTTCTTCCAGCGTGATCATCGGCAGGAAGACGTCGTGCTCCTCGAAGCGGAACAGGCTCATCGGGTCGTGCATCAGCACGTTGGTGTCGAGCACAAACAGCTTCGCCGGGCCGGTGCTGCGCGGCTTTCGGGCCTTGGCGCGGGGCTCCACGGGCATGCGGGGTGCGGCCGCGGCCGGCGCCGCCGCGGGGGCAGTGGCTACCGGGGCGGCAGGGCGGGCGGCCACGGCCGTGCCGCCATCGCGCAACTCCAGCGCGGCTGGGGTGGGCGTGGCGTCGGAAGCCCGTGACTTCAGCGAGCGCTTCTCGGCCCGCGGCGCGGCTTGCGCCTCGTAGTCGGCGGCTTGCAGCAGGTCACCCTTCTTGGACGGCGGCTTGGGCAGGGGCATGGAGAGGGATCCGGGTTGCAGAAACGAAAAAGCCGCGTCGGCCAGGCCGCGCGGCTGCAATGAACGGGTCCGGGGTGGCGGGTCGCCACCGGCCGGCACGGGGATCGCGGATGTTCAAGCGGCCTTCTTCAGCGCCTTCACCGCCAGCAGCACCTCTTCGACGTGGCCGGCGACCTTGATGCCGCGCCACTCGGCGCGCATCACGCCCTCGGCGTCGATCAGGAAGGTGCTGCGCTCGATGCCCTTGACCTTCTTGCCGTACATGATCTTGTTCTTGACGACGCCGAACATGTGGCAGAGCTTCTCTTCGGTGTCCGCGATCAGCTCGAAGGGCAACTCGAGGTTGGCCTTGAACTTCTCGTGGCTGGCCATGTTGTCGCGCGAGACGCCGAACACCACGGCACCGGCCTTGAGGAAATCCTTGTGCTGGTCGCGGAACTGCATGGCCTCGGTCGTGCAGCCGGGGGTGTTGTCCTTGGGATAGAAGTACAGGACGACGGCCTTGCCGATGTTCGACTGGGGCGTGAACTTCACGCCGCTGGTGGCCAATGCTTCGAATTCCGGGAGTGCTTTGTTGATGACAGGCGTCATGGAAGATGTTCTCGGAAGTTCCCTTGTTGGCGCAGGTTCAGCCGCAGCCGACCCCAACGCCGAATTATAGGTCGGCGCGCAGGGCCTTCCGGCCCACGCACTCAGGCGGGCGGCAGGATGAGGGCCGCCACCACCGAGCGGCCTTCGCTGGCCAGCACGTTGTAGGTGCGGCAGGCGGCCGCGGTGTCCATGGTCTCCAGCCCGATGCGGCGCTCGAACAGCACACGCGTCAGCGCCGCCGAAGGGAACACGAGCCGCGGGCCGCTGCCATAGATCACGACCTCGGGCTTGAGCGCCACGATGCGCTCGAGGTGGGCCGCCGTCAGCTCGGCCGCGCTGACCAGGGGCCAGGGTTCGACGGCGCCAACCCAGGGCACGAGCACGCTGCCGCCCTGCAGCGCCGGGCCCACCCAGAGGCGCTGGCCGTCGAAGCGGGTGATGGTGTTGGTGCCGGCGAGCGTGTCGGGCTGGAACTTCATGGCGGATAATTTTAGGTTCCCTCCAGCCACCCCCGTCTGCGCGCCCCGCAAAGACGGCCGCCGCCCGTGAAGCCCATCGCCAAGTCCGCCAAGCTCGCCAACGTCGGCTACGACATCCGCGGCCCCGTGCTCGACAAGGCGCGGCAGATGGAGGACGAAGGCCATCGCATCATCAAGCTGAACATCGGCAACGTGGCCGCGTTCGGCGTGATGCCGCCCGACGAGATCGTGCAGGACATGATCCACAACCTGCCCTCGCAGGTGGCCGCCGGCTACACCGACAGCAAGGGCCTGTTCGCCCCGCGCAAGGCGGTGATGCACTACACGCAGGAAAAGGCCGTTGCCGGCGTGACGGTGGACGACATCTACCTGGGCAATGGGGCCAGCGAACTGATCGCCATGAGCATGAACGCGCTGCTCGACGCCGGCGACGAGGTGCTCATTCCCAGCCCCGACTACCCGCTGTACACGGCCGTGGTCAGCCTGTCGGGCGGCACGCCGGTGCACTACCGCTGCGACGAAGGCTCGGGCTGGCTGCCCGACATCGAGGACATCTTGGCCCGCATCACGCCGCAGACCAAGGCCATCGTCGTCATCAACCCCAACAACCCCACCGGCGCGCTGTACCCGACCGAGGTGCTGCAGGCCATCGTCGAGGTGGCGCGCCGGCACCAGCTGATCGTCTTCGCCGACGAGATCTACGACAAGACGCTCTACGACGGCGCCACGCACACCAGCATCGCCAGCCTCGCCGACGACGTGCTCTTCGTCACCTTCAACGGCCTGTCGAAGAACTACCGCGCCTGCGGCTTCCGATCGGGCTGGATGGTGGTGTCGGGCGCCAAGCGCCGCGCCCGCGACTACATCGAGGGCCTGAACATGCTGGCCAGCATGCGCCTGTGCGCCAACACGCCGGGGCAGCTGGCCATCCAGACGGCTTTGGGCGGCTACCAGAGCATCAAGGACCTCGTGGCGCCGGGTGGGCGGCTGTGCCGGCAGCGCGATCTGGCCTACGAGCTGCTTTCGCAGATCCCGGGCGTGAGCGTGGTCAAGCCCAAGGCGGCGCTGTACATGTTCCCGCGCCTCGATCCGAAGATGTACCCGATCGCCGACGACCAGCAGTTCGCCTACGAGCTGCTGGCCGAGCAGAAGGTGCTCATCGTGCAGGGCACGGGCTTCAACTGGCCCGATCACGACCACTTCCGGCTCGTCTTCCTGCCCAACATCGACGACCTCACCGAGGCCGTCGGCCGCATCGAACGTTTTCTCCACGGCTACCGCAAACGTCACTCCGCATGAAACCACTCCGCGTCGGCCTGCTGGGCATCGGCACCGTGGGCAGCGGCACCTTCGAGGTGCTGGCCCGCAACCAGGAAGAAATCCGCCGGCGCGCCGGCTGCGCCATCGAGATCGCCGCTGTGGCCGACCTCGACACGGCCCGCGCCGAAGGCATCGTCAAGGGCCGCGCTCGCGTCGTGGCCGATGCGGCGGCGGTGGTGGCCGACCCCGACATCGACGTCGTCGTCGAGCTCATCGGCGGCTACGGCATCGCCAAGAAGCTGGTGCTTGAGGCCATCCGCCAAGGCAAGCACGTCGTCACCGCCAACAAGGCGCTGCTGGCGGTGCACGGTACCGAGATCTTCGCCGCGGCCCGCGAACGCGGCGTCACGGTGGCCTTCGAGGCCGCGGTGGCCGGGGGCATCCCGATCATCAAGGCGCTGCGCGAGGGCCTCACGGCCAACCGGATCGAGTGGGTGGCCGGCATCATCAACGGCACCACGAACTTCATCCTGTCGGAGATGCGCGCCAAGGGCCTGGACTTCGGCACCGTGCTGAAGGAGGCGCAGCGCCTGGGCTACGCCGAGGCCGACCCCACCTTCGACATCGAGGGCGTGGACGCCGCGCACAAGGCCACCATCCTGTCGGCCATCGCCTTTGGCGTGCCGGTGCAGTTCGACAAGGCGCACGTCGAGGGCATCACGGCGCTGCAGGCCGCCGACATTCGCTATGCCGAGCAGCTGGGCTACCGCATCAAGCTGCTGGGCATTGCGCGCCGCCGTGAACAAGGCATCGAGCTGCGCGTGCACCCGACGCTGATCCCGTCGACACGCCTGATCGCCAACGTCGA
>JAIYDH010000104.1 GCA_027487585.1 Rubrivivax sp.
CCGTGCAGGCAACTGCATGGCCTGCTGCGCGAGCGGCCCTATCCGGGGCCGCTTTTTTTTGCCCGCTGCGCATAGGGGTGCCGGCCGGTGCCGAGCCTGAAACGCGACAATTCGCGACCTTGACTGTTTTCCCGAGGTGCTCATGGCTCAGCTTCTCAGTCGGATCGACGCCCGCCTGGCCCAGGCCACCGATGAGCACCTGATCGCCGAGTTGATGGCCAAGAAGGCGGCTTACCTCGTCCGTGTTGGCGACTCCGCGACCGCGCGCGCGATGGTGGCGGAAGTGCGCAAGACCTTCAACGACGGGCGCAGTGGTCGGGTGACCTGTTATCTGCAGATTGTGGAAGGCCTGTTGCACTACTACCAGTTCGAGAGTGCCGCCGCCCTAGACCGATTCACAAGGGCTCTGTTTCTCGCTGAGGCACTTCGAGAGCCTGACCTGATTTGCATCTGCGCGGCTTGGAAAGCCTTTGTCGACTTCAACTCAAGCAGATTCGAAGCGATGAAACGCTCCCTGCTGCTGGTTCGTGATCTGGCGGGCGGCGAAGACCACGCAGTTCAATCGCGATTCGCGGTCACCGTCATGATTGGCGCCTTGCTGTTAGGGCGGCGGGACGTTGGCCAGTTGTTCTTCACGTCTGGGCATCGCCATGCAGTGGCCGATGGGGATCAGGTCTGCATCAACTCGCTGCTCTTCGACCGCGCGGTTTTCTCGTCTGCGAGACTGCGAGTGGACTGGTGCCGAGACAAGTCCGACGCCAGCTGGCTCCAAACTGCGCGGGCAGAGCTCTCTTCTGCAAAAAACCTACAGCACTTGGTTGGCGTCACCACCATGCGTGACCACTTTGATCTAGCTTTGGCTCGTCTCGACTTGATTGAGGGTCGGTTCACCGAAGCACTGCCTACGCTGTTGCGTCTAGAGGCAAGAGACGGATTCGCCCATAGCCACCTCAACCAAACCGCCCTCTCCATCGAAGCCCTCTACGCCCAACTGCAGCTCGGTGACTTCCAAGCCGTCGAAGCCGGCGCTGCGGCCATCGACCTCGCCCAACTCGACGCACTCGATCCCGACGAGCGCGTGGTCGGCCTGTCGATCTGGTCGAAGCTCACCGAGCATCCGGCAATGGCCGGCAAGCTGCCCTCCGTCCAGGCCCGCCTTGAACAGGCCTGGAGCGACTACGACCTCTATGAAAGCCAACTCAGGCACGCGCTGGAACCATGGTTGACTCACTAGGCCTTCCCCAGGCCGCGGCCCCGCTTCCCGCCGGCGCCGTGATCTCGCTCGCAATGGGCTCCTCCAGCGACTGGGACACCCTGCGCCACGCCGCCGACCTGCTCGACCGTTTCGGCGTGCCCTACGACAAGCAGGTGGTCTCGGCGCACCGCATGCCCGATGACCTGTTCGCCTTTGCCGAGCTGGCCGCCGGCCGCGGCATCCAGGCCATCATCGCGGGTGCCGGCGGTGCTGCCCACCTGCCGGGCATGCTGGCCGCCAAGACCACCGTGCCGGTGCTCGGTGTGCCGGTGGCGAGCAAGCACCTTCAGGGTGTCGATTCGCTCTACTCGATCGTGCAGATGCCCAAGGGCATCCCGGTGGCCACCTTCGCCATCGGCCCGGCCGGTGCAGCCAATGCCGCGCTGTTTGCCGTGGCCATGCTGGCCACTCACGACCCCGCCCTGCGCCAGCAGCTCGATGCCTTCCGTGCCGAGCAGACCGCCGCCGCCCGCGCCATGACGCAGGAGCTGAAGTGAGCGCGGCGCCTCAGGCCACCGACGCCCGCGCTGCTTCGGTGGCCGTGCTCGGCGGTGGCCAGCTCGGCCGCATGTTCGTGCACGCCGCGCAGGTGGCCGGTCTGCGTGTCACGGTGCTCGAGCCCGATGCCGCCAGCCCGGCCGGTGCCGCGGCGGGCCAGCACCTCGCGGCGCCCTACACCGATGCGGCGGCGCTTGCCCACATCGCGCAGCACTGCGCCGCCGTCACCACCGAGTTCGAGAACGTGCCGGCCGCCGTGCTGCGCCAGCTCGCGGCGCATTGCGCGGTCTCGCCGCCGGCCGATGCGGTCGAGGTCTGCCAGCACCGCGCGCGCGAAAAGGCCTGCTTCCAGTCCGCCGGCGTGCCCTGCGCCCCGCATGCGCTGATCGACAGCCCGGCCACGCTGGCCACTGCCGCCAAGGCCGGCCTGCTGCCCGGCATCCTGAAGACCGCCACGCTGGGCTATGACGGCAAGGGCCAGGTGCGCGTGGACAACCCCGAGGCCCTGGCCGCCGCCTGGCAGCAGCTGGGCCAGGCGGTGTGCGTGCTCGAGAAGCGCCTGCCGCTGGCGCACGAGATCAGCGTCGTCGTCGCGCGCGGCCGCGACGGCCAGACCGTGCACCTGCCGGTGCAGCAGAACCTGCACCGCGACGGCATCCTGGCCGTCACGCAGGTGCCCGCGCCCGACGTGCCCGCCGCCACTGCCGACAAGGCCGTGGCACGCGCCCGCCGGCTGGCCGATGCGCTCGACTACGTCGGCGTGCTCTGCGTCGAGTTCTTCGTGCTGACCGATGGCAGCCTGGTGGCCAACGAGATGGCGCCGCGGCCGCACAACTCGGGCCACCACAGCATCGACGCCTGCGACCAGTCGCAGTTCGATCTGCAGCTGCGCACGCTGATGGGCTGGCCGCTCACGCCACCGCGGCTGCACTCGCCTGCAGTGATGCTCAACCTGCTCGGCGACCTTTGGTTCGACGGCGCCAGCGGCGCCGGCGCCCCCCCGCGCGAGCCCGACTGGCCCGCCGTGCTGGCCCTGCCCGGCGTGCGCCTGCACCTGTACGGCAAGGCCGAGCCGCGCCGCGCGCGCAAGATGGGCCACCTCACCGTGACGGCGGCCACGGCGGCCGAGGCGCGTGCCGTGGCGCTGCAGGCCGCGTCG
>JAIYDH010000177.1 GCA_027487585.1 Rubrivivax sp.
GCGCAGCACGTCGAGCTGGCCGACGAGGCCGTGCTGCTGGGGCCGGCGCCCAGCCGCGAGAGCTACCTCGTGGCCGACAAGATCATCGCCGCCGCCAAAGCCACCGGCGCCCAGGCCATCCACCCCGGCTACGGCTTCCTCAGCGAGAACGAGGACTTCGCGCGCCGCGTGGAAGAGGAAGGCCTCGTCTTCATCGGCCCCAAGCACTACTCGATCGCGGCCATGGGCGACAAGATCGCTTCGAAGAAGCTGGCGATGGAAGCCGGTGTCAGCACCATCCCGGGCTGGAACGACGCCATCGAGACCCCGGAACGCGCGGTCGAGATCGCGCGCGGCATCGGCTACCCGGTGATGATCAAGGCCAGCGCCGGCGGCGGCGGCAAGGGCCTGCGCGTGGCCTTCAACGACAAGGAGGCTTTCGAGGGCTTCAGCTCCTGCCGCAACGAGGCGCGCAACAGCTTCGGCGATGACCGCGTGTTCATCGAGAAGTTCGTCGAGAGCCCGCGCCACATCGAGATCCAGGTGCTGGGCGATGGCCACGGCCACGTGGTGTACCTGCACGAGCGCGAATGCAGCATCCAGCGCCGGCACCAGAAGGTCATCGAGGAGGCGCCGTCGCCCTTCATCAGCGACGCCACGCGCCAGGCGATGGGCGCGCAGGCCGTGGCGCTGGCCAAGGCCGTGAAGTACCAGAGCGCGGGCACGGTGGAGTTCGTGGTCGGCAAGGACCAGAGCTTCTACTTCCTGGAGATGAACACGCGGCTGCAGGTGGAGCACCCGGTCACCGAGTGCATCACGGGGCTCGACTTGGTGGAGCTGATGATCCGTGTGGCCGCCGGCGAGGCGCTGCCCTTTGCGCAGGCCGACATCCCGCGCCAGGGCTGGGCCATCGAGTGCCGCATCAACGCCGAAGACCCGTTCCGTGGCTTCCTGCCCAGCACCGGGCGGCTGGTGCGCTTCGTGCCGCCGTCCACCACGATGGAGGCGGGGGATAACTGCTCCGTCCGCGCTGAGTCCACCGACTCCGTTCGCGCTGAGCCTGTCGAAGCGCCGGCTCCGAACAGCGGGCTTCGACAAGCTCAGCCCGAACGGGGCTTCGGCGGCGTGCGCGTCGACACCGGCGTGGCCGAGGGCGGCGAGATCCCGATGTACTACGACTCGATGATCGCCAAGCTCATCGTGCACGGCAGCGACCGGCTCGACGCCATCGCCAAGATGCGCGAGGCGCTCAACGGCTTCGTCATCCGCGGCATCAGCAGCAACATCCCGTTCCAGGCGGCGCTGCTGGCGCACCCGAAGTTCGTCTCGGGCGACTTCACCACCGGCTTCATCGCCGAGCACTACGGCAAGGGCTTCTCGGCCGCCGACGTGCCGCACGCCGACCCGCTGCTGCTGGTGGCGCTGGCCGCCTTCGTGCGGCGCAAGGCGCGCGAGCGCTCGGCCGGCATCAGCGGCCAGCTCGACGGCCACGGCGTGAAGAACCTGCCCGATCTGGTGGTGGTGGTGCTCGGCAAGGACGGCGCACACCAGCACCACCCGGTGCGCATCGACGCCTTCGACGCCCGCTCGGGCGAGGCCACCGTGCACGTGGGCGAGCGCGCCTACGCCATCTGCAGCCACAGCCCGCTGGGCAGCCTGCTGATGCAGGGCCGCTGCAACGGCCGGCCGTTCACGGCGCAGGTGGAGCGCGGCGGTGCGAAGAACCCGCTGGCCATCCGCGTGGCGCACGACGGCACGCAGATCGACACGCTGGTGCTGCTGCCGCGCGCGGCCGAGCTCTTCAAGCTGATGCCGCACAAGGCGCCGCCCGACCTGAGCAAGTTCCTGCTCTCGCCGATGCCCGGCTTGCTGGTGGACTTGGCCGTGCAGCCGGGCCAGAAGGTGCTGGCCGGCGAGCGGCTGGCGGTGATCGAGGCGATGAAGATGGAGAACATCCTCACCGCCGCCCAAGACGGCACGGTGGGCGAGTTGATGGCCAAGAAGGGCGAGAGCCTGGCCGTCGATCAGCCCATCCTGAGCTTCCAGTGAACGCACCCGACGCCTCACGCCGCCGCGCGCTGCTGGGTGCGGCCGCCGCGGGCGCCACGCTGGCCGCTTGCGCGCGCCCGTCCCAGGCCCCGGCAACAGGTGCGGCATCGGCGGGCCGGCTGCGCATCGCCGTGGCCTCGTGCTGCGACCAGACCAAGCCGCAACCCATCTGGGACGCAGTGCGCGCCGAAGCGCCTGAGCATATGGTCTTTGCCGGCGACAACGTCTACGCCAGCAAGCAGCCCTTCGATATCGCCGAACTGCGCGCGGCCTACGCGATGCAGGCGCGAGTCGACAGCTTCCGCCGCCTGCGCGAGGGCACGCCGCACAGCGCCATCTGGGACGACCACGACTACGGCCTCAACGATGGCGGCGCCGACTTCGTGCACCGCCAGGCCAGCAAGGACGCCTTCCTCGAGTTCTGGGCCGTGCCCGCCACCGACGAGCGCCGCGCGCGCGAAGGCCTGCACCACGCGCAGGTGCTGCAGCAGGGCGCCCGCCGCGTGCAGCTGATCGTGCTCGACACCCGCTGGTGGCGCAGCGCCCTGAAGCCCACCGATCAACGCGGCGCGCGCGGCAAGGAGCGCTACCTGCCCGACGCCGACCCGGCCAAGACCATGCTCGGCGCCGCGCAATGGGCCTGGCTCGAACAGCGTCTGCACGAGCCGGCCGATGCCCATGTGGTGGTGAGCAGCATCCAGCTGCTGGCCGAAGGCCACGGCTTCGAGCGCTGGGGCAACCTGCCGCTGGAGCGCGAGCGCTTCTTCCGCACCGTGCGCGCCAGCGGCGCGCGCGGCGTGGTGCTGGTCTCGGGCGACCGCCACATCGGCGGCCTGTACCGCCACACCGGGGCCGACGCGGGCTACCCGCTGTGGGAGATGACCTCCAGCGGCGCCACCCACCCCTGGACCGCAGCCGACGAGCCCGGGCCCAACCGCGTGGGCCCGCTGGTGCGCGAGCGCCACTACGGCCTGGTCGAGTTCGACTTCGCGGCGGCCGAGCTCACGCTCTCGCTGCGTGGCGAGGCCAACCAGGTGCTGCACGAACACACGGTGCCGCTCGCGGTGCTGCAACCTGCCTGACGTTCATCATGAGCGACACCAAGCCCTTCCGCATTCTCGGCATCCAGCAAGTCGCCATCGGCGGCCCCGACAAGCAGCGCCTGAAGTCGCTGTGGGTCGACATGCTCGGCCTCACGGTCAAGAGCAGCTTCGTCAGCGAGCGCGAGAACGTCGACGAGGACATCTGCGAACTCGGCCGCGGCCCCACGGCGGTGGAGGTCGACCTGATGCAGCCGCTGGACCCCGACAAGAAGCCCGCGGTGCACACCACGCCGCTCAACCACGTGGGCCTGTGGGTCGACGACCTGCCGGCCGCCGTGCACTGGATGACGGCGCACGGCGTGCGCTTTGCGCCCGGCGGCATCCGCAAGGGCGCGGCCGGCCACGACATCTCCTTCATCCACCCCAAGGGCAACGACGAGTTCCCGCTGGGCGGCGAGGGCGTGCTGATCGAGCTGGTGCAGGCGCCGCCCGAGGTGGTGGCGGCGCTGGGCTGAAGGGATCGCAGCCGCGACGGAAGCCTCAACCCGCATGGTGCGATGGCGGCGCTGGCTACAGTCCCGATCTTTGATTGCTGGCCTGCACCGGAGCCCACGATGAACATCCAGTCCCTTCTGAACCAGATACTCGGTGGCGCTTCGGCGCCCACGGGCGGCAGCGCGCACGGCCAGGGCCGTGGCAGCGACCTGGGCAAGTACCTCGTGGGCGGTGCCGCCGGCGGCGCGCTCGGCTTGTTGCTGGGCAGCAAGCGCGGCCGGGGCATGGGCGGCAAGGCGCTCAAGTACGGCAGCGTGGCGGCAGTGGGCGCGCTGGCCTGGAAGCTGTACCAGGACCACCAGGCCAAGCAACAGCAGCAGCCGGTTCCGAACGCGCCCGGCCAGGGCTACGCGCCCATGCCGCAAGCCCAGCCGATGCGGCAGGCCCAGCCCGTGCAGCCGGCCAGCTTTGCCGCGCTGCCGGCGCCGCAGATGGAGCTTCACGCCCAGGCCATGCTGAAGGCCATGATCGCCGCCGCCAAGAGCGACGGCCACCTGGATGCGCGCGAGCGCGAACTGCTGCACGGCGAGATGACGCGCCTGAACGCCGATGCCGCGACCCGCGCCTGGTTCGACGCCGAGCTGGCCAAGCCGGTGGAGCCGGGCGATGTGGCGGCGGGTGTCACCTCGCCGCAGATGGCGGCCGAGGTCTACCTGGCCAGCCTGCTGGTGGTGGACGAGACCACCACGATGGAACGCGCCTACCTCGATGAACTGGCGCGCCGCCTCCAGCTCGACCCGGGCCTGAAGGCCGACCTCGAGGCCCGCGCAGCCCAGGCCTGATGGGCCTGGCCCCGGCGCGGCCGGGGCGAGCGCGTCAGTCGCGCGGCGCGATGACGAGGCAGCGCGACTCGCTCGTCGCATGCACGCGCATCGTGCTGCCGGCGCTGATGTGGCGCTCGGGCGAGGCCAGGCTCAATGTGAGCTGACGCACGCCCCGGGCTTGCGGTGTTCACACCCGCGGCCAGGCCAGCGTGGCAGTCGCCCTGCATGGCGTTGGCCGCCATGGCCACGGAGCGCGGGCGCGCGCCATTCGGCCAGCGCTGCACCCTTTCGCGAAGGGCCTCCAGGCCGCCTCTCACGGGCATCTGCCCGCCCGTCTGCACCCCGCAGCACGGCTTGCGCGCGATGCGCTCGTCGCGGCTCACGGGGGGTATCAGACCCTTGCCGCGCGAGCCCAGGGCACCGGGTGCAACACGCCCAACGAGTGGGGACATTGACTGTCACAGAGAAGGTCGGCCGAACACAATCCGGCGCGCTCGCTCCAGGCCGCGCCGACTCGGCACAGCCCTGCAGCGCCCTCGTTTCGCCCACGCCCATTCGAAGGACTCTCAACCCATGGATCGTCGACAGCACCTTGGTGCACTCCTGGCCGCTGCGGCGGGCGCCTCGCTTCCCCTGGCGGCCCGCGCCCAGGCCTACCCGAACAAGCCGGTGCGCCTGATCGTGCCGTTTGCGCCCGGTGGCACCACGGACATCATCGCCCGCATCGTGGCCGAGCGCATGTCGGCCACCATCGGCCAGAACATGATCGTCGAGAACCGCGCAGGTGGCGGCGGCACGGTGGGCACGCTGGAAGTGGTTCGTGCCGCGCCCGATGGCTACATGCTCGGCATGGGCACCGTCTCGAGCACCGCCGCCAACCCGGCCATCAACCCGCGCAACCCCTACGACCCGCTGGTGGACCTCACGCCCATCAGCAACATCGCGGCCACGCCCAACGTCATTGCGGTGCACCCGTCGTTCCCGGCGCGCGACTTCCGCGCGTTCCTCGCCGAGCTGCGCAAGAGCCCCGGCAAGTACAGCTATGCCAGCTCGGGCACGGGCGGCAACAACCACCTGCTGATGGAGCTGTTCAAGGTCTTGAGCAAGACCTTCGTGCTGCACATCCCCTACCGCGGCTCCGGCCCGGCCATCAATGACACCGTGGCCGGCGTGGTGCCCATCCTGTTCGACAACCTGCCTTCGTCGCTGCCGTTCATCCGCGATGGCCGGCTGGTGCCCATCGTCGTGGCCGCGCCCACGCGCCTGGCGGTGCTGCCGAACGTGCCGACCTTTGCCGAAATGGGCATGGAGCCGGTCAACCGCATGGCGTTCTATGGTTTCGTCGGCCCCAAGAACCTGCCGAAAGAGGTGGTCGACCGCATCCACGGCGCCACCCGCACCATCGTGCAGGAGCCGGCCGTGCGCAAGCGCATCGAAGACACCGGCTCGGTCATCCTGGGCAACACGCCGGCCGAGTTTGCGGCGCAGATCCGCGCCGAGCTCGAGGTGTTCCGCCGCGTGGTGCGCGAACAGAAGCTCACGCTGGACTGAGAGGTTGTGAACATTTGGGCAAACCCCGACGACGGACGACGACGAGGTGCGTTGTCAGGGCATGAGTGCTCGACCCATGCCAAGTGACGGGAACGATATCGGCGAGTTGTTCGGCGACCTGCC
>JAIYDH010000391.1 GCA_027487585.1 Rubrivivax sp.
GGCCAGGCGGCTGGTGTGGAAGGCGCTGCTCAGGTTGATGGCGATGATCGCGTCCCAGCGCTCGGCCGGGAAGTCCTCGACGTTCGCCACGTGCTGGATGCCGGCGTTGTTGACGAGGATGTCGACGCCGCCCGCCTGGGCGGCCGCGAAGGCCATCATCGCCTCGATCTCGGCCGGCTTGCTCATGTCGGCGCCGTGGTAGTGCACCGGCACGCCAAGCGCGGCGACCTGGGCCTTCGCGCCTTCGACATCGCCGAAGCCGTTGAGCACGATGCCAGCGCCTTGCCGCGCCAGGGCCAGCGCCGTGCCCAGGCCGATGCCGCTGGTGCTGCCGGTGACGAGGGCGGTCTTGCCTTTGAGGCTCATCGGGAATCTCCGTGACAGTGGGTTCGCGCTGATTGTTTCACCGCGGGGCTGACGCCCAGCTTAGGCACGCCGCCGACAAGAAACGATACGCAGCGATACCGCGCCGAAAGGACGCCGCGGCCTGCGATGCCCACCATGGGCACACCTTCAACCCACCCCGAGGAACACCCCATGAAGACCTGGATCAAGCGCACGCTCATCGGCCTGGCCGCCACCGCCACGCTGCTCGGCGGTTTTGCCGCCTTCGCCCACCGCCACGATGACATGCGCTTCGGCTGGCGCGCCATCACGCCCGCCGAGGCCGCGCCGCTGCAGGGGCGGATGATCGAACGCGCCGCCAGCAAGCTCGACCTCGACGCCGCGCAGAAGGCCCAGCTCGGCGCCCTGACCGAGCGCCTGCGCGAAACCCGCAACGCGATGGTCGCCACCAGCGCCGACCCGCGCGAGGAGCTGCAGGCCGCCCTCGCCGGCCCCCGCCTCGACCGCGGCCGCATCAACACCCTGGTGCAAGCGCAGCTGGCCACGGCCGGCGCGCAGAGCCCGGCGCTCATCAACGCCGTGGGCGACTTCTACGACAGCCTGCGCCCGGCGCAGCAGGCCGAGCTGCGCGAGATGCTGCAGAAGGGCCGCGAGCGGCGCGAAGGCCGCGATGGCCGCGGCAAGGACTGACCCGGCAAACCGTAGCATCGCAAGATGACCACCCCGCCCGCGACCCGCCGGCTGCTGCTCGTCGACGACGACGAGGCGCTCGGCCCGCCGCTGGCGGCCTTCTTCCGCCGCCACGGCATCGAGATGCAGCAGGCCACGCGCCCCAGCGACGCGCTGGCGCTGCTGCGCGCACCGGGCGTGAAGGGCGGCTTCGACGCCGCGCTGCTGGACGTGATGCTGCCCGAGATGGACGGCTTCGAGCTCTGCCGGCAACTGCGCCGCGAGCCGCCGCCGCTGGCCACGCTGCCGCTGGTGATGCTCACCGCGCGCGGCGACGTGATGGACCGCGTCGTCGGCCTGGAGCTCGGTGCCGACGACTACCTGCCCAAGCCCTTCGAGCCGCGCGAGTTGTTGGCGCGCCTGCAGACGGTGTGGCGCCGCACCACCGCCCCAGCCATGGCCCCAGCGGCCAGCGCTGCCGCCGACACCCCCGCGCCGCTGCGCTTCGAACGGCTGGAGATCGACCTCGCGCGGCGCAGCGTCACGGCCGACGGCCGCGTGGTCGAGCTCACCGGCACCGAGTTCGAGCTGCTCGTGCTGCTGGCGGCCACGCCCGGCCGCGTGTTCAGCCGCGACGACATCCTCGCGCGGCTGCGCGGCCACGCGGCCGAAGACATCCACAGCCGCGCCGTCGACATCCTCGTCAGCCGGCTGCGCCGCAAGCTCGAGCCGCTGGACCTGATCCACACCTTGCGCAACGCCGGCTACCTGTTTGCCGGCGTGCGGGTGTGAACGGCGCACCGCCCAAGATGCCCTCGCTCAGCCTGCGCGCGGCCGTGCACCGCTTTCGCCACAGCCTGAAGTCGCGGCTCCTGGCGCTGTTCCTGCTGCTGGCGCTGGCCATGGGCGTGCTGCTGCTGGGCACGCTGCGGCAGGCGCTGCAAGGCGGCTGGCAGGGCTACGCGCAGCCGCTGGTGGCCGACTACGTCGACAAGCTGGCCGCCGAGATCGGCACGCCGCCCGATGCGGCGCGTGCGCAGGCCATCGTCGCGCGGCTGCCCGTGACGGTGCGCATCGAAGGGCCCGTGGTGCGCTTCGACAGCCACCCCGGAAGCTACCGCCACAAGCGAGACGACGATGCCGACAGTGACCATGGCCCGCGCAACTGGGGCCTCACCCGCACGCTGGCCGACGGCCACGTGCTGCGCTTCGGGCTCGTCGCGCCACCCGACGAACAGCGCCCGCGCTGGCTGGGCTGGTTCGCCGTGGCGGCGCTGCTCGTCATCACTGGCCTGGCGTACCTGGCGGTGCGCCACTTGCTCAAGCCGCTCGACGCCATCGGCGCCGGTGTCGCGGCCTACACCCAGGGCCGGTTTGCGCAGCCGATCGCCCACTTCGCGCCGAAGGGCCGGCTGCGCGGCGACGAGCTCGGCGCGCTGGCCACGCGCATCGACGGCATGGCCGGCAGCCTGGCTGGCATGCTGGAGGCCAAGCGCACGCTGCTGCTGGCCATCAGCCACGAGCTGCGCAGCCCACTGACGCGCGCCCGCGTCAATGCCGAGCTGCTGGACGAGACCCCCGAGCGCGAGGCGCTGCTGCGCGACCTGGCCGAGATGCGCGACCTCGTCGCCACGCTGCTGGAAAGCGAACGCCTGCAGCAAGGCCACGCGGCGCTGCAGGCTGCGCCTCTGGACCTGGCGGCGCTGCTGCGCACACTGGCCGCCGACGAGGGCCTGGCACTCGACCTCGGCGTCGAGCCCGCGCTCACCATGTTCGACGAGACGCGGGTGAAGCTGATGCTGCGCAACCTGGTCAC
>JAIYDH010000360.1 GCA_027487585.1 Rubrivivax sp.
CTGGTGTCGCGCGGCCACGGCCTGGTGGCCGACGATGCGGTGGACATCTACCGCATCAGCCAGACGGCGCTGGAAGGCCGCTGCCCCGAGCTGCTGCAGAACCTGCTCGAGGTGCGCGGCATCGGCCTGCTCGACATCAAGGCCATCTTCGGCGAGACGGCGGTGCGGCGGAAGATGCGCCTGAAGCTCATCGTGCACCTGGTGCGCAAGGAAACGCTGGAGCGCGAGTTCGAGCGCCTGCCCCACGAGCCGCTGTACGAGGACATCCTCGGCCTGCCGGTGCGCAAGGTCGTGATCGCCGTCGACGCCGGCCGCAACCTGGCGGTACTGGTCGAGGCCGCGGTGCGCAACACCGTGCTGCAGCTGCGTGGCATCGACACCTACCAGGAGTTCATCCGCCGCCACCAGGCGGCGATGGACCAGGGCGCGCCGGAGTGAACTTCCGTTCGGGCTGAGCCCTTCGTCAAGCTCAGGACAGGCCTGTCGAAGCCCTGCCCTGCCGTTCACTTCGCCTGCCGGTGCGGGCAGGCCTCCTTCGAGCAGCGCGCGTACAGCGCCAGCGAGTGCTCCTGCAGCGTGAAGCCGCGTTCGCTGGCCACGGCGCGCTGGCGCTGCTCGATCTGGGCGTCGAAGAACTCCTCGACACGGCCGCAGTCCAGGCACACCAGGTGGTCGTGGTGCTGGCCCTCGTTGAGCTCGAACACGGCCTTGCCGCTCTCGAAGTTGCTGCGGCTGAGCAGGCCGGCCTGCTCGAACTGCATCAGCACGCGGTACACGGTGGCCAGGCCGATGTCGGCGCCTTCGATGAGCAGCGACTTGTAGACATCTTCGGCCGTCAGGTGGCGGCGGTCGGAGCGCTGGAAGACCTCGAGGATCTTGATGCGCGGCAGCGTGGCCTTCAGGCCGCTGCTCTTGAGTTCGTCGGCGTGCTTCACTCGCCTCTCCTGGCACGGGGCGGGGCGGGACCGCCTCGCTAGAATCGCCGGATCATAGCCAGCACCCGCGCAGCGTCGCCGACCCTGCCGCGTGCCTGCGAAACCCCATGCGCCGACTCCTCTCCCCTGCCGCCCTGCTCACCGCCTGCATCGCCCTGGCCGGCTGCGAGTCGCTGGACCGCACCGACAGCCTGTTCGGCCTGATCACGCCCTACCGCATCGACATCGTGCAGGGCAACGCGGTCACGAAGGAGCAGCTGGCGCTCATCAAGCCCGGCGCCACGCGGCTGCAGGTGCGCGACGTGCTCGGCACGCCGCTGCTGGCCGACCCCTTCCATGGCGACCGCTGGGACTACCTCTTCACGCTGCGCCGCCCGGGTGCCGAGCTGCAGCGCCGCAGCGTGGTGGTGTTCTTCGACGGCGACCGCGTCAAGTCGGTCGAGGCGCCGAACGACCTGCCAACCGAGCGCGAGTTCGTGGCCTCGATCAGCCGCAACCAGAAGACCAAGCCGGTGAAGCTGGAGCTCACCGAAGAAGAGCGCAAGGCGCTGCCGCCGCCGGCCAAGCTGCCGGCCTTGCCGGCCGAGCCGGCGCCGCAGGGCCCGGCGCGCGCCTACCCGCCGCTCGAGCCGGGCTGACGCGGTGGCCGTGCGCATCGCCATCGCCGGCGCCGGCGGCCGCATGGGGCGCATGCTGATCGAGGCCGTGTTGGCCGATCCGCAGGCACAGCTGGTGGCCGCGCTCGACCAGCCCGGCAGCCCGGCCATCGGCCAGGATGCCGGCGCGGCACTGGGCCGGGTTACGGGCGTGGCCGTGAGCGGTGACGCTGCAACGGCGCTGGCCGGCGGTGTCGACGTGCTGATCGACTTCACGCGGCCCGAGGGCACGATGGCGCACCTGGCGCTGGCGCGCCGGCACGGTGTCAATCTCGTCGTCGGCACCACCGGCTTCACGCCCGAGCAGAAGGCGGCCATCGGCGCGGCCGCGCAAGACATCGGCATCGTCTTCGCGCCCAACATGAGCGTCGGTGTCAACGTGCTCGTCAAGCTGGTCGAGGCCGCCGCGGCGGCGCTCGACGATCGCTACGACGCCGAGGTCTACGAGGTGCACCACCGCCACAAGGTCGATGCCCCCAGCGGCACCGCGCTGGCACTGGGCGAGGCCGTGGCGCGCGGGCGTGGCGTGAACTTCGCCGAGCGCGCCGTGCTCAGCCGCGAAGGCCACACGGGCGAGCGCCGCCGCGGCGACATCGGCTTTGGCACGCTGCGCGGCGGCGACATCATCGGCGAGCACCTCGTCATGTTCGCCGGCACTGGCGAGCGTATCGAGATTGCGCACCGAAGCGGCAGCCGCGCCAACTACGCCGAAGGCAGCCTGCGCGCGGCGCACTTCCTGGCGGCACACGGCCCGGGCCTGTACGGCATGGCCGACGTGCTCGGCCTGTAGCCCCAGCGGCCTGCCCCGCCCACCGCGATGGACGGCCTGCTTCAAGCCTGGAACGCCGCCGACGGCGTGGGCCGCGCCACCGCGCTGCTGCTGCTGGCCATGTCCATCGCCGCCTGGGTGCTGATCATCTGGAAGGGCTGGCTGCTCAGGCGCGCCGCCGCCGACGTGGCGCGTGCACTGCCGGCCTACTGGGATGCCGCGTCGCCCGCCGAGGGCCGCGCGCGGCTGCAGGCGCTGGACCGCGAGCGCCTCTTGCTGCCGCTGCTCGACGCCGCCGAAAGCGAGCCCGCCACCGCCACGCTGGAGGCCGCGGCCCGGCCCGAGAGCCAGCGCACGCGCCGGCTGCGCGGTGCGCTGCACGCGGCCCATGCGCAGCTGCAGTCGGGGCAGGTGGTGCTGGCGAGCATCGGCGCCACGGCGCCTTTCGTCGGCCTGTTCGGCACCGTCTGGGGCATCTACCACGCGCTGATCGGGCTGGTGGGCGCGGGCAGCCTGTCGCTTGATCAGGTGAGTGGCCCGGTGGGCGAGGCGCTCATCATGACGGCCGCCGGCATCGCCGTGGCCGTGCCCGCGGTGCTGGCCTACAACCTGTTCGGCAGCTGGATCGCCGCTTGCGAGGCCGAGCTCGAAGGCTACGCGCACGATCTGCTCGAGCGCTAGCGCAAGCCTGCAACCATGGCCTTCGGTCGCCTCAGCCGCCGCGAGCCGGGCACCGGCATCCAGGGCCGGGGTGCCCCGATGAGCGACATCAACATGACGCCGCTGATCGACGTGATGCTGGTGTTGCTGGTCATCTTCATCGTCACCGCGCCGCTGCTGGCGAGCCGGCTGAAGCTCGACCTGCCCCAGGCCGAGGCCGCCGCCGGTGCCGGGCCGGGCGCGGTGCTGGCGGTGAGCATCGCCGCCGACGGCCGCGTCTACCTGGCCGACGAGGCCTTGCCCGCCGCCGAGCTGCGCGCCCGTCTGGAGGCCGCTGCCAAGGCCGCCGTGGCGCGCGACCCCGCCACCGAGCTGCAGCTGCGCGCCGACCGCGCCGTGCCCTATGGCCGCGTCGCCGAGCTCATCGGCTGGGTGCAGGGCGCCGGCCTCACGCGAATAGGCCTCGTGACAGAGGCGCCGACACAGTAGCGCTCCCTACAATCTGGCGGATGAACGACAAGTACGTCCCCGCCGAGGTCGAGAGCACCGCACAGGCCCATTGGCGATCCGTCGACGCGTACCGCGTGACGGAAGACGCCAGCCGGCCCAAGTTCTACGCCTGCAGCATGCTGCCCTACCCCAGCGGCAAGCTGCACATGGGCCACGTGCGCAACTACACCATCAACGACATGTTGACGCGGCAGCTGCGCATGAAGGGCATGAACGTGCTCATGCCCATGGGCTGGGACGCCTTCGGCCTGCCGGCCGAAAACGCGGCCATGAAAAACAAGGTGCCGCCGGCGCAGTGGACCTACTCCAATATCGCCCACATGAAGGGCCAGATGCAGGCCATGGGCCTGGCCATCGACTGGAGCCGCGAGCTCGCCACCTGCAGCCCCGAGTACTACAAGTGGAACCAGTGGCTGTTCCTGAAGATGCTCGAGGCCGGCATTGCCGAGCGGCGCACGCAGGTCGTCAACTGGGACCCAGTCGACCAGACCGTGCTGGCCAATGAACAGGTGATCGACGGCCGCGGTTGGCGCAGCGGCGCACTGGTCGAGAAGCGCGAGATCCCCGGCTACTACCTGCGCATCACGAAGTACGCCGACGAGCTGCTGGCCGGCGTCACCGACCCGAGCTCGCCGCACTACCTGGACGGCTGGCCCGAGCGCGTGCGCCTGATGCAGGAGCACTGGATCGGCAAGAGCCAGGGCGTGCGTTTCGCCTTCACGCACGACATCACCGGTGACGACGGAGCGCCCATCCAGGGCGGCCGCATGTACGTGTTCACGACGCGGGCCGACACCATCATGGGTGTCACCTTCTGCGCCGTGGCGCCTGAGCACCCGCTGGCCGCGCACGCTGCGGCGCACCGGCCGAAGCTGGCTGCCTTCATCGAGAAGTGCAAGCAGGGCGGCACCACCGAGGCCGAGCTGGCGCTGCGCGACAAGGAAGGCATGGACACCGGCCTCGTCGTCACGCACCCGCTCACCGGCCAGAGCGTGCCGCTGTGGGTGGGCAACTACGTTCTGATGAGCTACGGCGACGGCGCCGTCATGGGCGTGCCCGCGCACGACGAGCGCGACTTCGCGTTCGCGCTGAAGTACGGCTTGAAGATCCAGCAGGTCGTGCACATCGACGGCGAGCACTACGACTACGGCCGCTGGCAGGATTGGTACGGCGACAAGACGCGCGGCATCACCATCAACTCCGATCTCTACAGCGGCCTGTCGCACGAGCACGCCGTCGACGCCATCGCCAAGGCGCTGGCCGAGCGCGGTCTGGGTGAGAAGAAGACGACCTGGCGGCTGCGCGACTGGGGCGTGAGCCGCCAGCGCTACTGGGGCACGCCGATCCCCATCATCCACTGCGACGAGCACGGCGCGGTGCCGGTGCCCGAGAGCGACTTGCCGGTGGTGCTGCCGGAAGACTGCATCCCCGACGGCAGCGGCAACCCGCTGCACAAGCACGAGGGCTTCCATGCCGGCGTGAAGTGCCCGGTGTGCGGCAAGCCGGCGCGCCGCGAGACCGACACGCTGGACACCTTCGTCGACAGCTCGTGGTACTTCATGCGCTACTGCGATTCGTCGCTCGACACCGCCATGGTGGGCGCGGGCACGCAGTACTGGATGCCGATGGATCAGTACATCGGCGGCATCGAGCACGCCATCCTGCACCTGCTGTACGCCCGCTTCTGGACACGCGCGATGCGCGACCTGGGCCTGGTGACGGTGTCCGAGCCCTTCAAGAAGCTGCTGACGCAGGGCATGGTGCTGAACGAGGCCTTCAGCCGCACCAGCGCGGAGGCGGGCCGCGAGTACTTCTGGGCCCACGACCTGGACATCGTGCGCGACGAGCACGCGCACGTCGTCTCGGCCACGGCCAGGCGCGACGGCCAGCCGGTGCACTACGAGGGCTGGACGACGATGTCCAAGTCCAAGAACAACGGCGTCGACCCGCAGGCCGTGATCGAGCGCTTCGGCGCCGACACCGCGCGCCTGTTCGTCATGTTCGCCAGCCCGCCCGAGCAGACCATCGAGTGGAACGACGCCGGCGTGGAAGGAGCCAATCGCTTCCTGCGCCGGGTGTGGAACTTCGGCGCCCGGCACCGCGAGGCCCTCCGCGGTGCCGGCGCGCCCGAGGCCAGCGCCGAGAGCAAGGCGCTGCGCCGCGAGATCCACCTCGTGCTGCGCCAGGTGAGCTACGACTTCGAGCGCATGCAATACAACACCGTGGCCAGCGGTGCGATGAAGATGCTCAACGCGCTCGAGGCCGCCGCGGCCAGCGCCGGAGCCGGCACGCTGAAAGAGGGCTTCGGCATCCTCCTGCGCGTGCTGTACCCGGCCTGCCCGCACATCGGCTGGGCGCTGTGGCGCGAGCTCGGCTACGAGGCCGCGCACGGCGACCTGCTCGACGCGCCCTGGCCCGTGGTCGACGAGGCCGCGCTGGTGCAGGACGAGATCGAGCTCGTGCTGCAGATCAGCGGCAAGCTGCGTGGCGCGCTGCGCGTGCCGGCCGCGGCCGACCGCGCCGCCATCGAGGCCGCGGCGCTGGCCAGCGCGGAGTTCGCGAAGTTCAGCGAAGGCAAGCCGGCGAAGAAGGTCATCGTCGTGCCCGGTCGGCTGGTGAATGTGGTCGTCTAGACGTCGGGCGCTGCGGGGTGGCGTGGCGGCACTGGCCACGCTGGCCACCGCCGGCTGCGGCTTCACGCGCCGGCAGCCGCCCCGGCTGGCCTTCGGCTCCATCGCCCTGGCGGGCTTTGCGCCGCGCAGCCCGCTGGCGGCCGAGCTGACGCGGCAGCTGCGTGCGCAGGTGCAGGTGCTGCCCGCGCCCGACCGGGCCGATGTCGTGCTCGAAGCGCTCGACGACACGCGCGAGAAGAGCATCGTCGCCAGCACGGCCGCGGCGCAGGTGCGCGAGGTGCAGCTGCGCCTGCGCTTCCACTTCAGCGCGCGCACGCCCTCGGGCCGGCTGCTGATTCCGCGCGCCGAGCTGATGGTGGCGCGCGACCTCTCCACCACCGAGGCGGCCTCGCTGGCGAAGGCCTTCGAAGAGGCCGAGCTGTACCGCGAGATGCAGACCGATGTCGTGCAGCAGGTGCTGCGGCGGCTGGCGAGCATCACGCTGTAGCGGCCGCCATTCCCGGCCATGCAGATCCGCGCCGACGCCCTCGACACCGCCCTCGGCCGCGGCCTGAAGCGCCTGTACACCGTGTTCGGCGACGAGCCGCTGCTGGCGCAGGAGGCCGCCGACGCCATCCGAGGCGCGGCGCGCGCCGCCGGCTACACCGAGCGCCAGGTGTTCACGGTGGCCGGCGCGCACTTCGACTGGAGCGCCGTCATCGGCGCGGCGCAGGCGATGAGCCTGTTCGCCGAGCGCCAGCTGATCGAGATCCGCATCCCCTCAGGCAAGCCGGGCAAGGACGGCTCCGAGGCCTTGCAGCGTTATGTCGAGCACGGCTGCGACGACGTGCTGACGCTGGTCACCCTGCCGGGGCTGGACAACACGGGCCTGAAGAGCGCCTGGTTCGCGGCGCTCGACTCGGCCGGCGCCAGCGTGCGCGTGGAGTCGGTGGCGCGCCACGCGCTGCCGGCCTGGCTGGCGCAGCGGCTGTCGCGCCAGCAGCAGCGTGTGATGGCCGGCGAGGAAGGCCAGCGCACGCTGGCGTTTTTTGCCGACAGCGTTGAAGGCAACCTGCTCGCCGCGCACCAGGAGCTGCAGAAGCTGGCGCTGCTGCACGGCCCGGGCGAGCTGCGCTACGAGCAGGTGGAAGCCGCGGTGCTGAACGTGGCCCGCTACGACGTCGGCCAGCTGTCCGAGGCGGTGTGGAACGGCCAGACGGCGCGCGCGCTGCGCATGCTCGACGGCCTGCGTGCCGAAGGCGAAGCCGCGGTGCGTGTGCACTGGCTGCTCTCTGAAGACGTGCGGGCGCTGGCGCGCGTGACGGCAGCGCTGCGCGAGGGCCGGCCCATCGGCATGGCCATGCAGGAGGCGCGCGTATGGGGCAGCCGCCAGCGGGCGCTGGAGCGCGTGGCGCCGCTGCTGGCCGAGCACCAGATGGCCTACCTGCTGGACGCCGCGGCCGTGTGCGACGGCCTGTGCAAGGGCCTGCCGCACCCCGATTGGCCCGCCGAGCCCTGGGACGCGCTGCGCCGCTGGATGCTGGTGATGCTGGAAGCCTCCGCGCCGGCGCCCGCGGGCGCCGGCAAGGGTCGGCGGCTGCGGCTGGCGCTCAGCGCCTGACAACTCCCCCGCTCGCCCTGAGCCTGTCGAACGGCTCAGCCCGAACGGGGAATGGAGGCGCTCAGGGCGCCACGTCGTCCTGCCCCAGCACCACGCGCTGGTACGGAAACAGAGAGGTCATGCCGCCCGTGTGCAGGAACATCACGCGCTCGCCAGCCTTGAATACGCCCTCGCGTGCCAGGCCGATGAGCCCGGCCATCACCTTGCCGGTGTAGACCGGGTCGAGCAGGATGGCCTCGGTGCGCGCCAGCATCTGCACCGCCTCCACCATGCGCGCATTCGGCACCGAGTACTTCGGCTGCCAGTAGCCGCCCACGCAGCGCACGTCGTCCGGCGTCACGGTGATCGGCCAGCCGAGCAGCGCGCACACGGCCTGCGCCTCCTTCAGCACCAGCGGCTGCTGCTGGGCCGGATCGCGGCTGACGCCGATGCCGGTGATGGGGATGCCGATGCGCTGGCCCAGGAAGCCCGCCACCAGCCCGCCGTGCGTGCCCGAGCTGCCGCTGCCCACCACCAGGTGGTCGAGGGCCAGGCTGCGCTCGAACAGTTGCTGCTGCAACTCCTGCGCGCAGGCCACGTAGCCCAGGCCGCCGAGCGCGTTGCTGCCGCCGCCGGCAATGATGTAGGCCTTGCGGCCGAGCGCGGCCAGCTCGTCGGCCACCTTCTGCATCGCAGCAAGCATGTCGGTGCCCGCGGGCACCACGGTGATCGCCTCCACGCCCATCAGCCGGAACAGGAAGTGGTTGCCGCCGCCTTCGGCGTCGAAGCTGTTCGGGATGCGCTCCTCGATGACGAAGCGGCACTGCAGCCCCTCTTTCACCGCCGCGGCCAGCGTGATGCGGCAGTGGTTGCTTTGTGGCGCGCCGCAGGTCACCAGCGTGTCGCAGCCCTGGGCCAGCGCATCGGCCACCAGGAACTCGAGCTTGCGCGTCTTGTTGCCACCGGGCGAAAGGCCGAGCAGGTCGTCGCGCTTGATCCACACCTCGGGCCCGCGCCCGCCAGGGCAGCTGGCGGCGAGCGCGGCGCTGAAGCGCGGCAGCGGTTCGATGGGCGTGGCGCCTTCGGTGTAGCGGCGGCGGGGAAAGCGGGCAAGTTCCATCGTCAGAGGCTCGGTTCAGTGGGTGCCGCATTGTGTGCAAGCCGCGCCGGCAAATGCTCGGCGATCAGGTCGACGAAGGCACGCACGGCCGGCGACAGGCTCTTGAACGACGGGAACACTGCATGGATTTCGAGTCGGCGCGTCCACCAATCGGGCAGCACCGGCACCAGGCGCCCAGCCTCGACATCCGGCCTGGCCGCGAAGTGCGCCAGGCTGGCGATGCCCAGGCCCGCACTGGCGGCCGCCTGCAGCGTGGGCGTGTCGTTGCTCACCAGCCGGAAGGCCAGGCCGTCCAGTTGCTGCACCTGGCCGCCCTGGGCGTGCTGCAGCGTCCAGCTGCGGGTCTGGGCCTGTGCGGCGCTGTCGATCAGCACGTGGCGGCGCAGCGCCTCGGCCTCTTCCGGCCGGCCGTGCTGCGCCAGATAGGCCGGCGACGCATACAAGCCCGCACCGGCCTGCCCGATGCGGCGCGCCACCAGGCTGGACTCCGGCAGCGTGCCGGCCCGCACGGCCACATCGAAGCCTTCCTCGAGAAGGTCGACCCGGCGGTTCGAGAAGTCGGCAAAGACCGACACCTCCGGGAATGCGGCCACGTACTCCAGCACCAGCGGCGCCAGCAGCGTCTGCCCGAGCACCACCGAGGCGCTGATGCGCAGGGCGCCGCAAGGGGCGCTGCGGAACACCTCGACCGTGGCCGAGGCCTGCTCCAGCTCGAAGAGCACGCGCCGCGCATGTTCGTGGTACCGCTCGCCGACGACCGTCAGCCGCACGCGCCGGGTGCTGCGCTCCAGCAGCCGGGCGCCGAGCTCGGCTTCGAGCCGCGCGACCCGCTCGCTCACGCTCGACTTGGGCCACCCCAGCCGTGCCGCGGCCGCCGTGAAGCTGCCGAGGTCGGCGACATGGGTGAACGCCAGCACGTCGTTCAGGTCCTTCATGGCTGCGGCCCTTCATTGTTCGTGGGAGCGGACAGTGTGTTCGATGGAGGCCTCTGTTCGTGCGCTCTCGAACCCACCAGACTTGGTGACTTGTCCGCCCCCTTCACCGGAGTTCCGCATGCATCCGCTGACCGCCCTTGACATCGCCGAGATCCACCAGTTGGTGGCGCGCTACGGCCTGACCACCGACAACGCCGATGCCGACGGCTTCATGCAGACCTGGGTGGCGCCGGCCGACTTCGGCGGCTACGACAGCGGTGCTTTCGGCCGAATCGACACTTGGCAGGAGATGCTGGACTTCGAGCGCCACCACGTCGGCCCTGGCGGCATGGCCAACGGCAAGCGCCACCTGGCGCTGAACATCGCCGTCGAACCGATCAGCGCCTCCGAGGCCCATGTCACCAACGACATGATCGTCATGGAAGTGGCCGAGGTGCCGCGCGTGGTGGCCACCGGCCGCTACGACCGCAGCCTCGTCGTCAAGACCGAGCAGGGCTGGCGCTTCAAGCGCCGCACCCTGCACGTCGACGCCGGGTTCTTCAAGTCCATGCCGGCGCAGGCGTGAGCACTGCAGGCGTTGCACCATGAAGGGCCGACTCCACGCGCTGGCGCTGGTCCTTACCGGGCTGCTGGGCGGCTGCGGCTCGCTGTACCAGGGCCCACCCAGCGACCACTTCGACGGCCGGGTGTTCTTCAATCCGGGTGTCCAGAAGAGCAGCACGCCCATCGGCTACCTGTGGCGGCGGCTCACCGACCCCCCGGCCGCCTGGCCCGAGTCCGTGCCCCTGCCGGCCGACGTGCCGCCGCCCGTGCAACGGGTGCACGACGGCAGCGCACGCATCACCTACGTCGGACACGCCACCTTGCTGATCCAGGTGGCGGGGCTGAACATCCTGACCGATCCGCTGTGGTCGGAGCGGGCCTCGCCCTTGTCGTGGATCGGCCCGCGGCGTGTGACGCCGCCGGCGTGGCCGCTGCAGGCGCTGCCACCGATCGACCTGGTGCTGATCTCGCACGACCACCACGACCACCTCGATCCGGCCACGCTGGCTGCGCTGGCGGCCCGCGATCGCCCGCGTGTCATCGTGCCCCTGGGCTTGCAGCGCCGGGTGGCCGAAGCGATGCCCGGCAGCGTTGTGAGCGAGCACGACTGGGGTGCGCGCGTGGCGCTGCCGGGTGCCCCGGGCAGCGCGTCGACGGGCCCTTCCGCGGGCTCGTCGCCCGGCGCGGTGATTCATGTCGAGCCGATGCGCCATGGCTCGGGCCGCGGGCCCTTCGACCAGATGCAGACGCTGTGGGCCGCTTATGTCATCGAGGTCGGTGGCTTCAAGATCTGGCATGTGGGCGACAGCGGCTACGGGGACTTCGCCCGCGCGACGGCGGCCCGGCATGGGGCGCTGGACCTGGCAATCCTGCCGATCGGCGCCTGGGAGCCGGTCGACTTCATGGCCGACAGCCACATGTCGCCCGCCCAGGCCGTGCAGCTGCTGCAGGACAGCGGCGCGGCCCGCGGTCTGGCCCACCACTTCGACACCTTTGCGCTCGGCTTCGAGGCGCACGGTGCGGCGCCCACCGCGCTGGCAGCCGCCCGGCAAACGGCGGGCATGAAGCCCGAGCGCTTCGTCGTGCCGGTGCCGGGCCAGGTGCTGACGCTGGCGCAGCCTCGGGCGCCACGAACTCAATAGCCGCGAGAGCGGTCCACCAGGTGCGCCAGCGGCGCGCCGGCCCACAGCGCGCGCAGGTTGGCCGCCACCACGGCGGTGGCGCTGCGTTCGTCGGTGGCGGCGGCGGCGTGCGGCAGCACCGTCACGCGCGGGTGGAGCCAGTACGGGTGGCCGGCCGGCAGCGGCTCGGTGTGGAACACGTCGAGCACGGCGTGGCCGATGTGGCCGGCGTCCAGCGCGGCCAGCAGGTCGGCGTCGACGACGTGGGCGCCGCGCGCCAGGTTCACGAGGCCGGCGCCACGCGGCAGCGCGGCCAGAAAGCGCGCGTCGACCAGCCCGCGCGTGGCCGGCGTCAATGGCAGCAGGTTGACGACGATCTGCGCGCCAACCAGCCGAGGTGGGAGCTCGCCGTCGCCCCGGCCCCAGGTCTGCACCGGGTAGCCCTGCGCCGCCAGCCGCGCGGCCGTGGTGCCGCCCATCTGGCCGCGGCCGAGCACGAGCACCGGCACCTCGTCGGCACGGCGCTGCGGCAGCGGCTGCCACAGGCCTTGGCGCTGTTGCGCCTGGTAGCTGAAGAAGCCGCGGTGCAGCGCCAGCACGGCCCACAGCGCCGTCTCGGCCATCGCGGCGTTCATCGCCGGGTCGACCATGCGCGCCAGCGGCACGGCCGGCGGCAGCGTGGCGTCGGCCAGCAGCTTGTCGACGCCGGCCCACAGGCTCTGGATCAGACGCAGGTCGGGCAGCCGCGCCAGCCGCCCCGGCGCGGGGTTGGCCACCACGGCGGCTTCGATGCCGGCCGGCGCGGCGTCGGCCGCGGCGTCGTCGAGCCAGGTGATGCCAGGCAACTGGCGGGCCAGCTCGGCGGCCCAGGCCTCGCGCTCGCCGGTGTCGAAGCGGCCTGTGAGCAGCACGCGCATGCTCGGCTCCAAGGGCTGGCTCACGGCGACTCCGCCGCTTCGGCCAAGCGCTGCAGCGCCGCCGCCACCGTGGCGCCGCGCACGGCATCGCGGTCACCGGGCAACTGCAGCCGCTCGGCCTGCACGGCACCGGCGCGGCCCCAGGCCAGCCACACGGTGCCCACCGGCTTGCCCGGCACCGCGCCGCCGGGCCCGGCGATGCCGGTCACGGCCACCGCCAGCGTGGCGCGGGCGTGGGAGTGGACCAGCGCGCCGGCCACCATCGCCCGCGCGACTTCTTCGCTGACGGCGCCGTGTGCGCCGATCAGCGCCGCCGGCACGCCCAGCAACTCGGTCTTGGCCTCGTTGCTGTAGGTCACGAAGCCGCGCTCGAACCAGTCGCTGCTGCCGGCGCGGGCCGTGCACGCGGCGGCGATCAGGCCGCCGGTGCAGCTCTCGGCGGCTGCCAGCCGCTCGCCGCGCGCACCCAGCGCCAGCGCCAGCCGTTCAACGGCGGGCGCGAAGTTCAGGAGTTCCACGTCGACCTCGTCAGCGTGATGAAGGCGGCCAGCACCAGCAGCGTGCACAGCGCGGCCACCAGATCGTCGAACAGGATGCCGAAGCCCTGGCGGTGGCCGATGCCTTCGCCGGGCCGGCGCTTGAAGCGCTGGTCGGCCCAGGCCACCGGGCCGGGCTTGGCGGCGTCGAAGTAGCGGAAGGCGGCAAAGGCTACGAGCTGCATCCACCAGGGTGTCGGCATCAGCAGCCAGAGCACGATCCAGAAGGCCACGATCTCGTCCCAGACGATGGCGCCGGGGTCGGCCACGCCCAGGTTCTGCGCCGTGCGCGTGCAGGCCCACTGGCCCAGCAGCAGCGCCACCACGATGAGCACGGCCCAGCCGGCGCTGCCCAGCCAGCGGTCGAGCACCAGGAAGCTCACCCAACCCCATAGCGTGCCCACCGTGCCCGGCGCCTTGGGCGCCAGGCCGCTGCCGAAACCCAGCGCCACCCAGTGCGCCGGGTGGCGCAGCATGAAGCGGGCGGTGGGCCGGCTCGGCGCGACGCTGTCCATGGCTTCAGATGAAGTGGTCGAAGGCGCGCTCATTGAAGCTGACAGGCTGGCCGTCGGCATCGACGAGTCGCAGGCCGGCGGCGGCCTCGATACGGCCGATGGGCGTCACGGCCACGCCGGCGCGTTCGCCCGCCGCGCGCACGGCCTCGTCCTGCCCCGCCGGTGCGGTGAAGAGCAGCTCGTAGTCGTCGCCGCCGGCCAGCACGCAGCGGTGCTGCAGCTCCCGCGGCTGTGCGGCGACGATGGCGCTGCGCGGCAGCGCGTCGACCTCGACCGTGGTGCCCACGCCCGATCGCGCGAGCACGTGGCCGAGGTCGCCGACGAGGCCGTCCGACAGGTCGATGGCGCTCGTGGCCAGGCCGCGCAGTGCCAGGCCCAGGGCCACGCGCGGCTCGGGCTGCTCCATCGCGCGGCGCACGGTGTCGAAGTCGCCGCCGGCGAGCTCGACCGTGCCGCGGAAGACCTCGAGCGCCAGCCGCGCATCGCCCAGCCGGCCGCTCACCCAGAGCCGATCACCGGCGCGCGCGCCGCTGCGCAGCAGCGCCTGCCCGGGTGGCACCTGGCCGATCACGGTGAGGCACAGGTTCAGCGGCCCGGCGGTGGTGTCGCCGCCCACGAGCTCGATGCCGTGGGCATCGGCCAGCGCAAACAGGCCGCGCGCCAGGGCGGCAGCGAAGACGTCGTCTCCGCGCGGCAGCGCCAGCGCCAAGGTGAAGGCCAGCGGCTCGGCGCCGCAGGCGGCAAGGTCGCTCAGGTTGACGGCCAGCGCCTTGTGGCCCAGGCGCTCGGGCGCCACCGTGCTGAGGAAGTGCCGGCCCTCGACCAGCATGTCGCTCGACACCGCCAGCTGCTGCCCCGGCGCGGGCGACAGCAGCGCGCAGTCGTCGCCCACGCCCAGGCCCACGGCCGCGCGCGCGCGCCGGCCCGGCCGCGTGAAGTGCCGCGCGATGAGTTCGAACTCACCCGCCATCGCGCCTAACCCTTGCCCATGGCGGCCAGCACGTTGGCCAGCTCGACCGCGCTCTTGACCTGTATCTTGTCGAACACGCGCGCGCGGTGAACCTCCACCGTGCGCACCGAGATGTCCAGCGCGTCGGCGATCAGCTTGTTCGGCTTGCCTTCGATCACCAGGCGCATCACCTCGCGCTCGCGTTCGGTGAGCTCGGCCAGCCGCGTGCGCACGCCACCGGCGCTGTCGCGCGCGGCCAGCGCGGTGGCGCTGGCGGCCAGCGCCTGCTCGATGCGGTCGACCAGCGTGTTGTTGGAGAACGGCTTTTCCACGAAGTCGAAGGCACCGCGCTTGACTGTGGCCACCGCCGTGGGCACGTCGCCGTGGCCGGTGAGAAAGATCACCGGCAGCAGCGGCAGCAGGCCCTCGTCGGCCAGCCGCTCGAACAGGGCCAGGCCGCTCATGCCGGGCATGCGCATGTCGAGCACCAGGCAGGCCGGCGCCATCGGCCAGGCGGCGCGGCCGGGGGCGCGTTGCTCGGCCAGCCAGGCCGCGAAGGCGTCGGCGCTGGCGTAGCCCTCGCTCAGCAGCCGGCGCGAGCGCAGCAGCCAGGCCAGTGCATCGCGCACGACGTCTTCGTCATCGACCAGGTACACCACCGGGATGCCGGCGGCGGGGCTCGAGCTCACGGGCGGGATGAGGTCAGGGCTGAGGGGCCCGCAGTGTCGCCGCTTTCGGTGCGGGCGGGCATCAGGTCCGGCCTTGAGCCGGCGCCGGGTTCTGCCCCCGCCGCACGCGCCACCGGCAACGAAAAGCGGAAGGCCGCGCCGCGCCCGTCGGCCTCGAGCCCGGGGCCGAAGCTCAGCGCGCCGCCGTGCTGTTCGGCCACCGTGCGGCACAGGCTCAGGCCCAGGCCCATGCCCTCGGCGCGGGTGCTGAAGAAGGGCGTGAACAGGCGTGCCGCCACCTCGGGCGGGATGCCCGGGCCGCGGTCGGCGACGGTGAAGCGCACGCGGCGGCCGTCAGGCTCGGCCTCGGCGGCCAGCACCAGCACGCGCTCGGCCGGATCGGTGTCGCCTTCCATGGCCTGGATGCCGTTGCGGCTGAGGTTCAGCAGCACCTGCTCGACCATCGTGCGGTCGCAGCGCACGGAGGGCAGCCTCGAGGGCGCGGCCGGCAGCCGCACCTCGATGCGCGTGCCGCTCTTGCGCGCCTGCAGCCGCACCAGCGGCATCACGGCCTCGAACAGGTCTTCGGCGCCCGTGCTTTCGTGCTGCTGCTCGCGGCGGCGCACGAAGGCGTGCACGCTCTTGATCACGCGGCCGGCGCGGTCGGCCTGTTCGGCGATGCGCGAGAGCGCCTGCTGCAGCATCGGGCGCAGCGTGGGGTCGGCGGCCTGGTCCGCGTCGTCCATCAGGTTCAGTGAGCCGCTGGCGTAGCTGGCGATGGCGGCCAGCGGCTGGTTGAGCTCGTGGCTCAGCAGCGAGGCCATCTCGCCCACGGTGGCCAGGCGGGCGCTGGCCTGCAGACGCTCCTGCTGCTGGCGCGAGAGGTCTTCGACGCGGCGCTGGTTGCTCAGGTCGACGACGGCACTCATCCAGCCGGTCTGCTGGCCTTCGCGGTCGACCAGCGGCGCCTCGTAGACCATGACCGGAAAGCGCTCGCCGTTGCTGCGCATGAACACGGTCTCGTAGCCCTCGCGTGTCTCGTTAGCGTGGCGGCCCTGGCCTTCGAGCCGCAGGCGCTGGCGCTGGCGGTACTCGGCCACGAACTCGGGGGGCCAGTAGGGCTGCACCTCGGGCTCGGCGGTCTTGCTGCCGGTTGCGCGGGTGGCCGGCCACAGCAGCTGCTGCTGCGTGAAGCCCACCATCGTGCAGAAGGCCGGGTTGGCGTAGGTGACGCGGCCCTGCAGGTCGCGCGCGCGCAGGCCGGTGGGCAGCGAGTCTTCCATCGCGCGGCGCAGCGCCAGCGCCTCGGCCAGCGCGCGCTCGGCCTCGGCACGGCGGCGGCCGTCGCGCGCCAGCAGCGCCACCACCGCGAAGAGGGCCAGCGACAGGCCCAGCACCAGCCCGGTGGTCAGGTTCGGCACGATGCTCGGCCGGCCGCGCAGGCTGTCGGCACGCACCAGCACCGAAAACCCCGGCAGGTCGATCACCTGGCGCGACACGAACACGCCGGCACCCCGGGCCGGCCCGGTGCGTGCCAGGCGCGTGCCATCGGCTTCCACCAGCGTCAGCTCGTAGCCGGCGGCCAGGCGTTCGCTGGGCATCTGCTCGATCACCCGCGTGAGCGCGAAGCTGCCGATCAGCACGCCGCCGCCCGCCGCCGGCGACAGCGGCACGCACAAGTCGACCACTTCGGAGCCCAGTCCGCCCGGCAGCGGCACGAAGTACGAGCGCGAGAAGCTCGGCGCGCCGGCGATGCGCGCCGCGTTGCAGGCCAGCTCGGCCTCGGCGCTGAGCGCCGTGCGCGGCATCTGCACGAACAGGGCGGGCGCGTAGGGCGTGTCCTGCGCGCGCAGCAGCAGGAAGTCGTCGCTGCGCCACTCCACGCGCTCGAGGCCCTGGCGTTGCTGCAGCAGTTCGGCCGCGCTGGCATCGCGCTGGGGCTGGCTGGGCAGGAAGGCCAGCGACTGCAGCGCGCGCGCCTGGCGCAGCAGCTCGCGCTTGATCTCGCTGCTGGCCAGCGTGGCCACGCGCTCGGCCTCGTCCTGCGCGCGGCCCGACTCGTAGCTGAGCGACAGCACCACCAGCAGCGACTGCGCCACCACCAGCAGGGCCATCAGCGCCGTCCACAGCAGCACGCGGCGCGCGCGCCCACGCGGCGCCAGGCGCACGGGCGGGTTCGGGGGCGGGGCCATGCGTCGAGTATCCGCAGCCTGCGGACAAAGCAGCTACGCAGTTCCTCTTACGCAATCGGGCGCGGGCGCGCGGGAGGCGACTCCTACAATGAATTCACGCCAGGAGACAACACGAATGTCGAGCACCAACGATCCCAGCGCGGCCGACCGCGCGGCCCAGTTCCGCCGCGCCGCGCTCGACTATCACGAGCATCCGGTGCCCGGCAAGCTGGCCATCACGGCCACCAAGCAGATGCTGAACCAGCGCGATCTCGCGCTCGCCTACAGCCCCGGCGTGGCCGCGGCTTGCGAGGAGATCGTCGCCGACCCGCTCAACGCCTACCGCTACACCGCGCGTGGCAACCTTGTGGCCGTCATCACCAACGGCACCGCCGTGCTGGGCCTGGGCGACATCGGCCCGCTGGCAGCCAAGCCGGTGATGGAAGGCAAGGCGGTGCTGTTCAAGAAGTTCGCCGGCATCGATGTCTTCGACATCGAGGTCAACGAGAAGAACGTCGACAAGCTGGTCGAGGTGATCGCTGCGCTCGAACCCACCTTCGGCGGCATCAACCTCGAGGACATCAAGGCACCCGACTGCTTCTACGTGGAGCGCAAGCTGCGCGACCGCATGAAGATCCCGGTGTTCCACGACGACCAGCATGGCACCGCCATCGTCGTCGGCGCGGCGGTGCTGAACGCGCTCAAGGTGGTGGGCAAGCGCATCGACCAGGTCAAGCTCGTCACCAGCGGCGCCGGTGCCGCGGCGCTGGCCTGCCTGGGCCTGCTGGTGAAGCTGGGCGTGCCGCGCTCGAACATCTGGGTGACCGATCTGGCCGGCGTCGTCTACCAGGGCCGCACCGAGCTGATGGACGAGGACAAGCTGCAGTTCGCGCAAGACACGCCGCACCGCAAGCTGACCGAGGTGCTGGCCGGCGCCGACATCTTTCTGGGGCTCAGCGCGGCGGGCGTGCTCAAGCCCGAGATGCTGGCGCAGATGGCGCCGAACCCGCTGATCTTCGCGCTCGCCAACCCCACGCCCGAGATCGCGCCCGAACTCGCCAAGCAGGCGCGCGCCGACGCCATCATCGCCACCGGCCGCACCGACTACCCGAACCAGGTCAACAACGTCCTGTGCTTTCCGTACATCTTCCGCGGCGCGCTCGACTGCGGCGCGACGACGGTGAACGACGCCATGGAGATCGCGGCGGTGCACGCCATTGCCGATCTGGCGCAGGCCGAGCAGAGCGAGGTCGTGGCCGCGGCCTATGCCGGCGTCACGCTGAGCTTCGGGCCCGAGTACCTGATCCCCAAGCCCTTCGACCACCGGCTGATGGAGAAGATCGCGCCCGCGGTGGCCAAGGCCGCGGCCGACAGCGGCGTGGCTACGCGCCCCATTGCCGACTTCGACGCGTATCGCGAAAAACTTCGCCAGTTCGTCTACGCGGCGGGCACGGTGATGAAGCCGATCTACGACCAGGCCAAGAAGGCGCGCTCCAAGCGCGTGGCCTATGCCGAGGGCGAAGAAGAGCGCGTGCTGCGCGCGGTGCAGGTGGTGGTGGACGAAGGCCTGGCGCGGCCCACGCTCATCGGCCGGCCGGCCGTCATCGCCAGCCGCGTCGAGAAGTTTGGCCTGCGCCTGAAGGAAGGCCTCGACTACGACGTCGTCAACGTCGAGCACGATGAGCGCTACCGCGACTTCTGGCAGACCTACCACCGCCTCACGGCGCGCAAGGGCATCAGCGTGCAGGTGGCCAAGATCGAGATGCGGCGCCGCTTGACGCTGATCGGCGCGATGCTGCTGCACAAGGGCGATGTCGACGGCCTGCTGTGCGGCACCTGGGGCACCACGGCCAACCACCTGCTGTACATCGACCAGGTCATCGGCAAGAAGAGCGGTGGCAGCCCGCGCACGGCGCAGGACGTGGCCGTCTACGCGTGCATGAACTGCCTGATGCTGCCGGGGCGGCAGGTGTTCCTGGTCGACACGCACGTGAACGCCGACCCGAGCGCCGAGGAGCTGGCCGAGATCACCGCGATGGCGGCCGAGGAGATGCTGCGCTTCGGCATCACGCCCAAGGCCGCGCTGCTGTCGCACAGCAACTTCGGCACCCACGACACCGCCAGCGCCCAGAA
>JAIYDH010000315.1 GCA_027487585.1 Rubrivivax sp.
TCGCATTCGGCGGCGTCGCTGATCAGCACCGAGAAGTACACCTTGGCGTGCGCGTAGTCGGGCGAGACCTCGACGCTGTTGATCGTGACCAGGCCGATGCGCGGGTCCTTCAGGTCGCGAATGAGCCCCGCCACATCACGCTGGATCTGGTCGGCAACGCGGAAGCTGCGGTTGGGGGTGGCTTTCTTGTGTCGCATCGTGTTGTCCCAAAAGCGGCGAACCCCGCGCTAGCGGGGCCGCCGACATCAAGCCGCATGCGCGGAACCGGCTCCGCCGGGCCGCTGCATGAGCCCCCTCGGGGGGCAGCGACCAGAGGGAGCGTGGGGGCTAAAGGGTTCTGGCCACTTCCTTGACCTCGAAGAACTCGAGCTGATCACCCTCGCGGATGTCGGTGACGTTCTTGAGCTTGATGCCGCACTCGAAGCCTTCCTTGACCTCGCGCACATCGTCCTTGAAGCGGCGCACGCCTTCGACCTCGCCGGTGTAGACCACCACGTTGTCGCGGAGCAGGCGGAAGCGCGAGTCGCGGCGCGCCACGCCGGCTGTGACCATCGAGCCGGCCACGGTGCCGATCTTGCTGGCCACGAACACGGTGCGGATCTCGGCCGTGCCGATGACCTCTTCGCGCTGCTCGGGTGCCAGCATGCCGCCCATTGCCGCCTTCACCTCGTCGACCGCGTCGTAGATGATGTTGTAGTAGCGCAGGTCGACGCCATTGCCCTCGGCCAGCTTGCGCGCACCGGCATCGGCCCGCACGTTGAAGCCGATGACCACGGCCTTGGAGGCGATGGCCAGGTTGATGTCGCTCTCGGTGATGCCGCCCACGGCGGCGTGCACGATCTGCACCCGCACCTCGGGCGTGCTGAGCTTGAGCAGGCTCTGCGCCAGCGCTTCCTGCGAGCCCTGCACGTCGGCCTTGACGATGAGCGCCAGCGTCTGCGCCTGGCCCTCGCCCATGTTCTCGAACATGCCCTCGAGCTTGGCGGCCTGGCGGCGGTTGAGCGTGACCTCACGGTACTTGCCCTGGCGGAACGTGGCGATCTCGCGCGCCCGGCGCTCATCGGCCAGCACCATGAACTCGTCGCCCGCCTGCGGCACTTCGGTCAGGCCCTGGATCTCGACCGGGATCGACGGGCCGGCCGAGTCGGTGGCGTGGCCGTCTTCGTCGAGCATGGCGCGCACGCGGCCGTAGCTGCTGCCGGCCAGAACGACGTCGCCCTTCTTCAGCGTACCGCTCTGCACCAGCACGGTGGCCACCGGGCCGCGGCCCTTGTCGAGCTTGGCTTCGATCACCAGGCCCTTGGCAGCGGCCTCGGTGGGCGCCTTCAGCTCCAGCACCTCGGCCTGCAGCAGCACCTGCTCGAGCAGCCCGTCCATGCCGGTGCCGACCTTGGCCGACACGGGCACAAACGGCGATTCACCGCCGAAGTCCTCGGGCACCACGCCCTCGGCCACGAGCTCGCTCTTCAGGCGCTCGATGTTGGCGTCGGGCTTGTCGATCTTGTTCATGGCCACGACGATGGGCACCCCGGCCGCCTTGGCGTGCGCGATGGCTTCCTTCGTCTGCGGCATCACGCCGTCGTCGGCCGCCACCACCAGGATGACGATGTCGGTGGCCTTGGCGCCACGGGCGCGCATCGCGGTGAACGCGGCGTGGCCCGGGGTGTCGAGGAAGGTGATCATGCCGCGCGGCGTGTCGACGTGGTACGCGCCGATGTGCTGCGTGATGCCGCCGGCCTCGCCTGCCGCCACGCGGGCGCGGCGGATGTAGTCCAGCAGCGAGGTCTTGCCGTGGTCGACGTGGCCCATGACGGTGACGACCGGCGGGCGCGACACGGATTCGCCTTCCTGCAGCTTGGCTTCTTCCTCGGTGAAGGCCTCGGGGTCGTCGAGCTTGGCGGCCATCGCCTTGTGGCCCATTTCCTCGACGACGATCATCGCCGTCTCCTGGTCGAGCTGCTGGTTGATGGTGACCATCTGGCCCAGCTTCATCAGCTGCTTGATCACCTCGCTGGCCTTGACGCTCATCTTGTGCGCCAGATCGGCCACCGAGATGGTCTCGGGCACGTGCACTTCCTGGATCACCGGTGCCGACGCGTCCGGCGCGTAGCCTCCGTCCTCGCGCTCGCCGCGGCGTGCGCCGCCACGCGGTGCACGCCAGCCTGCGCGGCCGCCGGCGCTGTCGCCACGGGTCTTGAGCGCGGCACGCTTGCGCGCGGCGTCGTCGGCCCAGCTGGAGCTGAGCTTCTCGCTCTTGACCTGCTTGTTCGCACCCGGCTTGGCGGCCGTGGCGGTGGTGGTGGTGGCACCCGGAGCGCCCGGCTTGGCGGTGGGCTTGTGGATGGTGCCCTTGATCGCTTCCTTGGCGGGCTCGGCCGGCTTGGGTTCTTCGGGCTTCTTGGCCACCTGAACGCCCTTGGGCCGGTTCATCATCTCGCGGATCTTGCGCGCCTCTTCCTCGGCGATCTTGCGGCGGCGCTCGAGGTCGCTCTGCTTGGCGGCGTCTTCAGCGGCCTTGTCGGCCGCCTTCACGATGCGCAGCGTGGGCTTGGCCGCCTCGACAGGCGGCTTGGCGGCTTCGGCCGGCGGCGTGGTGTCGGCGGCCTTGGCCACCGCGGCTTCGGCGGCGGGGGCAGCGGTTTCCACCGGGCCACGGGCGGCGGCCTCGGCTGCCGCCTTCAGGGCGGCGGCGGCTGCAGCAGCGGCTTCGGCGGCGGCCTTCGCGGCGGCTTCCGCGGCCGCAGCCTCGGCGGCTTCGCGAGCGATGCGCTCCTGCTCCTCGCGCAAGCGGCGCGAGGCAGCCAGTTCCTCTTCCTGCACCCGAATGGCTTCGGCCTGCGCGCGCGCTTCTTCCTCGCGGCGCTGCAACTCGAGCTCTTCCTCGCTCGGGCCGGACGGCTCGTCGGTCGCCGGCGCGTCGTCGCGCTTGACGAAGGTGCGCTTCTTGCGCACCTCGACCTGGATGGTGCGGGCGCGCCCACTGGCGTCGGCCTGCTTGATCTCGGTCGAGGTCTTCTTGACGATGGAGATCTTCTTGCGCTCGGCGCCTGCAGTCGTGCCATGGGCCTGGCGCAGGAACTCCAGCAAGCGCTCCTTGTCGGACTCGGTGATGGAGTCGTCGAGAGACTGCTTGCTGACGCCTGCCGACTGCAGCTGCTCGAGCAAGGCCGTCGGCGGGCGGTTGAGCTGCGCGGCGAGCTGGGCAACGGTTGTCACGGCCATGGGTGCTGTTTCCTCGGGTATTTCTTGTGGCGTGGGGGCGGGGTCGAAGGCCTTGCTCGGAGATGTCCGATCAGGCGTTGAACCAGTGCTCCCGCGCCTTCATGATCAGCGCCTTGGCGCGTTCTTCGTCGATGCCGGTCATCTCGGTCAGCTCGTCGACGGCCAGGTCGGCCAGGTCGTCGCGCGTGTGGATGCCGCCGTCGGCGAGGCTGGCAATCAGCTCGGGCGTCAGGCCTTCGAGATCACGCAGGTTCTGCGACACCCCTTCGACCGACTCCTCGCGGGCGATCTCCAGCGTCAGCAGCGCATCCTTGGCGCGCTTGCGCAGCTCGTGCACGGTGTCCTCGTCGAAGGACTCGATCTCGAGCATTTCCTGCAGCGGCACGTAGGCCACTTCTTCCAGGCTGCCAAAGCCTTCGGCGATTAGGATGTCGGCGACTTCCTCGTCGACGTCGAGCTTCTCGACGAAGAGCTTGCGCACCGAATCGCTTTCTTCGGCCTGCTTGGCCTGCGATTCCTCGGCCGTCATGATGTTGATGCGCCAGCCGGTGAGATCGGACGCGAGGCGCACGTTCTGGCCACCGCGGCCGATGGCGATGGCGAGGTTCTCCTCGTCGACCACCACGTCCATGGCGTGGCGCTCTTCGTCGACGACGATGCTCACCACGTTGGCCGGCGCCAGCGCGCCGATGACGAACTGCGCCGGGTCGTCGGACCACAGCACGATGTCGACGCGCTCACCGGCCACCTCATTGGTGACGGCGTTGACGCGAGAGCCGCGCACACCGACGCAGGTGCCGATGGGGTCGACACGGCGGTCGTGGCTGACGACGGCGATCTTGGCGCGGCTGCCGGCGTCGCGCGCGCAGCTCTTGATCTCGAGCAGGCCCTGCTCGATCTCGGGCACTTCCTGCGCGAAGAGTTCCTTCATGAACTCGGGGCTCGAGCGCGACAGCATGATCTGCGGGCCGCGCTGCGTGTTGTCCACGCCCAGGATGACCGCGCGCACGCGGTCACCGCTGCGCAGGTTCTCCTTCGGGATCATCTCGCTGCGCTTCAGGCGCCCTTCGACGCGGCCGCTCTCGACGATGATGTCGCCCTTGTCCAGCCGCTTGACGGTGCCGACGAAGATCTTCTCGCCGCGGCTCAAAAAGTCCGACAGCAGCTGCTCGCGCTCGGCGTCGCGGATCTTCTGCAGGATCACCTGCTTGGCCGCCTGCGCGCCGATGCGGCCGATGGTCACCGACTCGACGGCTTCCTCGATGTAGTCGCCTTCTTCGATGTCGGGAATGCGCTCGAGCGCGTCCGACAGCAGTTCTTCGGCGTCCGGGTTCTGCAGGCCGGCGGAATCGGGCACGACGAGCCAGCGGCGGAAGGTCTCGTAGACGCCTGTGTCGCGGTCGACAGCCACGCGCATGTCGACCTCGCCACCGTGCAGCTTCTTGCTGGCCGAGGCCAGCGCGGCTTCCACGGCGCCGAACACGACATCGCGGTCCACGGTCTTCTCACGCGAGATCGCGTCCACCAACATCAGCATTTCGCGGTTCATCGGTTCTTCAGCCTTTCGTCGTCTCGGGCGCGGCTTCCGTCTCGCGAAGGGCCGCCTCCTCGTTCGTGGTGGTGTCGTCGGCGCCGGCGGTCGATGCACGGGCCTTGCGGCCCTTGAAGTCGATCACCGGCACGAGGCGCGCCTCGCGCACCTCGGCGAGCACGAAGCCGAGCTGTCGCTCGTCGGTGCCCTGCTTGAACATCAGCGTGTAGGCGCCTTCGGCTTCGCCGAGGCCCAGCACGCCCTCCCAGTGCTTGCGGCCCTCGAAGGGCTCGCGCAGCGTGATCTTGACCGCCTGCCCGGCAAAGCGGCGGTAGTCGGCGTCGTGGCGCAGCGGGCGGTCGAGGCCCGGCGACGAGACCTCAAGCCGCGCGTAGTCGAGGCCTTCGACCTCGAGCACGTATTGCAGCTGGCGCGTGACGGCCTCGCAGTCCTCGACGGTGATGAACTCACCGGCGTCGGGCGCGCCCGGCGTGCCGTAGACACGGCCGGCAAAGCGGTCGATCGTCACGCGCAGGAGGCCGCGGCCCGCGCGTTCGACATCGACGAGGTCGTAGCCCAGGCCGGCCACCGTGCTGCTGATGGCCTGCTGCCAGCCTTGGCGGGGCGGCGCGTCGGCCACGGGGGCGTCAGACGGCCCCAGCTCGAGTCCCGGCAGCGCGCGCGGCGCACGCGCCGGAGCCCGCCCAGGCGCAGGCCCGCGGCCCGGCGCCGCACGACGGCTGTCGCCGCTGCGCTTGCTGCCGTGCCGCGTGTCTGTGGCCGTGCCCGTGCCGGGCTTGGCCTTGCGTGTGGTGCCGCCGGTTCTCAAACGAAGGATCCTGATCCCGCTGCTCCCGCAGCATGTCGGCGCTGCGCCATCCGCCGGGCGCGCCGCCAAGATCCCTCATCCGGGCTCGCCCTGCGTGGCGCGCTTGCGTGCCCTGCAGGAACCCCGATGCCGATCGAGCAAAAAAAATGGGCTGGAATGCTCTCCCCGCCCACGCGACGCGCGCTCAAGCACAAACAAGTTGAACCTGAACGCCCGGAAAACCCGGAGTATAGACGTGAACTAAACCACAGGCAAGTCGCGGGCCCGGGCACGCAGCGTGCGTGCCAGAATCCGCGCCCCACGGGGGCTGGCACGGTGGCGAGCCTTCGCAACGCGACGACGGAGACTTCATGGGCTTTCTCGCCGGCAAGCGCCTGCTGATCACAGGCGTGCTGTCCAACCGATCCATTGCCTACGGCATTGCGCGGGCCTGCCACGCCCAGGGCGCCGAACTGGCCTTCAGCTACGTGGGCGAGCGCTTCAAGGACCGCACCACCGAGTTCGCCCGCGAGTTCGGCAGCACGCTGATCTTCGACTGCGACGTCGGCAGCGATGAGCAGATCACGAAGATGTTCGCCGACCTGGCGACGCACTGGCCGCAGTTCGACGGCTTCGTGCACTCGATCGGCTTCGCCCCGCGCGAGGCGATCGCCGGTGACTTTCTCGACGGCCTGTCGCGCGAGGGCTTCCGCATCGCGCACGACATCTCGGCCTACAGCTTTCCGGCGCTGGCCAAGGCGGCGCTGCCGATGCTCAAGCCCGGCAGCGCGCTGCTCACGCTCAGCTACCTGGGCGCCGAGCGCGCCGTGCCGGCCTACAACACGATGGGCCTGGCCAAGGCCAGCCTCGAGGCCAGCGTGCGCTACCTGGCCGCCAGCCTGGGCCCGAAGGCCATCCGCGTGAACGGCATCAGCGCCGGCCCCATCAAGACGCTGGCGGCCAGCGGCATCAAGGGCTTCGGCAAGATGCTCGAGGTGGTGGGCGCGCAGGCGCCGCTGGGCCGCAACGTGACCATCGACGACGTCGGCAACGCAGCGGCGTTTTTGCTGTCCGACCTGGCCGGCGGCATCACCGCCGAGATCACCTACGTCGACGGCGGCTTTGCCAAGGTGATGGGCTTGCCGCCCGAAGCGGCCTGATCACGAGGCAGGCTGAGCCTGCCTCGGCGCGGCGGCCTCAGTTGCGCACGCAGTCGACGTAGTAGCTCGTCGTGCCGCCCGTGCCCTCTTCGGCCACGAGGCCGTGCACGTCGGTGTCGAAGCCCGGGAACGCGGCATTGAACTGCCGCGTGAAGCGCAGGTAGTCGACGATGCGGCGGTTGAAGCGCTCGCCGGGCACCAGCAGCGGAATGCCCGGCGGGTACGGCGTCAGCAGCGCTGTGGTCACGCGGCCCTCGAGCTCGTCGATCGGCACGCGCTCGGTGCGGCGGTGCGCGATGTACGCGTAGGCTTCCGAAGGCGTCATCGCCGGCTGCAGATCGGACAGGTACACCTCGGTGGTGAGGCGGGCGATGTCGCCCTCGGCATAGGCCTCGTGGATGGCCTGGCACAGGTCGCGCAGCCCCATGCGCTCGTAGCGCGGGTGCGCGGCGCAGAACTCCGGCAGGATGCGCCACAGCGGCGCGTTGCGGTCGTAGTCGTCCTTGAACTGCTGCAGCGCTGTCACCAGCGTGTTCCAGCGGCCCTTGGTGATGCCGATCGTGAACATGATGAAGAACGAGTACAGCCCCGTCTTCTCGACCACCACGCCGTGCTCGGCCAGGAACTTGGTGACGATAGACGCCGGAATGCCCGTGGCAGCAAAGCGGCCGTCCACGCCCAGGCCAGGCGTGATGATGGTGCTCTTGATCGGGTCGAGCAGGTTGAAGCCCTCGGCCAGCGGGCCGAAGCCGTGCCACTCTTCGTTGGCATGCAGCAGCCAGTCGGCGGAGCGGCCGATGCCGTCGTCGGCCAGATGCTCCGGGCCCCAGACCTGGAACCACCAGTCCTTACCGAACTCGGCATCGACCTTGCGCATGGCGCGGCGGAAGTCCAGGCTCTCGAGGATGCTCTCCTCCACCAACGCGGTGCCGCCGGGCGGCTCCATCATGGCCGCGGCCACGTCGCAGCTGGCGATGATGGCGTACTGCGGGCTCGTGCTGGTGTGCATCAGGTAGGCCTCATTGAAGAGGTGGCGGTCGAGCTTCACCTCCTGCGAGTCCTGCACCAGCACCTGGCTGGCCTGAGAGAGGCCGGCGAGCAACTTGTGCGTGCTCTGCGTGGCATACACCATGGCCGTCTTCGGCCGTGCGCGCTTCTTGCCCATGGCATGGAAGCTGCCGTAGAACGGATGGAAGGCGGCGTGCGGCAGCCAGGCCTCGTCGAAGTGCAGCGTGTCGATGAAGCCGTCGAGGCTTTGCTTGATGTCCTCGGTGTTGTAGAGCACGCCGTCGTAGGTGCTCTGCGTCAGCGTCACGATCTTCGGCTTCACGCTGGCCGGGTCGCGATCCTGCAGCAGCGGGTGCGCGGCGATCTTGGCGCGGATGGTCTCCTCGCTGAACTCGCTTTTCGGGATCGGGCCGATGATCCCGTAGTGGTTGCGCGTGGGCGTCAGGAACACGGGCACCGCACCGGTCATGATGATCGCGTGCAGGATGCTCTTGTGGCAGTTGCGGTCGACCACCACCACGTCGCCCGGCGCCACGCAGTGGTGCCACACCATCTTGTTGCTGGTGCTGGTGCCGTTGGTGACGAAGAAGCAGTGGTCGGCGTTGAAGATGCGCGCCGCGTTGCGCTCACTCTGCGCCACCGGGCCGGTGTGGTCGAGCAGCTGGCCGAGCTCCTCGACGCTGTTGCACACGTCGGCGCGCAGCATGTTCTCGCCGAAGAACTGGTGGAACATCTGGCCGACCGGGCTCTTCAGGAAGGCCACGCCACCGCTGTGGCCCGGGCAGTGCCAGCTGTACGAGCCGTCTTGCGCGTAGTCCATCAGCGCCTTGAAGAACGGCGGCGCCAGGCCGTCGAGGTAGCTCTTGGCCTCGCGGATGATGTGCCGGGCCACGAACTCCGGCGTGTCCTCGAACATGTGGATGAAGCCGTGCAGCTCGCGCAGCACGTCGTTGGGCAGGTGCTGGCTGGTGCGCGTTTCGCCGTACACGTAGATGGGGATGTCGGCGTTCTTCCAGCGGATCTCTTCGATGAACTTGCGCAGGTTCACCACCGCCGGGTCGAGCTCGGGGCCGGGCGTGAACTCGTTGTCGTCGATGCTCAGGATGAAGGCGCTGGCGCGGCTTTGCTGCTGCGCGAACTGGCTCAGGTCGCCATAGCTGGTGGCGCCGAGCACCTCGAAGCCCTCTTTCTGGATGGCCTCGGCCAGCGCGCGAATGCCCAGGCCCGAGGTGTTCTCGGAACGGTAGTCCTCGTCGATGATGACGATGGGGAAGCGGAATCGCAGCATGGCAGCCAGACAGTGAGGTTGCAAAACGGAACGCCGACGCAGCCGCCGGCAAGGCCGCGCAGTGTAGGGGTCGATCGGGTCGTTTGCGTGTCGGTTGCCGGGGCGCGCCTACACTGCCATTGACGTGGCCGAGGCGTGTGCCGAGGCGCTTGCCCAGGAAGGATGTGCTGATGGACCTGTCGAGCCCGACCTTGTGGTGGCTGCTGGCTGGCGCGCTTGTCGCGGCCGAGCTGGCCACCGGAACCTTCTACCTGCTGATGGTGGCGCTGGGCGCCGCAGCCGGCGCGCTGGCAGCCCACGCCGGCTTTGGCGCCACGGCCCAGGTGGCCACGGCCGCCTTGTGCGCGGCCGGTACCACTGCACTCTGGCATTTCAAGCGCGCGCGCGCACCGCGAAGCGCACCTTCTGAGTCGAACCGCGATGTCAACCTCGACATCGGCCAGCGCCTGCAGGTGCCCGAGTGGCTGCCCGACGGCTCGGCCCGCGTCAGCTACCGCGGCGCCATGTGGGCGGTGCGCTTCGCCGGCAGCGGCCAGCCGGCGGCGGGCGAGCACGTGATCGTGGCCCTGCGGGGCAACGAGCTCTCGGTCGACACCGCCCCGGCGCGCTGAGCCAGGCGCGCCTCTTTCCCACCTTCTCACACCCTCACCCGCCGAACCACACCATGGAAATCGCGCTCATCGTTGCCGTCATTGCGGTGATCTTCATCGTCCGCACCTTCAAGATCGTGCCGCAGCAGAACGCCTGGGTCGTCGAGCGGCTGGGCAAGTACGACCGCACGCTGACGCCAGGCCTGAAGTTCGTCATCCCCTTCGTCGAGCGCGTGGCCTACAAGCATTCGCTCAAGGAAGTGCCGCTCGATGTGCCGAGCCAGGTCTGCATCACGAAGGACAACACGCAGCTGCAGGTGGACGGCATCCTGTACTTCCAGGTCACCGACCCCATGCGCGCCAGCTACGGCAGCAGCGACTACCTGATGGCCATCTCGCAACTGGCGCAGACCACGCTGCGCAGCGTGATCGGCAAGATGGAGCTCGACAAGACCTTCGAGGAGCGCGACCTCATCAACGCCAGCGTCGTGAGCTCGCTCGACGAAGCGGCCATGAACTGGGGCGTGAAGGTGCTGCGCTACGAGATCAAGGACCTCACGCCGCCGACCGAAATCTTGCGCAGCATGCAGGCGCAGATCACCGCCGAGCGCGAGAAGCGCGCGCTCATCGCCGCCTCCGAGGGCCGGCGCCAGGAGCAGATCAACATCGCCACCGGCGAGCGCGAGGCCTTCATCGCGCGCTCCGAGGGCGAGAAGCAGGCCGAGATCAACAACGCGCAGGGCGAGGCGGCGGCCATCACCGCGGTGGCCGACGCCACGGCTGAAGCCATCCGCAAGATCGCCGCGGCCATCCAGCAGCCCGGCGGCGAGCAGGCCGTGCAGCTGAAGGTGGCCGAGAAGGCTGTGGAGGCCTACGCCAACCTCGCGCGCACCAACAACACGATGATCGTGCCCGGCAACATGAGCGAAGTCTCGGCCCTCATCGGCACCGCGATGGCGCTGCTGGGCAAGAACGGGCCAGCGCCCGGCAAGTGAGTTCGTTGCCATGACCGAGACCCGACGCGACCTCGCGCTCAATGTGCTGGGCACGGCGCTCATCCCTTGCGGCTACGACCCCCTCACCGGCTGGTACCGCGACGGCTGTTGCCACACCGACGCGCAAGACCACGGCAGCCACGTGATTTGTGCGCGCGTGACGGTGGAGTTCCTGAACTTCCAGATGGAGCGCGGCAACGACCTCATCACGCCGCGCCCGGAGCACCGCTTTCGCGGCCTCAAGCCCGGCGACCGCTGGTGCGTGTGCGCGCTGCGCTGGCGCGAGGCCTACGAAGAGGGTTGCGCCCCGCCGGTTGTGCTGGAGAGCACGCATGCCAAGGCGCTGGACTACGTGCTGATCGAATGGCTGCGCAAGCACGCGGCCGCGCCCTCGCCCCAAGGCTAGAATCGCGCCCGCTTCGCCGCCCGGCGAGGCCCACGGACAGGTGGATGAGCGGTTTAAGTCGCACGCCTGGAAAGCGTGTGAGGGTTAACAGCCCTCCGCGGGTTCGAATCCCGCCCTGTCCGCCAGACACCTAGGAAACATGCGCCTTCTGAGCCGGTTTTCTGGTCAGGCCCCACATAAGGCCCCACAAAGTGCGAAGTGCTTGCTGGCACCTGATGCCGGCCATCGCGCACCTGCTGGCAAGCCCCTAACCAGAGACTGGCCGGCAGGTATGCGCCCGCTACGCTGGTGTGCGCCATGAGCGCGTGCAGCGCAGCCGCTGAGGCCGCCCGATGTGCTGTGTCCCGCGCCTTCTGCCCGGCTGCGGTCAGCTTCCGAGCGTTGCATGGGCTGCTCCGAGCCATTTACTGCCGCCTATAAAAAGAGAGGGGCGCGATCAGGCGCGCAGGGCGAGGCCATCGGCCCGCAGCAGCGCGGACAGCGCATCACGCGCTGACGCTGTGCTCTCAGCCAGGGGGATGATCACCCGGCCCAGGCGCCCCACGTCCTCAAGAACGAGCGTCGGCGTATGCAGCGGCCCGTACACGCTGGGCAGGCTGTTCATGATCGCGGTCGAGTTGAGCGCGTTCGCTTCGGCCAACAAGTCCGCGAGCGCACGCATGATGGGCTGGGCACGCTCGTTGAGGTCTTTGCCCAGTTCACCCAGGCGCAGGCCCAACGCTGCGTCCTGCTTCGCACGGAAGTCTGTCAGGTGTTCTTGGAGCACCTCCTCCTGAGGCAGCAACTCCGCGTCCAGTCGCCGCAGGGCGGCTTGCAGGGCCTGGTGCTCGGGCTCCAGGCTCGATGCCGACTCGGCCTTCTCGACGGCGCGGTTCATCCGCGAGCGCGCCTCGTCGATGGGCAACGCCGGGGGCTGCCCAACTGTCTGCGCCGCGATGGCATCGCCCAGCGCCCTCGTGGCTTCGGTCGCAGCCGTGCGAGCCTGGGCGATGGTGGCGGCCACCCGCTCGGCCTGGGCGGCGATCTTGGCGCGCTGCTCGCGCAGGTGCGAGACGCTGGCCTGCACAGCGGCCACCTGTTCCTTGGCGGCGGAAAGCTCGGTGAGAGTCTTGCTCATGGTCTGTCTCCTCAGCGCGTGCGACGGCGAGCCTCGATCACGTCTACAGCGCGGCGCGTGTCTTCGTAGCGGACGCCAGCCACGCCGCCGTAGATTCCGACAGTCACGCCAGCGGCGGCCAGTGCGCCAGCGTCACCCGCTGCACTGCTGAAGCCGGGGATGTCCACGATGGGCGTGAAGCGGGGCGTTGCCTGCTGAACAGCGAGCGCTGCGTTCGTGGACTGTTGCCGGTGGTGGTCGAGCACAGAGGTCTGAGGAGTGGTCTTCGATTTCGAGTTGGTCATGGTGGGTCTCTGGGTTGGAAGAGTCGGTCAGGTCTGACCTTTCGAGCGGTGCGCGTTGCCGGCGCGGGTTAGGTGAGTGGAGAGTGACTGCGCACCGTTGCATAGCTGGGCGGCGGGCAGGGTGTCGGGAGGCCAGGCGAGGGGCGCGGATTCCGAGCCACCTGAGACCACAAATGCAGCAGCGAATCGGGCAGCGGACTAGAGGCTGAATCGAGGGCCGGAAGGGCGCGCAAGAAGGGGGTCGGCGCTTTCGCCCGGGCATGGGGGTTAACGTCCGTGCTGGCGCAACCCCCATGCCCATCAACCCCCATGCCCACGCTGCCAGGCGCCCACTTGGCAGCAGCCCGGCGGATCAGCGCGGTGTCACTGCGGGCCGCTGCGGCGGCTGTCTTGGCACCCTTGCCTGTGCTCAGTGCCAGCTCTGTCATGGTCTTGGTCTTGCGGTCAGGGCGCAGGCCGAGCGCTTCGCGGACGTACGCGAAGAAGGCCCGCCGCTGAAGAACAAACCTGTTCGGCCCGGATGTCATGTCGTTGCCTGCGAACCTGCTGCCTGTCAGCGCCAGCGCGAGCAGGTGCAGGTGCGGGTGCCTTTGGTCGCGGTGAACGACAGCCGACACGATGCGTTCGTACCGTTTGCTGGACCAGTCCAGGCATGCCCGCCAGAAGGCCGCTTCGTCGCTGTCAGGTGGCGGCTGAAACACCAGCTCGATTCCAATGATGGTGTCGCGGCGCGGCGGCTTGGCGCCCAGCTTGGCCAGGGTGCCCGCCACCAGCTCGGCCCCAGCATTGGGGCATGCCGGGCCGATCAACACGGCATTGAGCGGCGTCCGGGTCGGGTCGATCTGGCTGCGGTGGCGGTGGTCGGCGTTGTGCCTCCGCAGGTTGTGACGAAGGGCCACCAGCAGCGCATCGGCTGGCGAGCGCGCCCGGCCCACCGTCTTCACGCTCAGGGACTTGCCGCTGAAGCGCAGGCCATCGCCCCATTCGTCGGGGTGCGCGTCGGCGGTCGTGGCGCCCTTCATTACGCGCCACCTTCGGCCAGGCGGTACGCCTTCACGCGGCGGCTGTTGCCGGTAGCGGTCAGCGTCGTCACCCAGTGGTCGAGCAGCGGCTGTTCCTCACGGATCGCGCAGAGGCGGGCGTGAGGCTCCCTACTGTCCAGGTACGTGGCGATCTCCTCGGCCGTTAGCCAGCCGGTGCGCAGCGCCTTCTTGACGCGCTCGGCATGCTCGAAGGTGTTGGAGCGAATGCGCAGCAGTTCAGCGCGGCGGGCTGCTGAGGTGCGATGCAGCGGCGCCTTGTCGTTGGTGCTCTTGCTCATGGCGCACCTACTGCTTCGGTGCGATGCCGAGGTGCTTCACGAACGAGGCAACATCGGTGGAGCGCCAGACGGTCACACGGGGCGACAGCTTGAAGGGCTGCGGCGCCTTGCGCGCCTTGACCCAGCGCCACCAAGTGGCGGCAGTGACTGGAACGATGGGCTTTGTGCCGGCTTTCTTGTCGCCGACGATCTGCTTCAGGCGAAGCAGCGTTTCACTCATGATCGACTCCTAGAGTGGGTTTGCCACCCCGGGAGCGCCTAGAGCGAATGGATAGACGCAAGCAGGCCGCTTGGTATCTTGACCATTAGCTCTAGGGTTCCTAGACTCGCGCTTGTTCGGGCCTCAATCTGAACAAGCCAGAGCCCCGCCCCGGGGAACTGGGCAAGAGCCGCTGACGGTCCAGGTCAGCGGCTTTCTTGCTTATGGGCCTCATGCCCATATGGCTCATGCTGGAGCTTGATGTCGCATGGCGCAACTGTTCCGGAACAGTTTTCGGCGTGAGTCTCAAGAGGGTCTGACTGAGCTTCTAGTCTGTGTTGCAGTGGGCCCACAGATGCCCAGGCGCAGGAAGGCCCAGGCACCCCAGGGGAAGGCTTGGGAGAGCCTCAGGAGGGGCCCAGGAAGCCCCAGGCAGAGCCCCAGGGTGTGGGGCAGGTGCTTAGGCCAGCCCCAAGGGCTAGCAAGGCCCCAGGAAGGGCCTTAGGGCAGGCCCAGGAAGGGGCCTAGAAGGCCACCAGGGCCAAGGGCAGGGCTCAGGACTGCACCCAGGCAGCGAGAAGGGCCCCAGGCTGCCTAGGCGACCCCCTGCGAGCCCGCCCCTCAGGCCCGGCGCTTGGGGAGCGCCACCACGCTGCCCGAGCGGGCGGGCCTGCCTATGTAGTCGGCCCAGTCATCCATGAGGCGGCGGCGCTTCTCGAACAAGTCGCCGCGCCGATAGGCAGCTTCCACAGCGTTACCCACCACGTGCGCCAGCGCCATCTCGCACACGTGGTTCGGGTAGCTGGTGGCCTCGGCCGCCCAGTCGCGGAAGGTGGAGCGGAAGCCGTGCGGCACTGCGTCTACCTGCATACGCCGCAGGACTGCGGTGAGCGTCATGTCCGACAGCGTTCCGCCTCTCGGTGCGGGGAACACAAGTTCGCTGTCGGCCATCCTAGGGAGCGCCTTGAGCAAAGCAACCGCCGCAGGCGACAGCGGGACTCGATGCTCCTTGCCGGCCTTCATGCGGTCGCCGGGCACCGTCCAGACCTTGGCGTCCAGGTCGATCTCCGGCCACGTTGCGCCGCGTACTTCGCCGCTGCGAGCGGCGGTCAGGATCACAAACTCCAGAGCCCTCGCGCCCATGCCCTGCGCGGCGCGCAACGACTCCATGAAGGTGCCGATGTCGGACCACTTGAGCGCGGCGTGGTGTTTGACCTTGGCGACCTTGCTGGGCTTGGCGAGGATGTTTTCCAGGTGTCCGCCCCATCGTGCTGGATTTGCTGTCTTGTCGTCGCGAAGGCCGTGCGTCGTAGCCCAGTTCAGCACTGACTCGATGCGCCCGCGCAGGCGGCTTGCCGTCTCGGTCTTTTCGCGCCAGACGGGCTCCAGCACCTTGAGCACGTGCGCCATCTCCACATGCCGTACCTGCATGCCGCCCATGACCGGGTAGGCGTACTGCTCCAGGGTGTTGCGCCACTGTTGACCGTGCTTGGTGTTGCGCCAGCTACTCTCTTGCGCCTCGATGTAGGCCAGCGCCGCGTCCTTGAAGGTCAGTTCCTTGGCCTGCGCTGCCTTGATGGCGCTTCGGTCGCTGCGCTTCTGTGCGACCGGATCAGTGCCTCTCTTGATGGCCTCACGCGCCGCGAGCGCAGCGGCCCTCGCCTTCGCCAGCGTCATGCCCGTCTGCGAGTAGCCACCAAGGCCGATGTCCCGGCGCTTGCCCCCTGCGGTGGCGCGCAGCATCCAGCCCTTGGCACCGCTCGGCTTGATCCTCAAGTGCAGCCCTGCAACGCCGCCCACAGCGTGAAGGCCAGGCTCTGACAGTCGGGCCACCGCCAGCGCGGACAGTTCATGCGCAACCTTAGGCATGGACGCGGCCCCCTGCGGCAGAGCGCGCCCGGCGCTCCTCGGCTGCTTCCAGAGCCTCTTCGACCCACTCGCGGACCTTCGCCTCTTGCGAGGCCCGGTCCAGCTTGCGGAACCAAGCGTGGGTGGCGCCGACGCCATACGCAGCCTTCACCAGCCGGTCCATGCGCCGCGCCTCGCGCTGCACGAACAGTTCGACGCCCGCCCAGGGGGTGGAAGAATTGATCCCAGCCATGTGCACCTCCTACGTGCAGTGGTTAGGGGCCGGCTGCTGTTCCACCAGCTACCGGCCCCGCCCTTGCCCTTGGAGTCTGCCCATCAGCCTCCCCAGGGAGTCAGGCCCCACAAAAGGCCCCACATCAAGGGTGAGACTGCATGTTACTACATGGCTCTTTTTGACCCCCTCAGATAGCTTTGGCACCTAGCAGATACCTATGGGGCTGACTCTGCATGATGCAACCTGAAGTTCTACGGAGGGGGACGCCCTGTCCGCCAGATCACCAGGAACGACGCGGTTTCGCGGCCGGTTGCGGGTGACGACCCAACTTCCCGCCCATCCAAGCGGTGGTGCTCAAGCCCGGCGTTGTGCCAGCACCTCGGCGTAGAGCGCCAGGTATGCCCGCGCCGGCTGGGCCCAGGCCAGCGCCTGCCCCATGCCTTGGCGCATGAGGCCCCGCCAGGCTGCGGCTTGCTGCTTCAGGGCCACCGCGCGCTGCGCTGTCTGCGCCAGCGCCCGGGGCGTGGCCGCGTCGAAGCCGAAGCCAGTGGCCCGGCCTTCGCGCAGCGCGGCTTCGTCGGCATCCACCACCGTGTCGGCAAGCCCGCCCACCTGGCGCACCAGCGGCACGGTGCCGTAGCGCAGGCCGTAGAGCTGCGTCAGCCCGCAGGGCTCGAAGCGCGACGGCACCGCAATCATGTCGGCGCCGGCGATCAGCCGGTGCGCCCGCGCCTCGTCGTAGCCGATGTGCACTTGCACCCGCCCCTTGTGCGCCTGCTCGGCCATGCGGAACGCGGCCTCCAGTGCGGGGTCGCCCGTGCCCTGCACGGCCAGCTGCACGCCCATCGCCATCAGCTCGGGCATTGCGGCCAGCAGCAGGTCGATGCCCTTTTGCGATGTCAAGCGGCTCACCACCACCATCAACAGCGCGTCGTTGTCGGGCTGCAGGCCCAGCTCCGCCTGCAGCGCACGGCGACAGGCGGCCTTGCCCTCCAGGCGCTCGGCGTCGTAGCGTTGCGCGATGGCGGGGTCGGTGGCGGGGTTCCACACGGCGTCGTCGATGCCGTTGAGGATGCCGCTCACGGCGGCACCGCGCCCGCGGATGACGCCGTCCAGTCCGCAGCCGAACTCGTGCGTCGCGATCTCGCGTGCGTAGTTCGGGCTCACGGTGGTGATGCGGTCGGCGAACTTCAGCCCCGCCTTCATGAAGCTGAGCTGGCCGTGAAACTCAAGCCCCGCCGGCGACATCAGCCGCGAGGCCAGGCCCAGCAGCGACCAGTCGTGCATCGGGAACAAACCCTGGAACGCCAGGTTGTGCACTGTGAACACGCTCGCGGCCCGCGTCGGCAGGTGCTCGGCCACAAAGGCGCAGGCCATCGCGGCATGCCAGTCGTGGGCATGCACGATGTCGGGCGTCCAGGCCGGGTCGGCGTCGTCGGCCGCCAGGTGCGCCGCCACCCAGCCGAGCAGCGCAAAACGCTGCAGGTTGTCGGGCCACTCCTCGCCATCGGCTGCCTGGTAGGGCCCGCCGGCACGGCGGTAGAGATACGGCGCGTCGATCACGTACACCGGCAAGGCCGTGCCCGGCATGCGGCCCAGCAGCAGGCGCACCCGCAGCGCGCCGAAGCAGGCGCCGATGTCGATGACGGGGCGCGCGCCCTGCACGCTCTCGATCACGGCCGGGTAGCCCGGCAGCAGCAGGCGCACGTCGGCGCCCTGCTGCGCCTGCGCCACCGGCAGCGCAGCCACCACGTCGGCCAGCCCGCCCGTCTTGACGAGCGGAAACACCTCGGCCGCCACGTGCAGCACGCGCATCGGCGCGCCCGGGCTTGCCGGCTTCAGGGCCGCTGACACGCTCATTCGGTGGGGCGCAGCATCTCGCGTGTCACGAGCGTGATGCCGCTGTCGGTGCGGAAAAAGCGTGCGGCATCGGCCACGGCGTCTTCGCCGATCACCAGGCCGTCAGGGATGACGCAGTCGCGGTCGACCACGCAGCGCGTCAGGCGCGCGTTGCGGCCCACCTGCACGCCCGGCAGCAGCACGCTCCAGTTCACCTGCGAGTGCGAATGCACGCGCACGGTGGAGAACAGCACCGAGCGGAACACGCTGCCGCTGACGATGCAGCCGCCCGAGACCAGGCTTTCGATGGCCATGCCGCGGCGGTCGTCGAGGTTGTGCACGAACTTGGCCGGCGGCAGCTGCTGCTGGTACGTCCAGATCGGCCAGTGCGTGTCGTACAGGTTGAGCAGCGGGTCGGTGGCCGTGAGGTCGATGTTGGCGTCCCAGTAGGCGTCGATGGTGCCGACGTCGCGCCAGTAGGGCTCGTGGCCGGCGCGGCGGCCCACGCACGAAAGGTCGAACGGATGCGCCGCCGCCAGGCCGGCGCGCACCGCGCGCGGGATGATGTCTTTGCCGAAGTCGTGGCTGGAGTTCGGGTCCATCATGTCGCGCTCCAGCTCCTTGTAGAGGTAGCGCGCGTTGAAGATGTAGATGCCCATGCTGGCCAGGCTGCGGTCGGGCTTGCCCGGCACGGTGGGCGGCTCGGCCGGCTTCTCGACGAAGTCGGTGATGCGGCGGTCGGCGCCCGCGGCCATCACGCCGAAGGCCTTGGCCTCTTCGCGGTTCACCTCGACGCAGGCCACCGTGCACTCGGTGCCCAGCTGCTGGTGCAGCGCCACATGGTCGGCCAGCATCAGCGCGTAGTTCTGCTTGTAGATGTGGTCGCCGGCCAGCACCACCACGTACTCGGCGCGGTAGGCGGCCAGGATGTCCTGGTTCTGGTAGACGGCGTCGGCGGTGCCGCGGTACCAGCTTTCTTCGTCGACACGCTGCTGCGCGGGCAGCAGGTCGACGAACTCGTTCATCTCGCTCTTCAGGAAGGCCCAGCCTCGCTGCAGGTGGCGGAGCAGGCTGTGCGACTTGTACTGCGTGATCACGCCGATGCGGCGGATGCCGCTGTTCATGCAGTTGCTCAGCGCGAAGTCGACGATGCGGAACTTGCCGCCGAAGTACACCGCCGGCTTGGCCCGCGAATCGGTCAGGTTCTTCAGCCGGCTGCCACGGCCGCCGGCCAGCACCAGGGCCACGGCCCGGCGCGGCAGGTCGAAGCTCGCCGCCACATCGTTCGGTTTCATGCTGTCTCCTGGTGCAACCCGGCGCGCACGCGATGCAGCAAAACTACAAGCCCCGAGCCGGGCATGCAGCACTGAATCGACAGGCACAGATCGCTTGGTTTATTGAATCAGTTTACGAAGAATGCGGTCTAGATACTTGTCAAAAAACAACTTTGTGCAATTCACCGGCAGAGCAGCGCCCAAGACAAAGGCGTGAACATGTAGCCAGACTACAAAGCGCGGCGCCGGTTTGGGTTGACGCTGGCCGCCCCGTTCGGGACACTCCCTGCACCGACAAACCGCCCCTGCACGACGCAAGCAAACCTTGCGCCGCCCCGACGATGTCCGACTCCAAGACCACCTCCACCACGGCCGCCACCCCTTCGGCCCTGGCCGCCGTCGACCACAGCGCCGCAGCCGTCGAGCGCCATCTGCTGCACACCGTGGGCACGCTGCCCGGCCAGGCCAGCCCGAGCGAGATCATGCACGCCGTGGCCCAGGTGGCGCGAGAGCAGTTGTCCCGACGTTGGGTGGCCGCTGAATCCGCCGACCGCGCGGCCAAGGCACGCCGCGTGTACTACCTATCGATGGAGTTCCTGATCGGCCGCACGCTCAGCAACGCGCTGGCCGCGCTCGATCTGAAAGGCGAAATGGGCGCCGCTGCCCGCGCCCACGCCGCCAGCCTGGAAGACCTGGCCGGCACCGAAGCCGACGCCGCCCTGGGCAACGGCGGCCTCGGCCGCCTGGCGGCCTGCTTCCTGGACAGCATGGCCACCGTGGAGCTGCCGAGCTACGGCTACGGCATCCGCTACGAGTTCGGCATGTTCAAGCAGCACATCCAGGGCGGCCGCCAGGTCGAATCGCCCGATCCCTGGCTCGAAGACGGCACGCCCTGGGAGTTTCCGCGCGGTGGCGTGCACTACCGCGTGCGCTTCGGCGGCTGGGTCGAGCCGGCCACCGACCCCAGCCTGGTGCCCACCTGGCGCCATGCCGGCGAGGTCAACGCCAAGGCCTACGACATGGTGGTGCCCGGCCACGGCACCGAGCGCGTGAGCACGCTGCGCCTGTGGAAGGCCGTGGCACCCAGCCAGATCGACCTGCACGCCTTCAACAGCGGCGACTACGCGCGCGCCGCCGAGTTCAAGAACGAGTACGAGAACATCTCGTGGGTGCTGTACCCCAACGACAGCACCCCTGCCGGCCGCGAGCTGCGGCTGCGCCAGGAGTACTTCTTCACCAGCGCCAGCATCCAAGACATCCTCGGCCGCCACCTCGCCGAGCACGGCCGGCTCACCAACCTGTCGGACAAGGTCGCCATCCACCTGAACGACACCCACCCGGCCATCGGCGTGGCCGAGTTGATGCGTTTGCTGGTCGACGAACACGGCTTCGGCTGGATCGCCGCCTGGGCCATCACCAAGAAGGTGTTCAGCTACACCAACCACACCCTCATGCCCGAGGCGCTGGAGACCTGGCCGGTGGCGCTGATGCAGCAGGTGCTGCCGCGGCACCTGGAGATCATCTTCCGCATCAACGCCGAGTTCCTGGCCGAGGCCGCCGCGCACCGCCCGGGCGACAACGAGTTCCTGCGCGAGCTGTCGCTGATCGACGAGCGCGGCGAGCGCCGAGTCCGGATGGCCCATCTCGCGGTCGTGGGCAGCCACAAGGTGAACGGCGTGTCGGCGCTGCACTCCGATCTGCTGGTGCAGACCATCTTCTCGGGCTTTGCCTCGATGTGGCCCGATCGCTTCACCAACATGACCAACGGCGTGACGCCGCGGCGCTGGCTGGCCCAGGCCAACGGCGGGCTTTCCTCGTTGGTAGACAGCACCATCGGCCACGGCTGGCGGCTCGATCTCGATCAACTCAAGCGCCTGGAGCCGCACGCCGAACGCGCCGACTTCCGCCAGGCCTTCCTGGCCGTGAAGCAGGCCAACAAGCGGCGGCTGGCCGAGCACATCCGCACCAGCACCGGCATCGTCGTCGACCCCACGAGCCTGTTCGACGTGCAAGTGAAGCGCATCCACGAATACAAGCGCCAGCTGCTCAACGTGCTGCAGGTGGTGGCGCGCTACCAGGCCATGCTGGCCGACCCCTCGGCGCACTGGACGCCGCGCACCGTCATCTTTGCGGGCAAGGCAGCCAGCTCGTACCACGCGGCCAAGAGCATCATCCGGCTCATCCACGACGTGGGCAGCGTCATCAACGACGACCCGCGCATCGGCGGCAAGCTCAAGCTCGTGTTCGTGCCGAACTACGGCGTCTCGGTGGCCGAGATCATCATGCCCGCGGCTGACTTGTCGGAGCAGATCTCCACCGCCGGCACCGAGGCCTCGGGCACCGGCAACATGAAGCTGGCGCTCAACGGCGCGCTCACCATCGGCACCGACGACGGCGCCAACATCGAGATCCGCCAGCAGGTGGGCGACGACAACATCTTCATCTTCGGCCTCAGCACCGCCGAGGTGGCCGCCAGCAAGGCCGCCGGCTACCAACCCTTCCGCCTGTACGAGAGCAACCCGCGCCTGAAGGCCGTGCTCGACGCCGTGGCCGGCGGCCACTTCAGCGAAGAAGAGCCCGGCCGCTACCGTGGCCTGGTCGATGCGCTGCTGTGGGGCGGCGACCCGTACATGCTGCTGGCCGACTTCGACAGCTACGTGGCCGCGCAGGCGCGTGTCGATGCGCTGTACGAGCAGCCCGAGGCCTGGGCGAAGAAGGCCATCGTCAACGTGGCCGGCATGGGCTTCTTCTCGTCGGACCGCACGATCCGCGAGTACGCGCGCGAGGTCTGGGGCCTGGTGCCCAAGGCTTGATAGGGCGTGATACCGCATGATGCCGGCATGAAACTCGACGCAGCAGCGGCGCGCGCCGTCTGCGAGGGCCGCCACGGCGACCCGTTTTCCGTGCTCGGCCCGCACCCGCGGAGCGACGGCGCCACCTGGGTGCGCGCCTTCCTGCCGCATGCGCAGGCGGTGACTGTGGTGTCGGGTGCGCACGCCTGGCCGCTGCAGCGGCGGCAGGCCGACGGCTGGCCCGACCTCTTCGAAGGCGAGACCGCGGCGCGTGGCCGCTACCAGCTGCGTGTGCGCTGGGCCGGCGGTGGCGAGAGCGTGCTCGAAGACCCGTACCGCTTCGGTACCGTGCTGGGCGAGATGGACGTGTGGCTGCTCGGCGAAGGCACGCACCTGCGGCCCTTCGAGACCCTGGGCGCCACGCCGCGCGTGATGGACGGCGTGCCCGGCACGGCGTTCGCGGTGTGGGCGCCCAACGCCAGCCGCGTCAGCGTCGTCGGCGGCTTCAACCACTGGGACGGCCGCCGCCACCCGATGCGCCTGCGCCGCGAGTGCGGCGTGTGGGAGCTCTTCCTGCCCGGCGTGGCCGCGGGCGAGGCCTACAAGTTCGAGCTGCTCACGCGCGAAGGCCAGCTGCTGCCGCAGAAGGCCGACCCCTACGCCCGCGCCAGCGAACTGCGCCCGGCCACCGCCAGCGTGGTGGCGCCGCTGCCGGCCGTGGTGTCTCCCTCGCCCGCCCGCCAGGCCGCCAATGCGCTCGACGCGCCCGTCAGCATCTACGAGGTGCACCTGGGCTCGTGGCGCCGCAAGCCCGAAGAAGGCAACCGGTGGCTCACCTGGGACGAGCTGGCCGACGAGCTGGTGCCCTACGCCGTGGACATGGGCTTCACGCACCTCGAGCTGATGCCGGTGAGCGAGCACCCGTTCGACGGCAGCTGGGGCTACCAGACGCTGGGCATGTTTTCGCCCACGGCGCGCTTCGGCGGGCCCGAGGGACTCACACGTTTCATCGAACGCGCGCACGCGGCCGGCGTGGGCGTAATCGTCGACTGGGTGCCGGCGCACTTTCCGTCCGACGCACACGGGCTGGCGCAGTTCGACGGCACGGCGCTCTTCGAGTACGCCGATCCGCGCGAGGGCTTCCACAACGACTGGAACACCCTCATCTACAACTTCGGCCGCACGGAGGTGCGCAACTTTCTCGTCGGCAGCGCGCTGTACTGGCTCGAGCGCTATGGCGTCGACGGCCTGCGCGTCGACGCCGTGGCCTCGATGCTGTACCGCGACTACAGCCGCAAGGCCGGCGAGTGGATCCCCAACGCACACGGCGGCCGCGAGAACCTCGAGGCGATTGCGCTGCTCAAGCGCGTGAACGAGGTGATCGGCTCCGAGCGCCCGCAGGCCGTGACGCTGGCCGAAGAGAGCACCGCCTTCCCCGCCGTGAGCCGCCCCACCTATGCCGGCGGCCTGGGCTTCCACTACAAATGGAACATGGGCTGGATGCACGACACGCTGCAGTACATGGCGCGCGATCCCATCCACCGCGCCTACCACCAGGGCGAGATGAGCTTCGGCCTCGTCTACGCCTTCACCGAGAACTTCGTGCTGCCGCTGAGCCACGACGAGGTGGTGCACGGCAAGGGCAGCTTGCTGGCCAAGATGCCGGGCGACGCGTGGCAGCAGTTCGCCAACCTGCGCGCGTACTACGGCTTCATGTGGGCGCACCCGGGCAAGAAGCTGCTCTTCATGGGCTGCGAGTTCGCGCAGGGGCGCGAGTGGAACCATGACGCCAGCCTCGATTGGCATCAACTGCAAGACAGCCGCCATGCCGGCGTGCAGCAACTGGTGCGTGATCTGAACCGCCTGTACCGGAAGAGCCCGGCGCTTTACACGCAGGACTTCACCGGCGCCGGCTTCGAGTGGATCAGCCATGACGACGCCAGCCGCAGCCTGCTGGCCTTTGTGCGGCATGGCCGCGGTGGCGAGCAGATGCTGGTGGTGTGCAACTTCGCGCCCGTGGTGCACCACGGCGTGCGCTTCGGCGTGCCGGCGACGGGGCGCTGGGTCGAGCGGCTCAACACCGACAGCCGGCACTACGGCGGCAGCGACGTGGGCACGCCGCTGGGCGAATGCCACAGCGAGGCGGTGCACAGTCATGGCCGGCCACAGAGCGTGGTGCTGAACGTGCCGCCGCTGGCGACGGTGTTCCTGGAGCTGGTGCGCTGACGTGAGCGGGCCGGGCTTCCCGTTCACTCCGCGGGCAGACGGGCACGCGGCGCCCCGTTCCGTTCGGGCTGAGCCTGTCGAAGCCTTGCACGGGCACTTCGACAAGCTCAGTGCGAACGGGGGTTCGCCCCTCTCCGTTCTCGGTGTGGCTACACCCTCCGTTCGGGCTGAGCCTGTCGAAGCCCTGCGCGAGCCTCTCGCACCCCGGTGGCCGTGATGGACATGGCCCGCCGCGACACCGTACCACCCGCGCTGCACCCCGGCCGCGCCTGGCCGCTGGGTGCCACCGTGGCCGATGGCGGCGTCAACTTCGCCGTCTTCTCCCAGCACGCCACGCGCATCGAGCTCTGCCTGTTCGATGCCGACGGCCGCACCGAACTGCAGCGCCTGCCCCTGCCCACCCGCAGCGGCGATGTCTTCCACGGCCACCTGCCCCACGCCGCCCCCGGCCTGGTCTACGGCCTGCGCGCCCACGGCCCCTGGCGGCCTGACCGGGGCCACCGCTTCAACCCGCACAAGCTGCTGCTCGACCCCTGGGCGCGCGAAATCGTCTCGCCACCCGGCGGCTTCGACTGGGCCGCCCCCCACACCGGCGCCGACCCCGAACACCCCCAGCACCCCGACACCCGCGACAACGGCGCGCACGCCTTCAAGGCCCGCGTCGTGGGCGACGAAGCCCCGCCTTTGCCCCGCCTGCCGCACAGCGCCGGCGCCGACACGCTGATCTACGAAGTGCACCTGCGCGGCTTCACCAAGCAGATGCCCGGCGTGTCCGAGCCCCTGCGCGGCACCTACGCCGGCCTGGCGCACGACGCCGCCATCGCCCACCTGCAGCGCCTGGGCGTCACCGCCGTGTGCCTGCTGCCCGTGCAGCAGCACCTCGACGAGGCCCACCTGGCCGCGCGCGGGCTCGTCAACTACTGGGGCTACAACACGCTCGGCTTCTTCTGCCCCGAGCCGCGCTACGCCGCCGCCACCACGGGCGCCGGCGTGCGCGAAGAGTTCCGCGAGATGGTGCGCCGGCTGCACGCCGCCGGCATCGAGGTGCTGCTGGACGTGGTCTACAACCACACGCCCGAAGGCGACGAACGCGGCCCCACGCTGGCCTGGCGCGGCCTGGACAACGCCAGCTGCTATCGCCTCGTCGACCACGCCAAGCCGCACTACGAAAACTGGACGGGCTGCGGCAACACCCTCGACATCCGCCACCCGCGCATGCTGCAGATGGTGATGGACAGCCTGCGCCACTGGGTGCAGCACTACGGCATCGACGGCTTCCGCTTCGACCTGGCCCCGGTGCTGGGCCGCGGCGACCACGGCTTCGACCGCGCCAACCCCTTCTTCAAGGCCGTGCTGCAAGACCCCGTGCTGCAAGGCGTGCGCCTGATCGCCGAGCCCTGGGACGTAGGCCCCAGCGGCTACCAGCTCGGCCAGTTCCCGCGCGGCTGGCATGAGTGGAACGACCGCTACCGCGACACCGCACGCGCCTTCTGGCTGGGCGGCGACTGCACCCGCGGCGAGTTCGCGCTGCGCCTGGCCGGCAGCAGCGACCTCTACCAGGCACGCAACCGCTCGCCGCTGGAAAGCGTGAACTACATCGTCAGCCACGACGGCTTCACGCTGGCCGACCTGGTGAGCTACGACCTGCGCCACAACCAGGCCAACGGCGAGAACAACCGCGACGGCCACGGCCACAACCTGAGCTGGAACTGCGGCTGGGAAGGCCCCACCACCGACCCCACCGTGCGGGCGCGCCGCGCCCGGCTGCAACGCGCGCTGCTGGCCAGCCTGCTGCTGAGCCAGGGCACGCCCATGCTGGCCGCGGGCGATGAGCTGGGCCACACCCAGCAAGGCAACAACAACCCCTACTGCCAGGACAACGCCACCACCTGGATCGACTGGGCCGCGGCGGATGCCAGCCTGCTGGACTTCACCGCCCACGTCATTGCCCTGCGCAAGCGTCTGTTGCCGCTGGCCCCCCGCTGGTACACCGGCCTGCCCGATGCCAAGGGCCGTGCCGACCTGGCCTGGCTGCGCCGCACCGGCGAGCCGATGGCGCCGGAGCACTGGAACAACCGCATGTCGCGCATCCTGGGCGCATGGATCGGCGCACCCGGGCGCGGCGGCGCGCCCTTGCTGCTGCTGATCAACGGCCGCGACATGGACGCCAGCTTCCGGCTGCCACCCGGCCAGTGGCTGTGCGAGCTCGACAGCACCCAGCCCGACGGCCGCAGCACCTGGACACGCGACGAACGCCCTGAGTACCTGCTGCCCGCGCGCAGCGTGGTACTGCTGCGCGACGCGGCACCCTGAGCCCTTCTCCCGGAGACACCCCGATGCGATTCCCCCGTGCCAGCGGCGTGCTGCTGCACCCCACCTCTCTGCCCGGCCCGCATGGCAGCGGCGACCTCGGCCCCGAGGCCCACCACTTTGTCGACTGGCTCGTGGCCAGTGGCCAGAAGCTGTGGCAGGTGCTGCCGCTGGCCGGCATCGGCCCGGGCAACTCGCCCTACATGAGCAACTCGGCCTTCGCCGGCAACGTGCTGCTGGTGGACCTGGCCGAGCTGCACGAACAGGGCTGGCTCGACGCCGCCGACCTGGTGCCCGTGCCGGGCCTGGCGGCCGAGGCGGTGGACTACGCCCACGCCTACCCCTACCGCATGGAGCGGCTGCACAAGGCGGCGCTGCGCTTTGCGGCCAGTGGCACGCCCGCCCAGCGCGAGGACTTCGAGCGCTTCCGCGCCGAGCAGGCCAGCTGGCTGCCCGACTTCAGCCTGTTCATGAGCCTGTGCGAAAGCCTCGCCTGGGCCGACTGGCACACCTGGGCCACGCCGCTGCGCACACGCGAACCCGCCGCACTCGCCGCGGCACGCGCCACGCACGCCCAGCGCATCCACTTCTGGGAATTCGCGCAATGGCGCTTCTTCCGCCAGTGGATGAAGCTGCGCGCCTACGCCAACGGCCGTGGCGTGCAGATCATCGGCGACACGCCCATCTTCATTGCCTACCTCTCGGCCGAGGTGTGGGCCAACCAGCAGCTGTTCGAGCTCGATGCCGCCGGCAAGCCCACCGTGGTGGCCGGCGTGCCGCCGGACTTCTTCAGTGCCACCGGCCAGCGCTGGGGCAACCCGCTGTACCGCTGGAGCGAACACGCCAAGGACGGCTACGCCTGGTGGGTGGAGCGCATCCGCCGAACCTTCGAGTTGGTGGACATCGTGCGCATCGACCACTTCCGTGGCTTTGCCGGCTACTGGGAGATCCCGGCCAGCGAGCCCACGGCTGTGAAGGGCCAGTGGCTGCCCGGCCCGGGCGAGCCGCTGTTCAAGGCCATTGCCAAGGCGCTGGGGCCGATGCCCATCATTGCCGAAGACCTGGGCGTGATCACGCCCGACGTCGACGCGCTGCGCAAGAAGTTCGGCCTGCCGGGCATGCGCATCCTGCAGTTCGCCTTCAATGGCGACGCGACCGACCGCTTTCTGCCGCACAACCACGAGCCCGACACCGTGGTCTACACCGGCACACACGACAACGACACCGTCGCCGGCTGGTGGGCCACCGCCACCGACCACGAGCGCCACATGGCGCGTGGGTATCTCGCCACCGACGGCCACGACATGCCCTGGACGATGATCCGCGCCGCCATGGCCAGCGTGGCCGACACCGCCGTGCACCCGATGCAGGACGTGCTGGCCCTGCCCACCGAATGCCGCATGAACTTTCCGGGGCAAGAGAGCGGCTGGTGGCGCTGGCGCTTCCACTGGAGCCAGGTGCAGCCCTGGCATGCCGGGCGGCTGGCGGAGCTGTGCCGCTTGTACGGGCGCTAGAAGGGACCAGCGAACGCGAGGCGTGGCGCTAGATCGCTTTCAGCGCCGCAGCATCGTCTCGATGCAGCGCACCACCGCCGTCGCCTCGTCGATGCTCGCCAGGCCGTGCTCGGCACGGCCTTCCAGCAGCGCGGCCAGGCCGTCCAGCGTGTGCGCGGTGTTGTCCACGCGCTCGGAGACGTCGCCCCGGTAGTCGAGCCGCGACCAGCCCGTCAGCGCCACGCTACCGCGTTCGCCCTGCACCTCGAAGCGGTTGTCGTCGGCCACCTCGCCGGCCACGGCCGCGTCCACCTTCACCTGCACCTCGCGGTGAACCCAGCGCGCGCGCAGCGCTGTCTCGGCCTGGCCGGGCTCGCGCTGCAGCTCCACATCGGCCACGGCCGCCGGCCCGAACAAGCGCAGGGCCTGGAAGGCAAAGTGCGACAGCACCTCGCGCGTGAAGCCGCCTTCGGCCGGGCCGGCCAGCCAGGTGCTGGCGCCGGCCTGCCAGGCGCGCGGCCAGCGCGCAAAGCGCAGGTGGATGTGGGCCGAGAGAACGGTGCCGATCTCGCCGCCCTGCACGATGCGGCGCATGCGGCTCGCGGCCGTGCCGCGGGCAAACGGAAAGTTCACGGCAAACGGCAGGCCCGACTGCAGCACGGCCTCGCGCAGCGCCTCGGCCTCGGCGATGTCGTGCGTGAGCGGCTTTTCGCAGAAGCAGCCCTTGCCGGCCTGCAGCACGCGGCGCACCGCGCCGGCATGCCAGGCCGGCGGTGATGCGATGTAGACCGCCTGCACCGCCGCGTCGTCCACCAGGTCGCCTATCCCAGCCGCCGCGCGCACGCCGCTGGCCTGTGCCAGCGCGGCTTGCAAGGCGTTCGCGTCGGGGTCCCAGGCCGCCACGACGCGGAAGCGCGGGTGCTGCTGCAGCGCCGCGATCATCCGGCGGCCCATGATGCCGGTGCCGATGACGCCGATGCCGAAGCGGCCCGCGCTGGCGGAGCTTGGCGTAACGTGTTCGATGGCCATCGCTGCCTCAGGCCGCCATGCGCGGGTAGTCGGTGTAGCCCGTGGCGCCGGCCGCGTAGTAGGTCTTGGGCTCCGGCTCGTTCAGCGGCGCGCCGGCACGCAGCCGTTCCACCAGATCGGGGTTCGCGATGTAGGCGCGGCCAAAGACGATGGCGTCGGCACTGCCCTCGTCGAGCGCGGCTTGCGCGGTGGCGGCCGTGAAGCCGCCGTTGCGCAGCAGCGGCCCTGGGAAGTGCTGGCGTGCCACGGCGGCGATGCGGCGCTCGGCGTCGAGCGCCGGGTCCATGTGGCGCAGCTCGAGGTAGGCGATGCCGCGCGCGCCCAGCTGCGCGGCCACATAGGCCAGCAGCGCCTCGGGATCGCTGTCCACCAGATCGTTGCTGCCCGCCAGGGGCGAGAGGCGCAGCCCGACACGCCCTGCCCCCGCTTCGGCCACAGCGGCATCCACACACTCCAGCAGCAGCCGGGCGCGGTTTTCGATGCTGCCGCCGTAACGCTCAAAGCCGGGGCCGCGGCGGTCGTTCACGCCATCGCGCAGGAACTGGTCGAGCAGGTAGCCGTGCGCGCCGTGCAGCTGCACGCCATCAAAGCCCGCCTGCAGCGCGCGGCGCGTGGCGCCGCGGAACAGCTCCACGATGGCGGGAAGCTCGTCGTCACGCAGGCGGCGCGGCTGCTCGTAGGGCTGCTTGCCGCTGGGCGTGTTGATAAGGCCCTGGATGGCCCGTTCGCCGCTGCTGACGGGTTGCACGCCGCCGTTCAGGCTGGAATGCGCCGAGCGCCCCGGGTGCCATATCTGCAGCTGGATGCGCCCGCCCGCCGCGTGCACGGCATCGGTCACACCGCGCCAGCCGGCGGCGCAGGCGTCGTCATAGATGCCGGGCTCGCCGGTGAAGGCGCAGCCATCGGCGGCCACCATCGTGGCCTCGGCGATGAGCAGGCCGGCCGAGGCGCGCTGCGCGTAGTGCTCGGCCATCAATGCGTTGGCGATGTGGCTGCGGCCGGCGCGGGCCCGCGTGAGCGGCGCCATCAGGATGCGGTTGGGCAGCGTCAGCGTGCCCAGGGTCAAGGGGTCGAAAAGCGTGGGCATTCGCGAAGGCATTCGGTCCGAAAGGTGATGTGGCGGGCGCTCGCCACCCCGGCCAGCGGCGGGCTGCGAGAAACCGGCATTGTCGCGAGCGGCTGCAGCGCGTGCAGCGCGCCCGCCCATCAACGCACCCGGCTCCAGGTGGCGCCCTCGTCGGTAGACCGCATCACGCGGCCCTGGGTCAGCACGGCCAGCAGCGCGCCGTCGTGCCGGTCCATCCGCAGCGAACGTACCAGGCCCGGGTTGCCGCTGGGCACCTCGCCCGACTTCTTCCAGGTCTTGGCGCCATCGCGGCTGACCATCAGCGCGTAGGCGCCGGCAAAGATGCCGGGTTCGATGGGCGCCACCGCGTAAAGGGTCTGGGCGTTGGCCGCCGTGATGGCCGTGACGAAGCGGCTGGTGTCGAGGTCTCGCCACTGGCGGCCGCCGTCGCTGGAGATGTAGGTGGAGCGCGCCAGGTTGCCGCCCTGGGCGAGCAGGCTGCCGTCGGCCAGGATCTGCGCCCCCGAGGTAGAGACGCCGATGGACCGGCGCTCCAGCGCGCCGGTGCTGCCATCGATCACGAGCAACTCGCCGTTGGGCATGAACACGCCCACACGGTCGCGGCCGGCCAGCACCATGGGGTCCTGGAACGTCAGGTTGATCGAACGTTCTTCCACAAAGCTGGCGAGCTGGCGCCAGCCGCCCACCAAGGGATCGTCGCTGACATGGGCCGACCACTGCGCGCCGCGGCGCACCAGGGCCAGCACCTTGCCGTTGCTCAGCGGCTCGGCCGCCGCGATCAGCCCGGGGGCCGGGGTGGGCAGCGTCTGCCAGGTCTTGCCTTCGTCGCTGGTGTAGCGCAGCAGGCCCTCTTCGCCTGCGGCCAGCAGGCCCTGGCGATAGGGGCGCACGCTGAGCACTTCGAGCCAGCTGTCGATTTGCAGCGCGCGCGCATTGGCCTCGCCGGGCTTGCGCCAGATGACGCGGCCCATCTTGCTGCCCGCCAGCAGGCTGCCGTCGGGCGTGGTTTCGACGCCGTTCAGCGCGGTGGTGAGGTTGCGGAAGGCCGGCGCGAGCGCGGCACCGAGCGACAGCTGCGCGCTCGGCTCGAACTGGTTCGGTGCCTGGCCGCGTGTCTGCTCGGCCATGGCGGGGAACAGCGAGCTGAAGGTGTTCGTCAATTCGGCATCGGGCGCCAGGTAGCCCACCAGGAACCGCTGCCCGGACTGCGGCTGCACGAGCAGGGTGCCCAGCAAGGTCACCTCGCGGGCCTTGACCTCGAAGCCGCCCAGCCTGCCGGCCAGCGGGAAGGTGTACGTGGTGTTGGCGAAAGAGCCGGTGGCATGCGACAGGCGGTAGCGCCCCGGCGCCACCATGCCACTGAAGACGGCGGTGCTGTTCGTCATCTCACGCGTGCGGCGCAGGATGGCGGTGTCTTCGGCCGAGGCCTGCACGCCAGGCGGCACGTCTCGCTTCAGGGTCAGCATCGACAGCGTCTCGGTCGGGTCATTGACCTCCGCGCCGTTGGTGATGAGGCGAATCACCACCGCGCCGGCCTGCCCCGAGAGCGTTTGCGCGCTGCTGATGGGCGGCGGGTGGGTGGCGCAGCCGGTCAGTAAGGCAAGGATCACGGCGAGCGTGGCGAGCAGCAAGGGGTGCAGGGAGGGCTTCATGGGGTGGACGAGGCTGGGGGCCGGCTGGTGGGCGGCGCGTGGGTCTTTGAGGCGCGGGATTGTTGCGCAGGGGCGGTGTGGCAAGGTTGGGGGACGGTGGAGTGAGAGGCCCGATGACGCCCACCCGGTGTGCCCGAATGGCCCACAGAGCAGCTGGGCTGGGTTGGTGGCGCGGAATTCGAACGCGCGACCTGGGCTGGCACGCTCGTGGTCATAAAGGCTGCGCGTGGGGCGAGCAGATCGCTCAGGGCAATGGTTGGTCGGAGGTGGGGAGAGGTCGCCAGAGGACCGGTCTGCAGCGGTTCCTGTTGGTCACTGACTCGAGCCCAATGGCTGCTTGTCGACGAGTTGCTGTTGCAGCTTCGCAGCGAGACCTTACCTTCTGTCTTGGTACACCCCTGAAGTTCGTCTGTTCGGTGCCTGGAGTCAACCGGCAATCGTCAAGTTGGAGGTTTGGACAAAAATGACGGTTGAGCACGTCGCCGGAAGAGCGACAAACCGCACCACGTCAACAGCGTTGCCGTAAAGCTCTATCGCGTCGGAACGCGGCGTGCTCCGCGACATCCCACCGTCGCGCGGTCCACAATCTCTCAGCTGGCTTCGACGCAGGCAGGGCAGGCCTGAGGCGAGCATAGCCCGCATTTGCAGGCGACTAGCCACGAGACGCAAAACCGAAAAACATAGTTGCCCGTGCATCTAGCAAAGCGAAACAGTGTGCGGCCCTTAGACATCGGGGCCATGACGCAGAGCGAAACGCAGCCTTTCGCTACTGAAGCCGCGCTCGTCGAAACCTTTGTCGCTGCAATACGTAGAGACTGCCCTGTCGGCTGGGAGCTGTTGCGCGAGGTAGATGCCGGGGTCGGAGTTGCCGACCTTGTACTTACGCCTAGACCCGGTCGGGCTGCCGATCTGCGGTGGCTACGCCGGATACAGCCTCGGCTGGCGCCACTTTTCGCGTCAGCAACTGCGCGTCGAGTTGGCTCGATACAGAACTTCATGGCAACCACGGGCATGTCCCGTTCCTCGGCGGTACGTGCGCTTGCTGACTTATCTTTGCTAGGTCTGGCTGTCAGGGATGGTGAGGCCGTTCGACTCTGCGCCGCATCAACCGCACCATTCAGGCATGTCGTCGCCATTGAGGCCAAGCTCCACGCTTGGGGACGAGCGCTGACGCAGGCTTACCGCAATCGTCAGTTCGCGACGCAGTCCTGGGTAGTCCTCGACGCTCACAGCACCGTAAGCGAGGTCGCCATAGCTGCCTTCAAGAAGGCTAGGGTTGGCTTGGTTACATGCTCGACAGCTGGCCAGCTACGCTTTTATGTCAGGGCCAAGACGATGCAACCAGTAAGCCTCCAACGGTCGTGGGTTGCGCAGGCCGTGATGGCTCGTTCAAGCCGTCAGCCACTCAGGCCACTCAGATAGTTGCTCCAGGCCGCAAGATGTGTCCCGCGGCCATGCCGCTCCAGTAGGACACCGGCTCCTTCAATCGCCTCATATGCCTTGCGAGCAGCGGCGACGCGTAGCTTTAGGCGGGCGATTCGCGCAGGTCGATCCAAAGGCTCTAGCGCTGAGAACTCCGCTTGCATGACAAGGAAGTAGTGTTTGTAGAGAGGCGGCTGATTGAAGGTCGGATCAATCGCTTGCTCCAAGGCTTGCTCGCTATGGGCAGTTGGTGTGTGCACCGCCGCCCACACTTTAGGTGCCTCCGCCTTGATTCGCCGCGCATCTTCAAACTGAACCCAATTCATCAGCCCCGGAAGGTAAATGCGAGCCTTCGGTCCGCGCCTTTCTTCTTCGGAAACTACGAACTTGTCGATCGAGAAGACGCGCGTGTTCTCGAATGCGCCGATCGTCAGTTCAATATCGTCTATCACGGAGTAAAGAAGGCATTCCGTGTTTGTGTACCCGACCGTCAAACCGAGTCCAGTACTCCTGATCTCCACAAAAAAGTCGTGCGCTGCACGTAGGAAGTCTGCGTCTGCAATCTGTTTTGTATCCCGCTCATGCTGATACATCAGGTAGACGTGATCCACTGAAGGGTAGGAGGTGATCCAATTGAGAAGCTTCTGCCTAAATCCGGGGTCCTCGATCATGGGGCCTGTCACCGCCAAAGAGAGGCACAACGCCTCTCCGGCCGCGGCTTCCACGAACGACTCAACAGTGAACCTCTTCTGCCGATCCACGTAGTCTGAGTAGAGCTGGTTGATAAAGCGCGTGGGAATGACCAGCCTCTGAAACCCCATTGAGCGCTGGAAGTTCAGGCACTCATTGGCGACGGCGCGAGCATGTGCTTCGAACGATGATGTCTTGAAGCCTCCCCCTATCACTTCTGGAAAGAAGGGGTACTGCAAGAGCTTTGGTTTCTGAGAGCTAGGTAGGTAGAACTGTGGGTCAAATATCGACGAAGCGCGTGTGTTCGGATCCAGTCTCTCGACGCTCTCTTTTGACTGGTGCAGCGGGGACAGTATTAGCCCATGCCCACAACCCTCTTCCTCGAAAGAGTTGATGTTCCACTTGGCGTTGTGCCCGACTTGATGGAGAAGGCGAAGATTCACACTAGCTCCCTTGAACGAGGTTCAGTTGTTGAATCAACATTGCTGGCGTTCTCGGCCGCTGGTAGGGGGCCTTGCGCAGTAGCTCGTCGACCAGCGCGCAGGCACGGGCGTCGTTGCAGCCGAGTTCCGCAAGTGGCCGATGAGGAAGCTCTTGAATCGCCTGTGCGAGTTCGAACTGGTCCATACCGCCTCGAGTCCTGAAGGGATGGATGCCAGCGAGCATCTGGTACATGAGCACGCCAATAGCAAAGAAGTCGGACTTGAAAGAGATGGCATCTTTGTCGTTGGAGATCTGCTCTGGCGCTGCATAGTCGAGCGTCAATGGGCCATTGCCCCAACCTTCGCGGGTAACGCCAGTCTGACCTGTTTCACGGACGATTCCGAGGTCAATGACGACGATGGTTCCATCTGGCTTAACAAGTACGTTCTGTGGCTTCACATCGCGGTGCACAAAGCGCAGCGGATGTGTCCAAAGCGGCTGCAGGGCCTCGGCGATGCCAAGTGCTATCCGAGCCACATCACGAGAGGAGCCGATGTATGAATTGAGAAGCTCCGTGAGTGTCTGAGACTCAACGAACTCCTCAATACTCACGTACAAAGACTGGGCCAGCCTGTCGTCCGTGACAGGGTTCTCGACAAAGAGATTGGCAAATCGCAGCGCAGGAAACTGCGCCGGCTTGACGTCGCGGAGGATGCGAGACTCGGCTTCTAGTCGGGTCAGAGCTTCGTGGCCCGCTCCTGAGACAACCTTCACGACGACTTTTCCCCATGCTTCCCAGCCGCGGAGGAAGGCTGAGCCTGATGGAATGTCGTCGGGAATCAGTGCATCGTCGAACCTTCCAAAGTAGACAACCCGCTGCCCGGACTCAGCCGCGACTTGGTCGATCAACAGGCTCGGCAGGCAGGCGCTCAGGTCGTCTCTCAACGCTTTGCTGTCTTCGGGCATAGCTTTCAGGCACTCTGGTGCGGCTCATACATGTAACGCTGTATGTTATTCGCAACTCAAGGGCAGAGGCAACGTGAACGCCACCTCGAAGAGCTGGATGCCAACGCGCTGAGCGTGCGCCGCCATGAACTCAGCGTGCCGATCTTGAAACAGATCGAGACCTTGGTGCTGGCCAATCTCCATGCCGTGGCACCCAAGTCGCTGCTGGGCAAGGCGCTGCACTACGCCCAGGGGCAGTGGTCAAAGCTCGTGCTGTACGCGAAAGATGGCAACCACCCGATCGACAACAACGCCTGCGAAAACAGAATCCGCCCATTCGTCATCGGAAGACGAAACTGGTTGTTCCCCGACACGGTCGCTGGCGCAAACGCCAGCGCGAACCTGTACTCGTTGCTGCAGACCTGCAAGGTCAACGGCATCGATGGCTATGACTACCTGCGCAAGCTGCTGACAGCACTGCCGATGGCCAGCACCGCTGACGACTACGAGGCGGTGCTGCCCTGGTCCGTCAGCGCAAGCGCTCCCTGAGCGCTGCCGGCTCACCGCGGCCAGCACACCCAGCGCCCGCGTTCAAGGACGCGGTTTATTGACCGCTTACCTTCAAACGGCCTGACGCGACCCAGCCGCGAGAGTTCAAGCAACCCGGCACCTCGGGCCGCTGGAGTCCGCTGCGTCTGAAAGTTCGCGGGACCGATGGCAGCGGTCTGGCGACGAGGGACAGTCCGCAAAAGGTACTAAAGAGGGACGATTTTCGGCGGCGCCGTCGACGCACAACAGTCTTGCGCCACCTTCAGAAATCGGCACGCACGCGTCGAGGGCCGTGTTCGGAGCGCCATGGGGAAGGAAAAATGGGCTCTGAAAAATCCTTTCCTCCCGCCGGATTGCGTCAATTTGCCCAACAGGCTCGCGGTGCCCGCGTGAATCAGCCCACCGGCCGCTTGCGTGCCGCCGTGGGCGGAGTTTGTCCGCGCACCGTGCCATCACCGGCCAGCGTACCGGCATTGGCATAGTCGCCCACGTTGACGTGCAGCTCGGCGCCGGCTGCGACGCTCAGCTGGCCCAGGTTGTTGAAGCCCGCGCTGGTGTTGTTGGAGCACATGTCTGTGCCTGCCCAGACGTTCGCGACAATGAGCGAGGTGGGGGCAGTGCGGCCCGCCGCCGATCTCGGATGTTGGGGCGTGTCACCGGTCCGTCGGATGGCGCCAAGGTGTCGGTACCGCAGTCTGGGCGAATGGCAGCTTCAGCGCCGCAAGAAGGGCGACTGCGATCGGAGGATAGCGTTGGTCGGTCAGACCCGCGCCAAGCCCCGCCTGCGCACAACCGAACCAATGACCGCGAACCCCGCGACCATGAGCACCCAGCCCGACGGCTCTGGCACGGGCGAGGTCGTGTACGGATTGGGGCCGGCCGCATCGGTGTAGTCGAATCCGGTCTGCTCGCTGACCAGCGCCAGTTTGAAGCCGGTAGGCAGCGCTACCTCTTGGCCGGCGCTGTCAAAGCCAGTGATGCTGCTGACACCACCCCAGCGCAGGGTGTGGCCGAAGTCCGCGGCACCACTAAACGAGTTGAAGGTGCCGGCACTCATGTTCCCCGCGCCCGAAGCTATCGCGAAGGCTTCCGCAGAGAGCCGCAAATCCACCGTTTGACCGAGGGAGACCATGAAGCTGGGGTTCAGGCCGCCGACCGAAGTCTCAGTGATGGTGACTTCTGTCTTCGATGGGTGTTTTGCCTTATTGTAGAAGCCTGATCCAGACTGGCCGGCGACACTCCAGCTGTATGTGTACTGTGCGCTGCCATGCCCCGTGAAGTTGGGAGTGTTTGGAAATTCGGTCCAGTCGACGTCGGCCGTCCCGTTGGCCACGATCGGCACGGTAAGCAGGAACGACGTGGCGTTGCCGACATCGGCCACCTGCCCGAGCGACACTCGGAAGCTATCAACAAACAACCCCTGACCGCGGGAAGAGGCCGTCGACCCCCCTTTGACCGAAGCAAAGGCCGAGGCCCCGACACCACCCAGGAATTCATAGCCATTACCTTCGGCATCGGATACCGCCCAATATACTTGGCCCCCCGACTCGGCGGTGGCAAAGCCAGGGGTGCTGGCGGTAATCAAGCCGGACATGCTTCTTGCAGAGGCTTCCGCCGCCTGCACGGCCGCTGACGGTGTAAGCAGGGCCATGAGGGTCAGGACAGCCGGGGCCGTCCACAGGTCCAACATGGCGGGCAGGCCCGTGGTGGTGCTTTGCTTGAATGTCTTCATGGCTCGTTCCTCCGAGACTTTTACAGGCATGCCACTCTACGGCGCGACCGTCTCAACACCGTCTCAGCACCGTCTCAGCACCGTCTCAGCGGCCCGCCTCAGCAGCGACACTACCCCCCCAGAACCGCCGGGGGCAGGTCACTGCACGGGCGTCGCCTTCCCGCACGTCATCACTGCACCGAATCGGTGAGTTAGCGCGGTCTCAAGCCTTGTCCCACGCCTCGATCGCCCCAGGGTTCCTTCTGCCGATGGATGCCCTCCGATGCCACGCCCCCAACGTGGCCATCGGTTTGGCCCAGTGGTGCGCCAGCCCGGTACCGTTGAGCCTGAAGCGCCGGCCGGCTGTCAATTCCAGCGCGGTTCGCGGCGGGCGGCGGCCTTGGCATCGAACAGCGAGGGTCGCTCGCTGCCGCGCAGCCGCGCCAGCGCGGCGCGTGCACGCCGTGCGTCAGCCTCCTTGCCGCCGTGCGCGGCCAGCCAGGCGGCAGCGCGCCAGCGAAGGTCGGAATAGCCCCTGATAGTGGCCCGGGCCTGCCGGCATTGCACCATTGAAGTTCCCGAACCAACCAACGCAGGCGGGCAGGTTGTGCCAAGACTCAAGACGCCGTGACGTGAAGGCACCACGTACCTGGTGATGTCGCCGCTAAAGTTCGCGGAGCGGCTGGCCGCACTGGTGCCAGTGTTGAGATCACGGCAATGATTGACAGCTCTGAAACAGCGAATCGCGCTACGCGTAGTTCCGCTTGGGGTCGTTCGCGGGTCCAGCCCATCGCACGCTGACCGACCGCTGTCAGTCTTTAGCCGGCAACCGCGGCTGCACCTGGCGGTGAACACGCCACCGCTCCCGGACAAGACACACACTGCCCTTCGCCGCTCCCGCACCCGATCTCGATGCCCTCCCTTCAGCAGCCCCCTGCCCGCTCCCCCTGCTGCCGAAACGCCCCAGGCGGCCGCCCCAGCAAGCGTTGGAAAGACCGCCGCATGCGCTCGGCGTTGCCGAAGCCGCAGTCTTCGGCAATGCGCTGCA
>JAIYDH010000334.1 GCA_027487585.1 Rubrivivax sp.
CGGCAGCCAACGCCTCCAAGTTGGGATACGAACATGATCCAAATGCAATCGCGGCTCGACGTGGCCGACAACACGGGCGCGAAGTCCGTCATGTGCATCAAGGTGCTCGGCGGCTCGAAGCGGCGTTACGCCGGCATCGGCGACGTCATCAAGGTCAGCATCAAGGAAGCCGCACCGCGGGGCCGCGTCAAGAAGGGCGAGGTCTACAGCGCCGTGGTCGTGCGCACCGCCAAGGGCGTGCGCCGCCAGGACGGCTCCCTCATCAAGTTCGACGGCAACGCCGCCGTGCTACTCAACGCCAAGCTCGAACCGATCGGCACCCGCATCTTCGGGCCGGTCACGCGCGAACTGCGCACCGAGCGCTTCATGAAGATCGTGTCGCTGGCTCCGGAGGTGCTCTGACATGAACAAGATCCGCAAGGGCGACCAGGTCATCGTGATCGCCGGTCGCGACAAGGGCAAGCGTGGCACGGTGTCGCGCCGCGTCGACGAAGACCACATCGTGGTCGATGGCGTCAACGTCGTGAAGAAGCACACCAAGCCGAACCCGCTGAAGGGCACGACCGGTGGCGTGATCGACAAGACCATGCCGATCCACCAGAGCAACGTGGCCATCTTCAACCCGGCCACGGGCAAGGCGGATCGCGTGGCCATCAAGCTGCTCGACAAGGCTGAACAAGCGGCCCGCAAGACCAAGGACAACGGCGTTCGCGTCTATAAGTCCAGCGGCGCAGAGATCAAGGCGTAATCATGGCAAAGACCCAAGCAGTTCCTGCCGGGAAGGCCGACGCGGTGACCAGCGCCCGTCTGCAGACGATCTACCGCGAGAAGATCGTCCCCGAGCTCATGGCCAAGTTCGGCTACACCTCGGTGATGCAGGTGCCGCGCCTGGAAAAGATCACGCTGAACATGGGCGTGTCCGAGGCGGTGAGCGACAAGAAGGTGATGGACAACGCCGTCGGCGACCTCACCAAGATCGCCGGCCAGAAGCCCGTGGTCACCAAGAGCAAGAAGGCCATCGCCGGCTTCAAGATCCGTGACGGCGTGCCCATCGGCACGATGGTCACGTTGCGCGGCATCCGCATGTACGAGTTCCTGGACCGCTTCGTCACCGTGGCCCTGCCGCGCGTGCGCGACTTCCGCGGCATCAGCGGCCGCAGCTTCGACGGCCGGGGCAACTACAACATCGGCGTCAAGGAACAGATCATCTTCCCCGAGATCGAGTACGAGAAGATCGACGCGATCCGCGGCATGAACATCAGCATCACGACCAGCGCCAAGTCCGACGACGAATGCAAGGCGCTGCTCGCGGCGTTCAAGTTCCCGTTCAAGAACTGAAGGCGACCGAGGAAACCATGGCCAAACTGTCCGTCAAGCAGCGCGAAGACAAGCGCGAGAAGCTGGTCGCCAAGTACGCGAAGAAGTATGCCGAGCTCAAGGGCATCGCGAACGACGCCAAGAAGAGCGACGAAGAGCGTTACGCCGCGCGCCTGGAGCTGCAGAAGCTGCCGCGCAACGCCAACCCGACGCGTCTGCGCAACCGCTGCGAACTGACCGGCCGTGCCCGTGGCACGTTCCGCATGTTCGGCCTGGCGCGCAACAAGATCCGTGAACTCGCGTTCAAGGGCGACATCCCCGGCATGGTCAAGGCCAGCTGGTAAGCGCGGCGAAGAGCAGGAGCAATATTCATGAGCATGAGTGATCCCATCGCCGACATGCTGACCCGCATCCGCAACGCGCAAAGCGTGGCGAAGGCGGCAGTCACGATGCCGTCGTCGAAGCTGAAGGTCGCAATCGCGCAGGTGCTGAAGGACGAGGGCTACATCGACGGCTTCGCAGTCAAGAGCGAAGGCGGCAAGTCCAACCTCGAAGTGGCGCTGAAGTACTACGCCGGCCGGCCCGTCATCGAGCGCATCGAGCGCGTCAGCCGCCCTGGCCTGCGCATCTACAAGGGCCGCGATGCCATCCCGCAGGTCATGAACGGCCTCGGTGTCGCCATCGTCACCACGCCGCGTGGCGTGATGACGGACCGCAAGGCTCGCCAAACCGGTGTCGGTGGCGAAGTCCTGTGCTACGTCGCGTAAAGGGAGCACAAGCATGTCCCGCGTAGGAAAGATGCCGATCGCCGTGCCGCAAGGCATCGACGTCGCGATCTCGGCCGAAAGCATCACCGTCAAGGGCAAGGAAGGCACGCTCGTGCGTGCCGTCAACCCGCTGGTGACGATCAAGAACGAAGGCGGCACGCTGAAGTTCGCTCCGGCGAACGACAGCGCGGCGGCCGATGCGATGAGCGGCACGATGCGTGCGCTCGTCAACAACATGGTCACTGGCGTCGCCAAGGGCTTCGAGACCAAGCTGCAGCTGGTGGGCGTGGGCTTCCGCGCCCAGGCCCAGGGCGACAAGCTCAACCTGCAGATCGGCTTCTCGCACCCGGTCGTCAAGGACATGCCCGCCGGCGTGAAGGTGGCGTGCCCGACGCAGACCGAAATCGTGATCCGCGGTGCCGACAAGCAGGCCGTCGGCCAGGTGGCGGCTGAAGTCCGCGCCTTCCGTCCTCCCGAGCCGTACAAGGGCAAGGGGATCCGCTACGCCGGTGAGCGCGTGGTGCTGAAAGAGACGAAGAAGAAGTAAGGAGCAGCGCCATGAGCTTGACGAAGAAAGAACAACGCCTGCGCCGCGCGCGCCAGACCCGGCTGCGCATCAACGGCCAGGGCGTCGCGCGCCTTGCGGTGCACCGCTCCAACCTGCACATCTACGCCAGCGTGTTCTCGGGCGACGGCACGCAGGTGCTGGCGAGCGCGAGCACGGCCGAGAAGGAAGTCCGCGATCAGCTCGGTGGCAACGGCGGCAACGTCGCTGCGGCCACGCTGGTGGGCAAACGCATAGCCGAGAAGGCCAAGGCCGCCGGCATCGAGCAGGTCGCATTCGATCGCTCGGGTTTCCAGTACCACGGCCGCGTCAAGGCGCTGGCCGAGGCCGCGCGCGAAGCCGGCCTGCAGTTCTGATCCCGGCGACGGCTCTCGAGCAGAGGAATCCAAAGAATGGCTAAGTTCACCCCCCGCGCCCAAGCCGAAGGCAATGACGACGGGCTCAAGGAAAAGATGATCGCGGTCAACCGCGTCACCAAGGTCGTGAAGGGCGGTCGAACGCTCAGCTTCGCGGCGCTCACGGTGGTCGGCGACGGCGATGGCCGCATCGGCATGGGCAAGGGCAAGGCCAAGGAAGTGCCGGTGTCGGTGCAGAAGGCCATGGAATCCGCCCGCCGCAACATGATCAAGGTTGCGCTGAAGAACGGCACGATCCACCACAAGGTCGAAGGCGAACACGGCGCCGCCCGCGTGCTGATGGCGCCGGCCAAGCCGGGTGACGGCATCATCGCCGGCGGCCCGATGCGCGCTGTATTCGAAGTCATGGGCATCACCGACATCGTCGCCAAGAGCCTGGGCTCGTCGAACCCGTACAACATGGTTCGTGCCACGCTCGACGCGCTCAAGCACCTTTCGACGCCGGGCGAGATCGCCGCCAAGCGCGGCAAGTCGGTCGAAGAACTCTTCAACTGAGCCGACCGCGGAGAAACCACATGACCACCACCACCGACAAGAAGACGCTCACCGTCAAGCTGGTGCGCAGCGTCGCCGGCACGCGCGAGTCGCACCGCGCCACGGTGCGCGGCCTGGGCCTGCGCAAGCTCAACAGCACCAAGGTGCTCGAGGACACGCCGGCCGTGCGCGGCATGATCAACAAGGTCGACTACCTGGTCCAGGTGCTCTGATGGAACTGAACAAGATCAAGCCCGCCGAGGGCAGCAAGAAGTCGCGCCGCCGTGTCGGCCGTGGCATCGGTTCGGGCCTGGGCAAGACCGCAGGCCGTGGCCACAAGGGCCAGAAGAGCCGTGCCGGTGGCTACCACAAGGTGGGCTTCGAAGGCGGCCAGATGCCGCTGCAGCGCCGCCTGCCCAAGCGCGGCTTCAAGAGCGCGCAGCTCAAGTACAACGGCGAAGTCACGCTGACCGACCTGCAAAGGCTCGAGGGCGAGGAAGTCGACCTGCTGACGCTGAAGACGGCCGGCCTCGTGAGCCAGCTGGTCAAGACCGTCAAGGTCATCAAGGCCGGCGAACTGAGCCGCAAGGTTGTGCTCAAGGGCATTAGCGCCACCGCCGGCGCCAAGGCCGCCATCGAAGCCGCTGGCGGCTCGGTCGCGGTCTGATCACAGCCTGATTCACCCGGAACCCAAGGAAGCCTGCACCCGTGGTCACAGCTGCCAACCAACTGGCCAAGAGCGGAAAGTTCGGCGACCTGCGTCGCCGGATCATCTTCCTGCTGCTGGCGCTGGTGGTCTACCGCATCGGCGGCCACATCCCCGTACCGGGCATCGACCCGCAGGCGATGCAGCAGCTGTTTGCCGGCCAGAGCGGCGGTATCCTGAACATGTTCAACATGTTCAGCGGCGGCGCGCTCGCGCGCTTCTCGGTGCTGGCCCTGGGCATCATGCCGTACATCAGCGCCAGCATCATCATGCAGCTGATGACCTACGTCGTGCCCACGCTCGAGGCCATCAAGAAAGAAGGCGAGTCGGGTCGCCGCAAGATCACGCAGTACACGCGCTACGGCACGCTGGTGCTGGCGATCTTCCAGAGCCTGGGCATCGCACTGGCGCTTGAGGGCGCGGCCGGCACGGTGATGAACCCCGGCTTCGGCTTCCGCATGACCACCGTCGTCAGCCTGGTGGCCGGCACGATGTTCCTGATGTGGCTCGGCGAGCAGATCACCGAGCGCGGCCTGGGCAACGGCATCTCGATCCTCATCTTCGCCGGCATCATCGCCGGGCTGCCCTCGGCCATCGCCGGCTTGTTCGAGCTTGTGCGCACCGGCGCCATGAGCCCGATCGCCAGCATGTTCATCATCTCGCTGGTGATCTTCGTCACCTTCGCCGTGGTGTTCGTGGAGCGAGGGCAGAGAAAGATCCTGGTCAACTACGCCAAGCGCCAGGTCGGCAACAAGGTCTATGGTGGCCAGAGCTCGCACTTGCCGCTGAAGCTGAACATGAGCGGCGTGATTCCGCCGATCTTCGCCAGCTCCATCATCCTGCTGCCGGCCACCGTGGTGGGCTGGTTCGCGGCCGGCGACGGCATGCGCTGGCTCAAGGACATGGCCGCGGCCCTGTCGCCCGGCCAGCCGATCTACGTGATGCTGTACGCCGCGATGATCGTGTTCTTCTGCTTCTTCTACACGGCGCTGGTATTCAACAGCCGCGAGACCGCCGACAACCTGAAGAAGAGCGGCGCCTTCATCCCCGGCATCCGCCCGGGTGACCAGACCGCGAAGTACATCGACAAGATCCTCGGCCGCCTGACGCTGGCCGGCGCCGTCTACATCACTGCGGTGTGCCTGCTGCCCGAGTTCCTGGTGCTGAAGTACAGCGTGCCGTTCTACTTCGGCGGCACCAGCCTCTTGATCATCGTCGTCGTCACGATGGACTTCTGGGCGCAGGTCCAGAGCTACGTGATGAGCCAGCAGTACGAATCGCTCCTCAAGAAGGCCAACTTCAAGGCGAGCTGATCATGAGCAAAGACGACGTCATCCAGATGCAGGGGGAGATTCTCGAGAACCTCCCCAACGCCACCTTCCGCGTGAAGCTCGAGAACGGCCACGTGGTGCTGGGACACATCAGCGGCAAGATGCGCATGCACTACATCCGCATCCTGCCCGGTGACAAGGTCACCGTCGAGCTGACACCGTACGACCTTTCGCGGGCACGCATCGTGTTCCGCGCAAAGTAACCGCATCGCAAGATCGGGCCTAGGAGAAGACCATGAAAGTCGCCGCTTCCGTCAAGAAGATGTGCCGCAATTGCAAGATCATCCGCCGCAAGGGTGTGGTGCGCGTGATCTGTACCGACCCGCGCCACAAGCAGCGCCAGGGTTGATCGAGAGGAAACACCATGGCACGCATCGCCGGTATCAACATTCCCCCGCACAAGCACACCGAGATCGGTCTCACGTCGATCTACGGCATCGGTCGCACGACCGCGCAGAAAATCTGCGACGTGGTGGGCATCCCCTACAGCAAGAAGATCAAGGATCTCAACGATTCCGATCTCGAGAAGATCCGCGACGAGATCGGCAAGATCACGATCGAGGGCGACCTGCGCCGCGAACTGTCGATCAGCATCAAGCGCCTGATGGACCTCGGTTGCTACCGTGGCTTCCGCCACCGCCGCGGCCTGCCCGTGCGCGGCCAGCGCACGCGCACCAATGCCCGCACCCGCAAGGGCCCGAAGAAGAGTGCCGCCGCGCTGAAGAAGTGATCCGCGTGATCCACTTCGTCGCTGCACCTGCACACTGAAAGAGTCGAGAACATGGCCAAGGCACCCGTCAATACCGCTGCGCGCCGCGTGAGCAAGAAGGTCCGCAAGAACGTTGCGGACGGCATCGCGCACGTGCATGCGTCGTTCAACAACACGATCATCACGATCACCGACCGTCAAGGCGGCGCGCTCGCCTGGGCGTCCAGTGGTGGCCAGGGCTTCAAGGGCTCGCGCAAGAGCACGCCGTTCGCTGCCCAGGTGGCCGCCGAAGTGGCGGGCCGCGCGGCGCAGGAGCAGGGCATCAAGAACCTGGACGTGCGGATCAAGGGCCCCGGCCCCGGCCGCGAGAGCAGCGTTCGTGCGCTGGCCTCGCTGGGCATCCGCATCAACAGCATCAGCGACGTGACGCCGATCCCGCACAACGGCTGCCGCCCGCAAAAGCGTCGCCGGATCTGATGCCGCGGCGCCCACCGCCGGGCGCCGTACAATCGAGAGTTCCCCGCGCCGGTGAGCACTTGTGTGCGAACCGGCGGTTTCGCTGAAGGGCAGGCCCTGATCCAGGGCGGCCCTTCACACAAGCCCACCGTCGGCAAGCCGCTCCTCAAGAAGGCAGCCGACTCGCGCGGGCCGCCAACCACCCGGTTGGCGAGCTGCCGCGTCAGATTCGAACCCAAAGGACACGCAAGTGGCACGTCTGCTCGGCCCCAAGGCCAAACTCTCCCGCCGCGAAGGCACCGACCTCTACCTGAAGAGCGCGCGCCGCTCGCTCGCCGACAAGGCCAAGTTCGACAGCAAGCCGGGCCAGCACGGCCGCACCAGCGGCAGCCGGACCTCGGACTTCGGCATGCAGCTGCGCGAGAAGCAGAAGGTCAAGCGCATGTACGGCGTGCTCGAGCGCCAGTTCCGCCGCTACTTCGCCGAGGCCGAGCGCCGCAAGGGCAACACGGGCTCGAACCTGCTGGCGCTGCTTGAGTGCCGCCTGGACAACGTCGTCTACCGCATGGGCTTCGGCAGCACGCGCGCCGAAGCGCGCCAGCTCGTCGGCCACAAGGCGCTCACCGTCAACGGCGCCGTCGTCAACATCCCGTCGTACTCGGTCAAGCCGGGTGACGTGATCGCGCTGCGCGAGAAGTCGAAGAACCAGCTGCGTGTGGTCGATGCGCTCAAGCTCGCGCAAGGCCAGGGCCTGGCCGACTGGGTCTCGGTGGACGCCACCAAGATGGAAGGCACGTTCAAGAAAGTGCCCGACCGCGACCAGCACGGCGCCGAGATCAAGGAAGCGCTGATCGTCGAGTTGTACTCGCGCTGACCCCGAATCCGGGACCGTGCCCGTGGCTGCCTGCCGCGGGCCTCGGTCCCGCCGTGCTTCGTGCGCCGGGCACGAAGCGGCGAACACCCCGCCCGGCGCGGTCCTCCAGCCTTATCGGTGTAACGAGCCGAGGGTCTTGACAGGAACTAAGACAGCCCATGCAAACCACCCTTCTGAAGCCCAAGGCCATCCAGGTCGAGCCGCTCGGCGGCCATCGCGCCAAGGCAACGCTCGAGCCCTTCGAGCGCGGCTACGGCCACACCCTCGGCAATGCACTGCGTCGCGTGCTGCTGTCGTCGATGGTGGGTTACGCGCCGACCGAGGTGACCATCGCCGGCGTGCTGCACGAGTACTCGGCGATCGACGGCGTGCAGGAAGACGTCGTCCACATCATGCTCAACCTGAAGGGCGTGGTCTTCCGCCTGCACAATCGCGACGAAGTGACGCTGGTGCTGCGCAAGGAAGGCGAAGGCGCCGTCACGGCGGGCGACATCCAGACGCCGCACGACGTCGAGATCATCAACCCCGAGCACGTCATTGCCCACCTCAGCCAGGGCGGCAAGCTCGACATGCAGATCAAGGTCGAGAAGGGCCGTGGCTACGTGCCCGGCACGATGCGCCGCTACGGCGACGAGCCGACCAAGAGCATCGGCCGCATCGTGCTCGACGCCTCGTTCTCGCCGGTCCGCCGCGTGAGCTACGCCGTCGAGAACGCCCGTGTCGAGCAGCGCACCGACCTCGACAAGTTGGTGATGGAGATCGAGACCAACGGCGCCATCGCGCCCGAGGAAGCCATCCGCCAGAGCGCCCGCATCCTGGTCGAGCAGCTGGCCTTCTTCGCCCAGATCGACCCCAAGCTCGGCGAGATCGACAGCGGTGCCATCACCGGCAACTCCAAGAGCGCCAGCAGCGGCACCTTCGACCCGATCCTGCTGCGCCCGGTCGACGAGCTCGAGCTCACCGTGCGCTCGGCCAACTGCCTGAAGGCCGAGAACATCTACTACATCGGCGACCTGATCCAGCGCACCGAGACCGAGCTGCTGAAGACGCCGAACCTGGGCCGCAAGAGCCTGAACGAGATCAAGGAAGTGCTGGCTTCGCGCGGGCTCACGCTCGGCGCGCGGCTGGAGAACTGGCCCCCGCAGGGCCTCGACAAGCGCTGAAACAGGCCCACCCCCTACGGCCTTCGGCCGCCCCCTCAAGGGGGCAACGCCGAGGGCCTGGCGAAGCCAGTTCCCTGGCGTTCGCTTGACCAACAGCACCGTGCACCCTGCAGTACCTGATCCGGCTGCGGGCTAGTCATAACGAAAGGAACGCACCATGCGCCACCGCAACGGCCCCCGCAAACTCAACCGCACCACCTCGCACCGACTGGCGATGCTTCGCAACATGGCGAACTCGTTGATCACGCACGAGGCCATCAAGACGACGCTGCCCAAGGCCAAGGAACTGCGCGCCGTCGTCGAGCCGCTGATCACGCTCGGCAAGACCGCCACGCTGGCCAACCGGCGCCTGGACTTCAACCGCACGCGCGACCGCGACGTCGTCGCCAAGCTGTTCAAC
>JAIYDH010000311.1 GCA_027487585.1 Rubrivivax sp.
AGCTGCACGCACTGCGGCTCGTCGAAGTGGCCCACGCACTCGGTGCACTTGTGCGGGTCGATCTCGTAGATGAGCTCGCCCATCGAGATGGCCTCGTTGGGGCATTCGGGTTCGCAGACGTCGCAGTTGATGCACTCGTCGGTGATCCACAAGGCCATGGACTTCAGGTCTCCGTCTGGTTCACGCGTTCGGTGACGCGTTCGGACAAACGCGCCAGCACCGAGGGTGCCACGAACTTGGAGACATCACCGCCGAGGTTGGCAATCTCGCGCACGAAGGTGCCGCTGACGAACTGGTAGTGGTCGCCCGGCGTCATGAACACCGTCTCCACCTCGGGCATCAGCTGGCGGTTCATGCCGGCCATCTGGAACTCGTACTCGAAGTCGCTCACGGCGCGCAGGCCGCGCACCACGACCTTGCCGTCGACCTCGCCGACAAACTGGCTGAGCAGGCCGCGGAAGGCCATGACCTCGATGTTCGGGTAGGGCTTGGCGATCTCGCGCGCCATGTCCAGCCGCTCGGCGATGGTGAACATCGTGCGCTTGTGGTGGCCGGCGGCCACGGCCAGCACCAGCCGGTCGAACAGGCGCGAGGCGCGGCGCATCAGGTCTTCGTGGCCCAGCGTCATGGGGTCGAAGGTGCCGGGGTAGACGGCGGTCAGGGGTGCCTTGTGGCGTGGGTGATCGGTCACGCAGTCCTCCGGGCGTGGGGTGGCGGGCGCAGTGTAGGCGTCAGGGCGTGCGCCGGAACAGCCGGGCCATCACCGCACCGGCTTTCAGCTCGCGAAACGGCTCCAGGCCGGCGGGGCAGGCCCGGGCGGCCTCAGCGGCGGCGGATTCAAGGTAGACAAAGCCGCGCTCGGCCACCAGCGGAGCCGCGGCCGTCAGCGCCGGTGCCGCCAGGCCGCCGTCGAACGGGGGATCGAGCAGCACGAGCTCGAAGCTCGCCCGCGGCGCCCGCGACATCCAGGCCAGCGCGTCGGCGCGCAGCACCGTCACGGCGGAGGCACCCAGACGCTGCTGCACGGCCAGAAGGCCAGCGACGAGGCGGCTGTCCTGCTCCAGCAAGGTGCTGGCCGCGGCCCCGCGCGAGGCGGCCTCGAAGCCCAGCGCGCCGGTGCCGGCGAAGGCGTCGAGCACGCGCCAGCCGGAGAGGTCTTGCCCGAGCCAGTTGAACAGCGTCTCGCGCACGCGGTCGGGCGTGGGGCGCAGGCCGGGGGCGTCGGGCACCGGCAGCTTGCTGCGTTTCCACTGGCCGCCGATCAGGCGCACTTCGCCGGGTGGCACGGTCGGGCGCGGCGGGCGCGGGGGGCGCGCCGAGTGCTCGCGCGCAGGCTTCACTGCCGCACCACGATGCCGCGGGCGGCCATCAGCGACTTGGCTTCGCCCACGGTGTGCGTGCCGTAGTGGAAGATGCTCGCGGCCAGCACCGCGTCGGCGCCGCCCAGCGTGATGCCGTCGGCCAGGTGCTCCAGCGTGCCGACGCCGCCCGAGGCGATCACCGGCACCGGCACCGCATCGGCCACGGCGCGCGTGAGCGCCAAGTCGAAGCCGATCTTCGTGCCGTCGCGGTCCATGCTGGTGAGCAGGATCTCGCCGGCGCCCTGCTCGGCCATGCGGCTGGCCCAGGCCACCGCGTCGAGCCCGGTGTTGCGGCGGCCGCCGTGGGTGTAGACGTCCCAGCCGCCGCCGCCTTCGCGGGCCTTGGCATCGATCGCCACCACGATGCACTGCGCGCCGTACTTTTCGCTGGCCTCGCGGATGAGCTCTGGGTTGGCCACCGCGGCCGAGTTGAAGCTCACCTTGTCGGCGCCCGCGTTGAGTAGCCGCCGAACGTCGGCCACGCTGCGCACGCCGCCACCCACCGTGAGCGGAATGAACACCTGCGAGGCCACCGCCTCGATCATGTGCAGGATGAGATCGCGGCCATCGGAGGTGGCGGTGATGTCGAGGAAGGTCAGCTCGTCGGCGCCCTGCTCGTTGTAGCGGGCCGCGATCTCCACCGGATCACCGGCATCACGCAGCTCGACGAAGTTGACGCCCTTGACGACCCGGCCGCCGGTCACATCCAGGCAGGGGATGATGCGCTTGGCCAGCGTCACGCCAGCCCTAGCTCATCGGCACGGGCCTGCGCGGCGGCGAAGTCGAGCGCGCCGGTGTAGATGCTGCGGCCGCAGATCACGCCCTCGACGCCCTCGGCCTGCACGGCGCAGAGCTGCTCGATGTCGGCCATGCCCGCCAGGCCGCCCGAGGCGATGACGGGGATGCTCAGCGCCTGCGCCAGCTTCACGGTGGCCTCGATGTTGATGCCGGTGAGCATGCCGTCGCGGCCGATGTCGGTGTAGATGACGGCTTCGACGCCGTAGTCCTCGAACTTCTTGGCCAGGTCGATGACTTCATGGCCGGTGAGCTTGCTCCAGCCGTCGGTGGCCACCTTGCCGTCCTTCGCGTCGAGGCCCACGATGATGTGGCCGCCGAAGGCGCTGCAGGCGTCCTTCAGGAAGCCGGGGCTCTTGACGGCGGCGGTGCCGATGATCACGTAGCTCAGGCCGTCGTCGAGCAGCCGCTCGATGGTGTCGAGGTCGCGGATGCCACCGCCCAGCTGCACCGGGATGTCGTCGCCCACGGCGCGCAGGATGGCCTTCACCGCCGCTTCGTTCACCGGCTTGCCGGCGAAGGCGCCGTTCAGGTCAACGAGGTGCAGGCGCCGCGCCCCGGCCTCGAGCCAGCGGCGCGCCATGGCCGCGGGGTCTTCGCCGAAGGTGGTGGAGGCGTTCATGTCGCCCTGTTGCAGGCGGACGCACTTGCCGTCCTTGAGGTCGATGGCCGGGATCAGCAGCATGGCTCTGGGTGAGCGGGTGGAGGTGAGGGTGGGCCTGGCAGACGAAACGGTCGTCAGGGCATCCAGTGGAGGAAGTTGCGATACAGGGCCAGGCCCTGGGCGGCGCTCTTCTCGGGATGAAACTGCGTGGCAAAAATGTTATCCCGCGCCACGGCGCAGGTAAAGCGGTCGCCGTAGTCGCTGTGGCCCACGCCGTGCACCGGGTTCGTGGGGTCGGCGTAGTAGCTGTGCACGAAGTAGAACCAGCTGTCGTCGGACACGCCCTGCCACAGCGGATGCGGGCGCTGGGCAACTCGGTTCCAGCCCATCTGCGGCACCTTGTAGCGGCTGCCGTCGGGCTGCAGCCGGCCGCCCAGCTGAAAGCGCTTCACCCGGCCGGGGATGAGGCCGAGGCCGGGGGTGTCTTGTTCCTCGCTGTGGTCGAGCAGCATCTGCATGCCCACACACACGCCCATCAGCGGCTTGCTGGCGGCGGCCTCGAGCACGGCCTGCTGCATGCCCGAATCGAGCAGCTCGCGCATGCAGTCGCGCATCGCGCCCTGCCCCGGCAGCACCACGCGCTCGGCGGCGCGCACTTCTTCGGGGCGGTGCGTCACCACCACCTCCACGCCCTGCCCGGCCGCGGCGTGCAGCACCGCCTGCGACACCGAGCGCAGGTTGCCCATGCCGTAGTCGACGACGGCGACGGTTCTGCTCATGGCTCTACAGGCTGCCCTTGGTCGAAGGGATCACGCCGGCGCTGCGCGGATCGGGCGTCAGCGCCATGCGCAGCGCCCGCGCGAAGGCCTTGAACACCGTCTCGCACTGGTGGTGCGCGTTTTCGCCCTTGAGGTTGTCGATGTGCAGCGTGACGAGCGCGTGGTTCACGAAACCCTGGAAGAACTCGTAGGCCAGCTGCGTGTCGAAGCCGCCGACCATGCCGCTCTTGAAGGGCACGTGCATGTGCAGGCCCGGGCGGCCGGAAAAGTCCACCACCACGCGGCTGAGCGCTTCGTCCAGCGGCACGTAGCTGTGGCCGTAGCGCGTGATGCCGGCCTTGTTGCCGACGGCCTGCGCCACCGCCATGCCGAGCGTGATGCCGACGTCTTCCACCGTGTGGTGGCCGTCGATGTGCAGGTCGCCCTCGGCCTCGATCGTGAGGTCGATCAGCCCGTGGCGGGCAATCTGGTCGAGCATGTGGTCGAAGAAGCCGATGCCCGTGGCGAGCTGCGCCTGGCCGGTGCCGTCGAGGTTGAGCGCGACGCGGATCTTCGTTTCCTTGGTGTCGCGGCGGAGGTCGGCGGTACGTGCCAGCACAGGGGGAGCAGTCGTCACAGCGATTCCTTCAGGGCTCGGATCATGGCGTCGTTCTCGTCGGGCGCGCCCACCGTCAGGCGCAGGCAGTTCGCCAGCAGCGGGTGCAGCGCAGCGACGTGCTTCACGAGCACGCCGCGGGCCTTCATGCCGGCGAAGGCGCGCGCCGAGTCGGGCACGCGCACGAGGATCATGTTGGCCTCGCTCGGGTACGCGCGCAGGCCCGGCACGGTGGCCAGAGCCGCCTGCAGCCGATCGCGCTCGGCCTTGATAAGCGCCGCCTGCCGTGCGTACTCGGCCGCGTGCTCCAGCGCGAAGCGCGCGCACTCGGCGTTGAGCACGCTCACGTTGTAGGGTGGGCGCACCTTGTCGATCTGGTCGATGAGTTCGGTGCGGCCGCACAGGTAGCCCAGCCGCACGCCCGCGAGGCCGAACTTCGACAGCGTGCGCAGCACCAGCACGTGATCGTGCTGCGCCAGGCTGGCCAGCCGGCTGCGCGCGGCAAAGGGCTGGTAGGCCTCGTCGAACACCACCAGGCCCTGCTGCGCGCCCACGGCGGCGACGATGCGGTCGATGACGGCGTCGTCCCAGAGGTTGGCGGTGGGGTTGTTGGGGTAGGCGATGTAGGTGATGGCCGGGCGGTGCTGCGCGATGGCCGCCAGCATGGCCGCCTCGTCGAGCTCGAAGTCGGCCGTCAACGGCACGCCCACGAACTGCAGGCCGCGCAGCTGGGCCGACATCGCATACATCACGAAGCCGGGCACGGGTGCCAGGATCGTGGCCCCGGGTACGTCGCAGGCCACCGAGAGCAGGTCAATCAGCTCGTCGGACCCGTTGCCCAGCATCAGCCGGCAGCCGGCGGGCATGCCGACATGGGCCGTCAGCTCCTCGGCCAGCGCCACCACGCTGGCCTGCGGGTAGCGGTTGATGGCGGCGCGGCCGAGCCGCTCGCCCAGCGCCTGCTGCAGCGCGGGCGGCAGGCTGAAGGGGTTCTCCATCGCGTCGAGCTTCAGCAGCCCGGTGCTGGCCTGGATGGCATAGGCGTGCATGCCGGCCACGTCGGCGCGCAGCGTGGCGGCGATGCGTTGTGCCAGCGTCGACATCACGCGCCCTCCAGCTTGAGCAGCATCTTCAGCTCCACGCCATCGACCTCGCCGGTGTAGGCGAAGCCGAGCTTCTGATAGAACGCGCCGGCGTGGCCCGGCTTGTCGACGTGGCTGAGGCCCACCTCGGCGTAGCCCTCTCGGCGGGCTTCGTCCACCACCCACGCCATCGCCAGCCGGCCGTAGCCGCGCTTCTGGAAGCGCGCGTCGACCAGCAGCCGCCACACGTAGAGCTGGTTCGCGGGTTCTTCTTCGTCGTGGCGCACGTCGTAGAGCAGCATCATGCCCACGGGCTGCTCGCCGTCGAACATCGCCATCGCACGACCTCGCGGCTCGTAGGCCACCTGGGCCAGCGAGCGGTCGACCGGCGACACGAAGGCGCGCTGCCCGGCGGCCACCTGCAGCTTCATCACCGCCTCGGCGTTGCTGCGGTCCACGGGCCGCACGCTGAAGACCACCGGCGCTGATGCCGCGACCTCGCCCTCGCGCAAGCGCAACTCGGCCGCGCGGGCATGCGCCTGCAGGCCTTCGCCATAAGCCAGCTCGGCCGCGATCGGGCCCAGCACCTGCGCGCCGGCTTCGCTCACCTCGATGAGGCTCGTGCGCTTGACGAAGTCGTACACGCCCAGCGGCGAGCTGAAGCGCGCCGTGCCGCTGGTGGGCAGCACGTGGTTGGGGCCGGCGCAGTAGTCGCCCAGGCTCTCGCTCGTGAACGCACCCAGGAAGAGGGCACCGGCGTGCTTGAGCAGCGGCTCCCACTTCTGCGGCTCGGCACTCGACACCTCCAGGTGCTCGGGCGCGATGCGGTTGCTGATGGCGCAGGCCTCTTCCAGGCTGCGCGTGTGGATCAGCGCGCCGCGGCCCTCCAGGCTGGCGCGGATGACGGCGGCGCGCGGCATGCCCGGCAGCAGCCGCTCGATCGCCTCGTGCACGGCCGCGATGTAGGCGGCATCGGGGCACAGCAGGATGCTCTGCGCCAGCTCGTCGTGCTCGGCCTGGCTGAAGAGGTCCATCGCCACCCAGTCGGCCGGCGTGCTGCCGTCGGCCAGCACGAGGATCTCGCTGGGGCCGGCGATCATGTCGATGCCCACCTGCCCGAACACGCGCCGCTTGGCGCTGGCCACGTAAGCGTTGCCGGGGCCGGTGATCTTGTCCACGCGCGGCACGGTGGCCGTGCCGTAGGCCAGCGCGGCCACGGCCTGCGCGCCGCCGATGGTGAACACCCGCGTGGCCCCCGCGATGGCGGCGGCGGCGAGCACCAGCGTGTTGCGCGTGCCGTTCGGCGTGGGCACCACCATCACGATCTCGCCCACGCCCGCCACCTGCGCGGGGATGGCGTTCATCAGCACGCTGCTCGGGTACGCCGCCTTGCCGCCGGGCACGTAGATGCCCACGCGGTCGAGTGGCGTGACCTTCTGGCCCAGCAGCGTGCCGTCGGCGTCGCGGTACTGCCAGCTGCGGCTGGTGGCCTCGAGCTGGCGCTGGTGGTAGTCGCGCACGCGCTCCGCGGCGGCTTCGAGCGCACGGCGCTGTGCGGGCGTGATGGCGTCCAGCGCCGCCAGCAGCTCGGCGCGGCCGATCTCCAGCTCGGCCATCGAGGCCGCCTGCACACCGTCGAAGCGGGCCGTGAGCTCCAGCACCGCCGCGTCGCCGCGCGTGCGCACGTCCTCGATGATCTGCGCCACGCGGTCTTCGATGGCGGCGTCGGTCTCGGCGCTCCAGTGCAGCACGCGCTGGAACTGCGGCTCGAAGTCAGCGTCGGCCGTGCTCAGGCGGCGGATGTTCACGGGGGCGTTCATGCGGCGCCTCCCACCGCGCGCTCGAAGGCATCGATCAGCTGCCGCAGCGGCTCGCGCTTGAGCTTCAAGGACGCCGGGTTGACGACCAGGCGCGAGGAGATGTCCATGATCTTCTCGACCTCGACCAGGTTGTTCGCCTTCAGCGTGCTGCCGGTGGAGACGAGGTCGACGATGGCATCGGCGAGGCCTGTGAGCGGCGCCAGCTCCATCGAGCCGTAGAGCTTGATGAGGTCGACGTGCATGCCTTTGGCCGCGAAGTGCTGCCGCGCCAGATGGGTGTACTTGGTGGCCACGGCCAGCCGCGCGCCTTGGCGCACGGTGCCGGCCCAGTCGAAATCGGCCCGCGTGGCCACGCTCAGGCGGCAGCGGGCGATCTGCAGATCGAGCGGCTTGTAGAGCGAGCCGGCGGCGTCGTTCTCGGCCTCGTCCTCGAGCAGCACGTCGAGGCCGGCCACGCCGATGTCGGCGCCGCCCCGGCGCACGTAGGTGGGCACGTCGGAGGCGCGCACGAGCACCACGCGCACATCGGGCCGGGTGGTGGCGAGGATGAGCTTGCGGCTGCGTTCGGGGACTTCCGTCACCTCGATGCCGGCTGCGCGCAGCAGCGGCAGGGTGTCATCGAAGATGCGGCCTTTGGACAGAGCGAGGGTGATCATGGCGGCGATCGTTGCGGCTTGCGGGCACGCTCGTGGGGGACCCGCTTCTCGCACCCCCGTCTCACGACCACCGGCGGCACGCGGGCTGCCCCCGCGGCGCGCCGCGAGGGGCTAGTGGTGGTGGTGTGCCGAAGAAGCCGACGCCGAAGGCACCGCGGTGGCGGCGTGTTCGGTGGGCGTGAGGGTCTTCATCGACAGCGCGTGGATCTGCTCGCGCATTCTATCGCCCAGGGCCGCGTAAACCCGCTGGTGGCGGCGCACGCGGCTCATGCCCTCGAACTCGGGCGAGACGATGGTGGCAAAGAAGTGGCGGCCATCGCCTTCGACCTGCAGCACGGTGCAGGGCAGTCCGGCGGCGATGTAGTCGCGCACCTCGTCGGGGGTCGGGTCGGCCATGGGGTGGGATTGTGGCGCAGCGCGCTCGCCCTGCGTGCTCAGTGCCTGATCTTGTAGCCGGTTGCTAACAGGCGCAGCGCGATGGCGCTGACCACCACGAAGCTCGTGCCCACCACCGCCAGACTCAACCAGGGGGAGCTGTCGCTCACGCCGAAGAAGCCGCGGCGGAAGCCGTCGATCATGTAGAAGAACGGGTTCAGGTGGCTGACGGCCTGCCACACGCCGGGCAGCGAGTGCACCGAGTAGAAGACGCCCGAGAGAAACGTCATCGGCATGATGATGAAGTTCTGGAAGGCCGCCATCTGGTCGAACTTGTCGGCCCACAGCCCCGCGATCAGGCCCAGGGCGCCCAGCATGCCGGCGCCCAGCGCCGCGAACACCAATATCCACCAGGGCTCGGCCAGCTGCAGCGGCGCGAACCACACCGTCACCAGCAATACCCCCGAGCCCACCACGAGCCCGCGCACCGCGCTGGCGCCCACGTAGGCCACGAACCAGGCCCAGTGCGACAGCGGCGTGACCAGCAGGAACACCAGGTTGCCGGTGATCTTGCTCTGCACCAGCGAGCTCGAGCTGTTGGCAAACGCGTTCTGCAGCACGCTCATCATCACCAGGCCCGGCACCAGGAAGCTGGTGTAGCCCACGCCCGGAAACGCCTCGACGTGATCGTCGAGCACGTGGCCGAAGATCAACAGGTACAGCACGGCTGTCAGCACCGGCGCGGCCACCGTCTGGAAGGCCACCTTCCAGAAACGCAGCACTTCCTTGCGGAAGAGCGGCATTGCGCCTTCGAGCAAGCCGTGGCTCACGAGGTCGCCTCCGCCGGGGCGGCGCCCTGCATGATCTCGAGGAACACGTCCTCCAGGTCGGCGCGGCCGATCTCGAGGTCTTCGATCTTCACGCCCGCGCCGCGCAGCCGCGCGAGCAACTGCTCCACGCCGGCGGCGTCGTGCGCCTTGATCTGCACGATGCGGCCGGTGACCCTTGCCGACGCACCCAGCTCGGCCGGCAGCGCCGAGTCGGTCTTGAAGCGCAGCATGGTGCCGGCGCGGCCGGCCAGCAGCGCGCTGGTGCGGTCCAGCGCCACCAGGCGGCCGGCCTTGAGCATGCCGATGCGGCCGCACAGGGCCTCGGCCTCTTCGAGGTAGTGCGTGGTCAGCAGCACCGTGTGGCCCTCGCGGTTGAGGCGCGAGACGAACTGCCACAGCGTCTGCCGCAGCTCCACGTCGACACCCGCCGTGGGCTCGTCGAGCACGATCACCGGCGGCCGGTGCACCAGCGCCTGCGCCACCAGCACGCGGCGCTTCATGCCGCCCGAGAGCTGGCGCATGTTGGCGCCGGCCTTGTCGGCCAGGCCCAGCGACTGCAGCAGCTCGTCGATCCAGGCCTCGTTGTTGCGGATGCCGAAGTAGCCGCTCTGGATGCGCAGGGTTTCGCGCACGCTGAAAAACGGGTCGAAGACCAGCTCCTGCGGCACGATGCCCAGGGCGCGGCGCGCGGCGGCGTAGTCGCTCACCACGTCGTGGCCCAGCACGGTGGCGGTGCCCGAGGTGGCGCGCGACAGGCCGGCCAGGATGGAGATCAGCGTCGTCTTGCCGGCGCCGTTGGGCCCGAGCAGGCCGAAGAACTCACCCGGCTCGATGGCGAAACTCACGCCATCCAGCGCCTTGAAGGTGCCGCGGGCGCCGCTGTAGACCTTGTGGACCTGTTCGAAGCGGACGGCGGGCGTGGAATCGGTGGGGCGCATGGGTGACAAGGCAGGGGCGGGATTCTAGGCAGGCCGCGCGAACCCTGCCGGCGACAGAATGGGCTCGCCATGGCGCAACCCCCCAAGAAGCCCCGCCGCACCGCCGAGCGCATCCTCGAGGTCACGCTCGAGCTGTTCAACCGTTTCGGCGAGCCCAACGTCAGCACCACGCTGATCAGCGCCGAGATGGGCATCAGCCCGGGCAACCTGTACTACCACTACCCGGCGAAAGACGAGCTGATCAACGCGCTGTTCGAGCGCTACGAACGCGCGCTGAACGAGATCCTGCACGCCGCCGACGGCGTGGAGCACGTCGAGGACGCCTGGCTGTTCTTCCACATGCTGTTCGAGCTGATCTGGGGCTACCGCTTCCTCTACCGCGACCTGAACGACCTGCTCAGCAAGAACCGCCGGCTGGAGACGCACTTCCAGTTCGTGCTGAAGAACAAGCAGAAGGCGATGCACGCGATGCTCGACGGCCTGGCGCGCAGCGGCGCCATGCGCATCACCGGCGAGCAGGCGGCGCCCACGGCCACCAGCATGGTGGTGGTGGTGACCTACTGGTTGAGTTTCGAGTACGTGCGCGACCCGCGCCGCGCGCTCGAGACCGAGGCCGCGGCCGCCGCCATGGGCCGCGGCGGCTACCACGCGCTGGCGCTGCTGATGCCCTACCTGGACGAGCACAGCCGCATGCACCTGCAGCAGCTGGCGTCGAGCTACCTGTCGAATTGAGATATTCCATACCACAACGACACGGAGACAAGACCATGAGCCTCATACCCATCCGCCGCCGCCACATCGTCTTGGGCGCGGCTGCCACGCTGGCCCTGCCGCAGCTGGCGCGCGCGCAGGCCTTCCCGGCCCGACCCATCAAGTACATCTGCCCCTGGCCGGCCGGTGGCAGCACCGACGCCGTCATCCGCGCACTCGCGCAGAGCGCGGCCAGGACGCTGGGCCAGAACATCATCGTCGAGAACAAGCCCGGCGCCGGCGGGATGCTGGGCGCCAACGAGCTGGTGTCGGCCGCGCCCGATGGCTACACGCTGAGCCAGCTGCCGCACGGCGTGTTCCGCATCCCGCACATGCAGAAGACCACCTTCGACACCCTGAAGGACTTCACCTGGATCGCCTGCCTCACCGGCTACACCTTCGGCCTGGTGGTGCCGGCCGACAGCCCCATCAGGACCATCGCCGACCTCGTGGCCTACGCCAAGGCCAACCCGGAGAAGTTCACCTACGGCTCCACCGGCATCGGCACCAGCCCGCACCTGGCGGTGGAGGAGTTCGCGCAGCGCGCCGGCATCAAGCTGACGCACGTGCCCTTCAAGGGCAACGCCGACAACATGCAGGCCATCCTGGGCGGCCACACGATGGCGGCGTCTGACGCCACCGGCTGGGCGCCGCACGTCGAAAGCGGCAAGCTGCGCCTCCTGGCCACCTACGGCAGCAAGCGCACCAAGCGCTGGCCCACCGTGCCCACGCTCGACGAGCTGGGCTACAAGACGGTGAGCGACTCGCCCTTCGGCGTCTGCGGCCCCAAGGGCATGGACCCGGCCGTGGTGCGC
>JAIYDH010000001.1 GCA_027487585.1 Rubrivivax sp.
ACATGCTGCTGGCCAGCGGGCTGACGATGGCCTTTCTGGTGGCCGGCGTGGCGGCCTGGCAGCTGCTCAAGAACAAGGCCAACGCCAGCACGGGCAAGTCGCTGCGCTTCGGCCTCACGTTGGGCGCGGTGCTGATTCCGCTGCAGATCCTGGCCGGCGACTTCCATGGCCTGAACACGCTGCAGAACCAGCCTGCCAAGGTGGCGGCCATGGAAGGCATCTGGGAGACGCAGCGCGGCGCGCCGCTGCTGCTGTTTGCCGTGCCGGACCAGCAAGCCCGCACCAACCACTTCGAGATCGGCATTCCCAAGGGCGCCGCGCTCATCCTCAAGCACGACGCCGATGGTGAACTGCAGGGCCTGAACGACTTTGCCGGCGCGCACCCGCCCGTGGCGCCGGTGTTCTACGCCTTCCGCGTGATGGTCGGCACCGGCATGCTGATGCTGCTGGCCAGCTGGGGCGGCCTGTGGCTGCTGAAGCGCCGCGGCTGGAACGGCGCGGCGCTGCCCCGGCCGGTGCTGGGCGGCCTGGCGCTGATGGCCTTCAGTGGCTGGACGGCCACCGTGGCGGGCTGGTATGTCACGGAAGTCGGCCGTCAGCCCTGGATCGTGCAGGGCCTGCTGCGCGTGGACGAAGTGGCTTCCACTGTGCCGGGCTCGCACATCGCCTTCACGCTGGCGCTCTACCTCACGGTGTACCTGGCGCTGCTGGTGGCCTATGTCAGCGTCGTCAAGCACATGGCCGAAAAGCCGGTGCCCATGCCGGACGGTGCGCCGCAGCCGGCCGGCGCAAAACCGGGTGGGCAGCAAGGAGCCGCCGCATGAACATCGACTGGTCGACCACGCTGCCCGTGGTGTTCATGGCGCTGATGGGCGTGGCCATGCTCGCCTACGTGGTGCTGGATGGCTACGACCTTGGCGTCGGCCTGCTGCTGCACCGCGCCACCCCGCCGCAGCGCGACACCATGATCGCCAGCATCGGCCCCTTCTGGGACGCCAACGAGACCTGGCTCGTCCTCGGCGTGGGCATCCTGCTGATCGCCTTTCCCAAGGCGCATGGCCTGGTGCTGACGGCGCTGTACCTGCCGGTGACGCTGATGCTCGTGGGCCTGGTGTTGCGCGGCGTGGCGTTCGACTTCCGCGTCAAGGCGCAAGACGAGTGGAAGCCGCTGTGGAACTTTGCCTTCTGGGCCGGCAGCGGCATCGCGGCCAGCTCGCAGGGCTGGATGCTGGGCCGCTACATCACCGGCTTTGCCGAGGGCGGCGCGGCGCTGTGGTTTGCCGGCGCCATTGCACTGCTGCTGCCAGCGGCCTATGTGCTGCTGGGCGCCTGCTGGCTGGTGATGAAGACTGAAGACGCGCTTCAGCAGCACGCCGTGCGCTGGGCCAAGCGCGCCTGGGCGCCGGTGGTGCTGGGCATGGGCCTGGTGTCGCTGGCCACGCCGGTGGTGAGTGCCACCGTGCGCGAGCGCTGGTTCAGCATGCCGGAGTTCATTGCGCTGCTGCCGATTCCGCTGGTGACGCTGGCCGCCCTGGTGGCCGCGCGCGCCATGCTCAATTCGAAGCAGGTGCTGGGCCGCCTGTGCTGGCTGCCCTTCGTGGCCGTGGTGGCGGTGTTCGTGTTCGGCGCCATCGGCCTGGCCTACAGCCTGTTCCCGTACGTGGTGATGGACCGCCTCACCATCTGGGAGGCCGCCAGCGCCACCAGCTCGCTGGCGGTCATCGCCATCGGCTGCGCGATCACGGTGCCCACCATCGTGGGCTACACGATCTACAGCTACCGCGTGTTCGGCGGCAAGGTGAAGGAGCTGAGCTACGCCTGAGGCGCTCGCGCGCTCATTGGCGGGCCTCCCGCCTATCGGCGAAGGCGAGGATAAGGGCGTGGTCGGGTCGACCCTTTGAGCGCCCGCAGACGCCGCCTGACACGGTCTGAGGGGTGTTGCCACGACGGCGGCGCCGGGGCGTCCACCCGCGACGCGGCCGCCCGGCGTGGGAGCGAGCAGGCGTAGGCGCCGTGATCAAGAGGGCGGAATCGTCCCGACGCCGCGCTGACTGCAGTGTCTGCTTGAGTCGCCACAGGTTCACCGGCACCAGTGCCATGTGCAGCGCCAGCACGGGCAGCAGCTGGGCCAGCGCGCCGTAGGCGATGAACGCGGCGTTGGCGGCCAGAGCCAGCAGGCGCAGGCGACGCATGTCGTGGCAGACGAAGGTCATCAGCGTCAGCAGGGCGGCAGCCCAGCCGAGCAAGTCGCTCGGAAGCGGTGGATTAGCTGTGTCCATGCCGATCGACCTTGTCGGCGTGGGTTCAGAAGCGGTGCCAGGCGATCAGCGCTGACGTTGCCAGGCACATCACCGCGTTGCTGATGTTGACCATCACTGCCCGGTTGCAGCGCTGGCCGTTGTGCTCGTACAGCCACAGCGCCATCGTCACGTTGGCGCCCAGCCAGGTGAGCCAGGTGATGAGCGAGTGCTGGCTGGAGTCGCCGCTGGCATGGATGGCCCACAAGGTGGGCAGGTACGAGAACACGCGTACCGAGTTGAAGAGCGTGAAGGCCCAGGTCAGCAGCGTGAGGTAGGTCTGGCGCGGCGACGCTGCCGGCTGCGCGGCGCCCGGGCCGGCGCCGCGGCCCTCTCGGCCTGCCGGGCCGGCCGGCGGGCCCAGGCGCAGGTGCAAGGCCGACAGGCTCATTGCGTCACCAACCAGGTGTTGTCCACGCCCTGCGCGGCGAGCCGGTCGACCACTGCGGCCGCCGCGCGCCAGTCGACACCTTCGATCAGCACCGCGGCGCTCGGCGGCAGATTCATCGTGGCGAGCAGCGTGTGGACCTGGCTGGCGCCCTCCTCGACGGCCTCGGCGCCGCTGCCGCGCACGGCGACGCGGACCAGGCTGCTCGCCAGCGTCCGCTCCAACTGCTCGGCCTGCGCCGGGCTGGCGTAGCGCGCGGCCCGGGTGCGCGCGCCGGGGTCCGTCGGCACGGCCTGCGGCGACGTGGGCATGACGCTGCCGTCGTCGGCCAGCAAAGGCGCCACCGGCCA
>JAIYDH010000337.1 GCA_027487585.1 Rubrivivax sp.
CGCATGTTCTTCACCATTCCCACGCTGCTGACCTGGGCCCGCATCGCGGCCATTCCGCTGATCATCGGCGTGTACTGGCTCGACTGGCCCATGGCGACGAAGAACCTCGTCGCCACCTCGATGTTCGTGCTGTTCGCGCTGACCGACTGGCTCGACGGCTACCTGGCGCGCAAGCTCAACCAGACCTCGGCCTTCGGCGCCTTCCTGGACCCGGTGGCCGACAAGATCCTCGTCTGCGCCGCGCTGCTGGTGCTGCTGGAGCAAGACCGCGTCGGCAGCCTCGTGGCGCTCATCATCATCGGCCGCGAGATCGCCATCAGCGCGCTGCGCGAATGGATGGCGCATATCGGTGCCTCGCGCAGCGTGGCCGTGCACATGCTGGGCAAGCTCAAGACCACGGTGCAGATGATCGCCATTCCGTTTCTGCTGTACGACGGCGGGCTGTTCGGCTTCATCGACACGCGCCTGTGGGGCACCGCGCTCATCTGGCTGGCCGCGGTGCTGACGGTGTGGTCGATGGCCTACTACCTGCGCAAGGCGATCCCCGAGATCCGCGCCCGCGCCAAGTGAGCAGCGCCCCGGCCGCGGGCGAACACGACGCGCTGCTGCGCGCCATGCCGGTGGTCTTCGTGCTCATCTGGAGCACCGGCTTCGTCGTGGCGCGCTACGGCATGCCGCACGCGCCGCCGCTGGGCTTTCTGGCCTTGCGCTATGGGCTCAGCGCCCTGTGCTTTGCCTTGTGGATCGCCTGGGCGCGCGTGGCCTGGCCGACCAGCCGCTCGCAATGGCTGCACCTGGGCGTCACGGGCGTGCTGCTGCACGCTGGCTACCTGGGCGGCGTGTGGCTGGCGGTGAAGCTGGGCCTTGGCGCCGGCCTGGCGGCGCTGATCGTCGGCCTGCAGCCGGTGCTGACGGCGATGTGGATGAGCGGCCAGGGCAGTGCCCACCGCGTGAGCGTGCGCCAGTGGGCGGGCCTGGCGCTCGGCCTGGCCGGGCTGCTGCTGGTGGTGTGGCACAAGCTCGGCGTGGGCGAGGCGGCCTGGGTGAACGTGGGCTGCGCGGTGCTCGCGCTGCTGTCGATCACGGCCGGCACGCTGTACCAGAAGCGCTGGGTGCAGCCCTGCGACGTGCGCAGCGCCAACTGCGTGCAGCTGCTTGCGGCGCTGGCGGCCACGCTGCCGCTGGCCCTGATCGAGGCCTTCACGCCGCTGGGCGGCTGGCGCTGGCACCCCGAGCTCGCGTGGGCCATGGCCTGGAGCGTGCTGGTGCTCACGCTCGGCGGCAGCTCGCTGCTGTACCTGCTGATCCAGCGCGGCGCCGCCACCAAGGTGACCAGCCTGATGTACTTGGTGCCGCCGTGCACCGCGCTGCTGGCCTGGCTGCTGTTCGGCGAGTCACTCGGCCCCGGCGTGCTGATAGGTCTGGTGCTCACGGCGGCCGGCGTCGCGCTGGTGGTGCGCTCGTCGGCGCCCGCACCGGCCAAGCCCGTGGCGGGTTGAAGCCGGGCTCGCCGCGCGCATGGCCGACACCCTGTTCCCCGGCTTCAGTGCCGACACGCACGCACCCGCCGGCGTGCCGCTGTTCGTGCGCCGCGGGGGCGAGGGCCCGCCGCTGCTGCTGTTGCACGGCCACCCGCAGACGCACGCGATGTGGCACCGCGTGGCCCCGGCGCTGGCCCGGCACTACACGCTGGTGCTGCCCGATCTGCGCGGCTACGGCCGCAGCGCCCGCGTGACCGCGGCCGATGGCGGCAGCGAGCCCGCCGCCTACACGCGCCGCGTGCAGGCGGCCGAGCTGCACGCGCTGATGCGGTCGCTGGGCCACACGCGCTACGGTGTTTTGGCGCACGACCGGGGTGCTCGCGTCGCGCACCGGCTGGCGCTCGACCACCCCGAGGCCGTGACGCGCCTGATGCTGCTCGACGTGGCGCCGACACTGGCCATGTACGAACAGGCCGGCGACGCCTTCGCACGCGCCTACTGGCACTGGTTCTTCCTGATCCAGCCGCCGCCCTTGCCCGAGCGTCTGATCGAGGCCGACCCCGCGGCCTACCTGCGCGACGTGATGGGCCGCCGCCACGCCGGCCTGGCCGCCTTCGACGCGGCGGCCTGGGCCGACTACGAGGCCGCCATCCACCGCCCCGGCAGCGCGCAGGCGATCTGCGACGACTACCGCGCCGCCGCCGGCATCGACCTCGAGCACGACCGCGTCAGCCGCGCCGCGGCGCAGCGCATCGCCGTGCCGCTGTCGGTGCGCTGGGCCGAGCAGGGCGCGGTGGGCCGTTGCTTCGACGTGCAGTCCCTGTGGCGCGAGGCCATCGCGCCCGGCACGCCTTTCGACGGCCGCGCCATGCCCTGCGGCCACTACATCGCCGAGGAGCAGCCCGAGGCGCTGCTGGCCGAGGCGCATTCTTTTTTCATCGATCCGGAGACCCGACCATGAACCGTCCCCACCGCATTGCCGTGCTCGCCGGCGACGGCATCGGCCAGGAAGTGATGCCCGAAGGCCTGCGCGCACTCGACGCCGCGGCACGCCGCTTCGGCATCGCACTCGACATCACGGAGTTCGACTTCGCCAACTGCCAGTACTTCGCCAAGCATGGCCAGATGATGCCGGCCGACTGGAAAGAGCAGCTCGCCGGCTTCGACGCCATCTTCTACGGCGCCGTCGGCTGGCCGGCCACGGTGCCCGACCACATCTCGCTGTGGGGCAGCCTGCTGAAGATGCGGCGCGAGTTCGACCAGTACGTCAACTTGCGCCCGGCGCGGCTGATGCCCGGCATCCACTCGCCGCTGGTCGACCGCAGCGGCCAGCCGCTGCAGCCCGGCGCCATCGACATGTGGATCGTGCGCGAGAACACCGAGGGCGAGTACAGCAGCGTCGGCGGCCGCATGTTCGAGGGCACCGAGCGCGAGGTGGTGATCCAGGAAACCGTGATGTCGCGCCACGGTGTCGACCGCGTGCTGAAGTTCGCCTTCGAGCTGGCGGCGTCGCGGCCGCGCAAGAAGCTCACCAGCGCCACCAAGAGCAACGGCATCGCCATCACCATGCCCTACTGGGACGAGCGCGTGAAGGCGATGTCGGCGCACTACCCGGGCGTGGCGGTGGACCAGTTCCACATCGACATCCTCACCGCGCACTTCGTGCAGCGGCCGCAGCAGTTCGACGTGGTCGTGGCGAGCAACCTGTTCGGCGACATCCTGTCCGATCTCGGGCCGGCCTGCACCGGCACCATCGGCATCGCGCCTTCGGCCAACCTGAACCCCACGCGTCAGTGGCCGAGCCTGTTCGAGCCGGTGCACGGCTCGGCGCCCGACATCGCGGGGCAGGGCATCGCCAACCCGATCGGCCAGATCTGGAGCGCGGCGCTGATGCTCGACTTTCTCGGCCACCGCGACGCCCACGATGCCGTGCTGGCGGCCATCGAGTCGGCGCTGGCCGACAAGGCGGCGCCACGAACCCGCGACATCGGTGGCAGCGCCGGCACGGCCGACGTCGGCCGGGCGATTGCGCAGAGGGTGGCCCGAGGCTGAGCCGGGCTGCCGCAGCGGCCCGCGTTGCACCTAGAATCGCGCCCCTGCTTGACACTGCTTCGACGTGGGCGATGTAATGCCCACGAACGGTGAACGCCGCGGCACGCGAGGGATGCAGCAGCGGCAATGAACACAGCTCCTACAGGGGATCCGCGACGTGAACAAGAGTGAACTGATCGAACACATCGCCACGCAGGCCGA
>JAIYDH010000058.1 GCA_027487585.1 Rubrivivax sp.
CAGATCGTGTGCAGCATCTCGGCCAGCGCGGCGGCGTCGGCGCGGTTCTCGTCCCAGGTGTAGCGGGCCATGCGCGCCATCCAGGACAGATCGGCCCCGGCGCAGAAGGCCTTGCCACGCCCGCCCAGCACGATGGCGCGCAGGCCCGGCTCGCTGCCGAGAGCACGGAACGTGGCCGTCAGCTCGGCAATGACGCCGTCGTTGAAGGCGTTGCGCACCTCGGGCCGGTTGAGCCAGACCTCGGCGACGTGCGCGCGCGGGCGCAGGACTTCCAGCGTGCTCGTCATCAGCAGCTCCTTCAGTGGCGCCAGCCGCGCAGGCCGCGATGCTGTTCGAAGGCGTGATAGTCACGGTCGCGGTGCAGCAGCGCGTAGTCGCGCTCGATGCAGAAGGTGGCCACGAGCACATCGATGCCGCTGCGCACCGTCACGCCCCGGGCGCGCAGGTTGCGGTAGTGCTCGGCCGCCAACAGTGCGAGTTCGGCGCTGGCGGTGTCTTCGACGGCCAGGCTCTCCATCAGCCGCCGCGCCTGGCGATGGGCGCCCTCGTGCCGGAAGCCGCGCAACACCTCGAACAGCACCAGGTCGGGCACGACGATGCGCACCTCGCCGTGATCGAGCATTTCGCTCAGCAGATCGACCGCCGGGTGCTCGGCGTCGTTGAAGAAGTCGATCCAGACGCTGGAGTCAACGACGAGCACGGCGCTTCGCTCCATAGCTGCGCGGCGCGGCTTCCTGCACCAAGGCTTCGGCGGTGGCCGGCGGTGCGGCCGGTGCGGCCTCGGCTTGCGTCCAGTCGATGCTGTCGTCGCCCTCCCACTTGAGCTTGCCGCGCCACTTGAGGATCTCGCGGTACGCGGCCTGGCGGGCGAGCAGCTTCAGGCCTGCCTCGACGGCGTCCTTCTTCGTCTTGTAGGGGCCGGCAAGCATGGCCTGCGCCATCAACTCGTCGTCGATCTCGATGTTCGTGCGCATGATGTGTGCGAAATCAGAAAAGTGCACACATCGTACACTACATGCGGAAGACGCCGAAGCGCGGCGTCTCGGGGATCGGCGCGTTCAGGCTGGCACTCAAGCCCAGCGCCAGCACGCGGCGCGTGTCGGCGGGGTCGATGATGCCGTCGTCCCACAGCCGCGCGCTAGCGTAGTACGGGTGCGCCTGGTGTTCGAACTGCTCGAGGATGGGCGCCTTGAAGGCGGCCTCTTCGTCGCTGCTCCAGGCGCCGCCCTTGGCCTCGATGCCGTCGCGCTTGACGGTGGCCAGCACGCTGGCGGCCTGCTCGCCACCCATCACGCTGATGCGCGCGTTCGGCCACATCCACAGGAAGCGCGGGCTGTAGGCGCGGCCGCACATGCCGTAGTTGCCGGCGCCGAAGCTGCCGCCGATGATGACGGTGAACTTGGGCACCGTGGCCGTGGCCACCGCCGTGACCATCTTCGCGCCGTGCTTGGCGATGCCCTCGGCCTCGTACTTGCGCCCCACCATGAAGCCGGTGATGTTCTGCAAGAAGACCAGCGGCACCTTGCGCTGGCAGCAGAGCTCGATGAAGTGGGCACCCTTCATCGCGCTCTCGGAGAACAGCACGCCGTTGTTGGCGATGATGCCCACCGGCATGCCCTCGATGTGCGCGAAGCCGCACACCAGCGTTTGCCCATAGCGCGCCTTGAACTCGTCGAACTCCGAGCCGTCCACGATGCGGGCGATGATCTCGCGCACGTCGAAGGGCTTGCGCGAGTCGACCGGAATCACGCCGTGCAGTTCGGCCGGGTCGGCCAGCGGCGGGCGTGGCGGCTGCATCAGCAGCTGTTCGGGCTTGCGCCAGTTGAGGTTGGCCACCACGTTGCGCGCCAGCGCGAGCGCGTGGTGGTCGTTTTCGGCCAGGTGGTCGGCCACGCCCGACAGCCGCGTGTGCACGTCGCCGCCGCCCAGGTCTTCGGCGCTCACCACCTCGCCGATGGCGGCCTTCACCAGCGGCGGGCCGCCGAGGAAGATGGTGCCCTGATTCTTGACGATGATGGTCTCGTCGCTCATCGCTGGCACGTAGGCGCCACCGGCGGTGCACGAGCCCATCACCACCGCCACCTGCGGGATGCCCAACGAGGACATCTGCGCCTGGTTGTAGAAGATGCGGCCGAAGTGGTCGCGGTCGGGGAACACCTCGTCCTGGTTCGGCAGGTTGGCGCCGCCGCTGTCGACGAGATAGATGCAGGGCAGGCGGTTCTGCTGCGCCACCTCTTGCGCCCGCAGGTGCTTCTTCACCGTGGCGGGGTAGTAGGTGCCGCCCTTGACGGTGGCGTCGTTGCAGATGATCAGGCACTCGACGCCACTGACGCGGCCGATGCCGGCGATCACACCCGCACCCGGCGCGGCGCCGTCGTACAGGCCGTAGGCCGCCAGCGGTGCGAGTTCGAGGAAGGGCGTATCGGGGTCAAGGAGGCCTTCCACGCGGTCGCGTGGCAGCAGCTTGCCGCGCGCCACGTGCTTGGCGCGCGCCGCACCTCCACCGCCTTCGGCCACGCGGGCGAGCTGCAGGTTCAGGTCGTCGACGAGGCCGCGCATCCAGGCCACGCTGGCCTTGAAGGCGTCGGATCGGGGGTTGATCTGGCTGGTCAGCACCGGCATCGGGTCTCCTCGGGCCGCACCGCGGCAGTGGCGGCAGGGGCGTTCGCTTCTTGATTGACGTTTACGTCAACGTCAATTGGGCGGATGGTACACAGCGACCTTCTCGGCCTTTTGAACGGGCTTCAGAACGGCCCTTGCGCCAGCCAGCGTTCCATCTGCGGCTGGCGGTCGTTGCCCCAGAAGGGCTCGCCGTCGATGCGGAAGAAGGGTGCGCCAAACACGCCAGCGGCCACGGCCTCGTCGTTGGCGCGCTTCAGGCGGGCCTTCCAGGCGGCGTCGTTCCACACGGCCTCGGCCGCATCGGCATCCAGCCCTTGTTCGGCCGCAAAGGCCTTCAGCGCCGCCGGCTCGTGCAGCGCCACGCCGCGCGTGAACACCGCGCGCAGGCCTACTCGCGCCCAGTTCGATGCAGCGGCGTCGCCCTGGGTGTCGGCCAGCCACCAGAACACGCGGGCCGCGTTCTGCGTCGGAATCGGAAACACCGGCGGCGGCGTGTAGGCCAGCCCGTGGAAGCGCGCCGAGCGCGCGAAGTCGTGCAGCGAGTACTCGCGCTTGATGGGGTACGACACCGGCGACTTGAGCTCCGCCGCCTGGAAGGTGGCGCCCAGCAGGATGGCGTGGCGGCGTACCGTGCGGCCGTGGCGCGCGGCCAGGGCGTCGATCCACTCCGACGCGATGTAGGAGTAGGGCGAGGAGAAGTCGAACCAGAAGTCGATGGAGGCAGGCGCTGCCATGTCGATCACTCCAGCTTGATGCCGCGGCTGGTGATGATGTCGCCCAGCAACCGCGCCTCGGCCTGCACGCGCGCCAGCGCCGCCTCGGCGGTGCTGCCCACGGGCTCCCAGCCGCCCGTGACCATGCGCTGGCGGGTCTCGGGCTCACGCAGCGCCGCGGGCACGTCGCGCGCCAGCCGCTCGAGCGCGGCGCGCGGCATCGCGGCCGGGGCCACGAGCGCGTTCCA
>JAIYDH010000170.1 GCA_027487585.1 Rubrivivax sp.
GCCAACGTCAAGCCCGCCATCGAAGAGCTGGCGGCGCTGTTCGAGCGTGGCGGTGGCGCGCCGCTGCGCCTGGTGTTCGGTTCCTCGGGCAACTTCGTCGCGCAGATCCTGCAGGGCGCGCCCTTCCACCTGTTCGTGTCGGCCGATGAGGACACGGTTTTCCGCGTGGCCGATGCCGGCCGCACGGAAGGCGGCACCGAAGGCCGCGGCCGCATCTACGCCTTCGGCCGGCTCGCGCTGCTGGCGCCGAGGAACTCGCCGCTGCGCGTGGACCCCGAGCTGCGCGATCTGGGCGCGGCGCTGCGCGACGGCCGCGTGAGCAAGTTCGCCATCGCCAGCCCCGAGCACGCGCCCTACGGCATGCGGGCCCGCGAGGCTTTGCAGCAGGCCGGCTTGTGGGATCTTGCACGGCCGCGCCTGGTGATCGGCGAGAACGTGTCGCAGGCGGTGCAGTTCGCGCTGTCGGGCTCGGCGCAGGGCGGGCTGGTGGCTCATTCGCTGACGCTGGTGCCCGCGGTGGCAGCGGCCGGCCACGCGGCGCTGGTGCCGGCGCGGTTTCATGCGCCGCTGGCGCAGCGCGTGGTGCTGCTCAAGGGCGCGCCGCAGGCGGCACGCGCCTTCCATGACTTCATCGTCGCGCCGACCGCGCATGCCGTGTGGCTGCGCCACGGCTACACCCCGCCGGGCGCTTGAGCCTTACGCCGCATGATCGACTGGCAAGCCCTCGTCCTGAGCGTGGAGCTGGCCGCAGTCACGCTGCTGGTGCTGCTGCCGCTGGGCCTGTTGCTCGGCCGCTGGCTGGCCTACACCAGCTGGCGCGGCAAGGCCTGGATCGAGGCGCTGGTCGTGCTGCCGCTGGTGCTGCCGCCCACGGTGCTTGGCTACTACTTGCTGGTGGCCTTTGGCGGCGCCTCGCCCTTGGGCCGCCTGTTCAACGAGCTTGGCCTGCCGCTCACCTTCAGCTTTGGCGGGCTGGTGCTGGCCTCGGTGATCTTCAACATCCCGTTCATGGTGCAGCCGGTGCAGCGCGCCTTCGAGGCCATCCCGCGAGACCTGGCCGAGGCCGCCGCCGTCAGCGGCCTGGGTGCGTGGCAGACCCTGCGCCGTGTCGAGCTGCCGCTGGCCTGGCCCGGCATCCTGTCGGCGATGGTGCTCACCTTCGTGCACACGCTGGGCGAGTTCGGCGTGGTGCTGATGATGGGCGGCAGCATCCCGGGCGAGACCAAGACCATCGCCATCGCCATCTACGACCGCGTGCAGGCGTTCGATCTGGCCGGCGCCGACCGCATGGCGCTCGTGCTGCTGCTGCTGTCGCTGCTGGCGGTGGCGGCCTCGTTTTTTGCCACCGCGCGGCTGGCCGGGGGGGCGCGCCGATGAGCTCACCGATGAACGCCAACGACGCCGGCCTGGTGCTCGAGGTTCAGCAGCAGCACCCGATGCCGCTGCACGGCCGCATCGAGGCCGCCGCGGGCGAGCTGCTGGCGCTGGTGGGGCCTTCGGGTGCCGGCAAGACCTCGATGCTGCGCGTGGCCGCCGGCCTGATGAAGCCGCAGCAGGGCCTGGTGCAGGTGGCCGGCCAGACCTGGTGCGACACCGCACGCGGCCTGTGGCGGCCGCCGCAGCAGCGCCACGTCGGGCTCGTCTTCCAGCACTACGCGCTGATGCCGCATCTCAGCGCCCTGGGCAACGTGGCGCTGTCGCTGCTGCAGCGGCCCGAGCCCGAGCGCCGCCGCGAAGCCGCGCGCTGGTTGGCTCACGTGGGCCTGACGGACGAATTGATGCACCGCCGGCCGGCGCAGCTGTCGGGCGGCCAGCAGCAGCGCGTGGCCGTGGCGCGCGCGCTGGCCCGCGAGCCGCGCCTGCTGCTGCTCGACGAGCCGTTTTCGGCCGTGGACATGATGAACCGCCAGGGCCTGTACCGGCTGATCGCCGATCTGCGGCGCGAGCTCTCGGTGCCCATGGTGCTGGTCACGCACGACCTGAACGAGGCGCGGCTCTTGGCCGACCGCCTGGTCGTGATGGACGCCGGGCAGGTGCTGCAGAGCGGCACCCCGGAGCTGGTGCACCGTGCGCCACGCACCGCGCGCGTGGCCGATCTCGTGGGCATCTGCAACCGCTGGCAGGGCTGGTGGGAGGGGGGTGACGGCAGCGAGGCCGGCTGGGGCTGGCTGCGCTGGGGCGAGGGCGCAGCGGCGCCGCGTCTGCGCGTGCGCGACAAGGGCCGCATGTCGCGCAACCGTGCCGTGACCTTCGTGATTCCGGGCGATGCCATCAGCCTGGCCGACGCACACGCGGCAGGCGAGCGCGGGCACTTTGCGGCGCGCGTGGATGCGGTTCGCCACCAGGGCGAGATCACGATGGCCACGCTGACGCTGGCCGTGGCCGGCGGCCAGCCGCTGGTGCTGACGCTGGCAGGCCGTGAGCGGCGCAGCCTGGAGCCCGGGCAGGCGCTGGCGGTGGCCTTCGACCTGGCGCAGGTACACCTGATGCCACTGCGGCCCTGAGGCCCTGATTCGCGGCCTGGGCGCGGGCAGGGCCAGCTCAAGACCAGGTTCGCGCCGCTCGCCCCGAGTTTGTCGAAGGGCTCATGCGCCCTGCATCAGCCGCTCGCGCAGCAGCCGGTGCTGCACCTTGCCGGTGGCGGTGCGCGGCAGCGCCTCGGGTGTGATCAAGCGCCACGCGCGCGGGCGCTTGAAGCCGGCCAGCCTGTCGCGGCACAGCGCATCGAGCTGGGCCTGCAGGTCGGCCGGCGCACCGGCGCGCGGCACCACGGCGGCCAGCACCGTCTCGCCCCACTTCGTGTCGGGCATGCCCACCACGGCCACGTCCTGCACCGCTGGGTGCTGCGCCAGCACGGCCTCCACCTCCGACGGGTAGATGTTCTCGCCGCCGCTGATGATCATGTGGCTCTTGCGGTCGACGAGGTGGATGAAGCCGTCGGCGTCGCGCCGCGCCAGATCGCCTACCGAGCACCAGGCGCCCTGGAAGCTCTCGGCCGTCTTCTCCGGGTTGCGCCAGTAGCCGTCGAAGACCCAGGGCGTGCGCGAGAAGAGTTCACCCACTTCGCCGTCGGGCACCTCGGCGCCGTCGGCGCCCAGCAGCTTGATGGCGCCGCTGCCGGCCCATTCGCGGCCCACGGAACCGAGCTTGGCCAGCTGCTCGTCCGGCCGAAGCACGGTGACCCAGCCCGCCTCGGTGGAGCCGTACAGCTCGAACAGCCGGCCGTTGGGAAACAGCTGCATCACGCCCAGCTTGGTCTCGCGCCGCGCAGGGGCCGATGAGATGAGCAGCTTGCCGACGCGGCTGAGGTCAAACAGCGCCTTCGTGGCCGCGGGCAGCTCCAGCATCATCACGTAGTGCGTGGGCACGAGGGACGTGAAGCTGATGCGCTCGCGGCTGAGCGTGGCCAGCAGCGCCTCGGGGTCGTAGCTGGCGCGGTCGTCGACCACGGTCTGCGCGCCCAGCATCGCGAAGGTCACGCCGAAGTACAGCGAGTTGGCGTGGCACAGCGGCATCACCAGCAGGCCCGTGTCGTCGCGCGTGAGGCCGAACTCCAGCGCCGTGCACAGCGCGATCAGCGCGTTGCCGCCCTGGCTGCGCATCGCGCCCTTCGGCCGGCCGGTGGTGCCCGAGGTGTACATCAGTGCAAACAGGTCGTCGGGCATGACGCCGGCGTCGGGTGGCGTCGGCGCGGCGGCGGCGATCAGCGGCTCGTAGCCTTGCCAGCCCTCGGGCGGCGCGTCCTGTCCCCACAGCACCCACGCGCCGGGCAGCACCGGGAGCTCGCCACGCAGGCCTTCGACCAGGCCGCGCAGCTTGTCCTGCACCACGAACGCGCGGGCCTCGGCGTGCTGCACGATGTAGGCCACTTCGGGCGCGGCGAGGCGGAAGTTGATCGGCACCGCCACCAGCCCTGCGCGCGAGAGCGCCGCGTACAGCTCCAGCCACTCGAGCGCGTTGAAGCCCAGCAATGCGACGCGGTCGCCCTTCACAAGACCCAGGCCCCGCAGGGCGTTGGCCAGCCGGCTGGCGCGCTCGTCCCACTGCGCCCAGGTGAGCGAACGCTGCGAGTCGCGCGCCGCCGGTCGCGTGGGCTGCGTGCGCGCGTGCGCGGCGACCGAGTCCGACAGCGACGGCAGCGGCGTGTGGTGAGCCGCCTGGTCGCTTCGCGCCGGCCGGCTCACGCCTGCCTCCGCGCCGTCTCGGCCTCGTCCCAGGCGGTGAGCGCCTGGCGGTCGGGCACCCAGCCCAGCCCCTTGCCGGCGTCTGAGGACAGCGCGTGCTGCGTCGTCACCACGTCGATCAGCGCCGGGCCGGTGGTGGCGGCGTGCGCCAGCGCGTCGGCGATGGCGCCGGGCAGGCGTTCGACATCCGTCACGCGCTCGGCGTGCAAGCCGAAGGCGCGGGCCATCGCGGCGTAGTCGCTGTAGGCCAGCGTGGTGCCCACGACGCGGCCGCCGTAGTTCATTTCCTGGTCCAGCCGCTCGATGTTCCAGGCCGCGTTGTTGCTGACGATGAACACGCAGCGCGCGCCGTGGCGCTGCGCGCTGTCGATCTCCATCGCGTTGATGCCGAAGGCGCCGTCGCCCGTCACGGCCACCACCTGCCGGCCGGAGTGCAGCAGCGCCGCGGCCACCGCGTAGGGCGTGCCCACGCCCAGGCAGCCAAAGGCGCCGGCGTCGAGGTAGTGGCGCGTGTCCAGGCCCATGCGCGCAAAGCTCAGCAGGTCGCCGCCGTCGGCCACGGTGATGGCGTCCGACGCCAGCAGCCCGCGCAACGCCGCAAAGATGCGGTTGGGGTGGATGTGGCCGTCGGCGCCCGTGGGCGCGGTGGCCATGGCCTGCACGTGCTTCGCGGCGCGCTTCTCGTGCTCGGCGCGCAGCGCGCCGGTCCAGGCGCGGTCGAGCGCGGGTGCCGGCTGGCCCAGGGCCTGGGCCAGTGCGGCCAGCGCCAGCGCCGGGTCGGCCAGCAGCTCGACCTCGCCGCGGCGGTTGTCGCGCAGCTCGTCGGCGTGGTCGGCGATGCGCAGGAAGCGTGCCGCCTTGAAGACGGCGGGCGAGCCATAGGCCATCTGGTAGTCGAGCTTGCGGCCCACCACCAGCACGCAGTCGGCCTCCTGCATGGCACGGGCACGCACCGCGCCCACCACGGCCGGGTGGCTGGGGTCGACGAGGCCGCGGCTTTCCTGGGTGTCCAGGTACAGCGCGCCGCTGGCATCGAGCAGCCGCTCCAGCGCGGCGGCGCAGCCGGCCGATGCCCGCGCGCCACGGCCGGTGACGACGAGCGGGCGCCGGGCCGCGCGCAGCGCGGCCGCGGCCTCGGCCACCAGGCCGGGGTCGGGCGCCACGGCGGGCCGGGGGTGGGGCCGCAGGTGCTCGGGCAGCACCACGGCCGCCGGCACGGTTTCGCGCAGCACGTCGGTGGGGATCTCCAGGTACACCGGCCCCGGCGGCCCGCCGTCGCCCAGCGCCATCGCCCAGGCTTTGTCGAGGTCGCGCGCGATCTGATCGGCGGTGCGCAGCGTGCGCGACAGCCGCGTCACCGGCTGCATGATGGCCACGTGGTCGATGCCTTGCAGCGGGCCGAGGTCGTCTTGCGGGCGCGGCGGGCAGCCTCCGATCAGCAGCACCGGCACGCGCTCGAGGTGGGCGTTGGTGAGGGCGGTGACGCAGTTGGTCACACCCGGGCCGGCGGTGGCCATGGCGATGCCCACGCCGCCCGGGCCACGGGGGTCGCTCAGGGCGGCGTGCGCATGCGCCATGTGCACAGCCGCGCCTTCGTCGCGCACGTCGATGATCTTCACGCCCAGGCGGTGCAGCCAGTCCCAGATCGGCTGGATGTGGCCGCCCTGCAGGCCGTAGATGCGGTCCACGCCGCGAGCCACCAGGAAACGCGCCACCCATTCGGCAACGCTGCGGTGCGGGGTCTCGGCCATGCCAGCTCCTTCAAGGCAAGTGAGGGCAGACGCGCCCTCGTCGTTGGCGGGGCAGCGTCGCGGCGGCAGTATCGCACTCTGAATTCAGAGTGCGATCAGGGTGAACCCGGCTTACACTCGGTGTCCATGAAGCCGATGGCCGTGTCCCCCAGCCTGGTCGAGCAGGTGCGCGACGCCGTGCTCGACGAAATCGCCAGTGGCCGCTGGGCCGCGGGCAGCCGTGTCATTCAGGAGCAGCTGGCGCAGGAACTGGGCGTGTCGCGCCAGCCGGTGCAGCAGGCGCTGCTGCTGCTGCGCGAGCAGGGCGTGCTGCGCGAGGCGCCCGGCCGCGGGCTGGAGGTGGTGCCGCTGGTGGCCGAGCAGATCGAGCAGGTCTACGAGCTGCGCGCGGTGATCGAAGGCCTGGCCGCGCGGCGCGCCGCCGAGCGGGGTGCCGTGCGCGCTGCGGCGGAGGGCCCTGCACTCGTGGCCACCGGCCGCGCTGCAGTGGCCGCGGGCGACCTGCCGGCGCTGGTGGCGGCGGACCAGGCCTTCCACCGCTTTCTGTACGACATCTCGGGCAACGCGCTCATCGCCCCGGCCATGGCCGCGCACTGGACGCAGCTGCAGCGCGCCATGGCCGAGGTGCTGGTGCGCGACGAGCAGCCGCGCGACATCTGGGACCAGCACGCCGCCATCCTGGCCGCCGTGGCCGCGGGCGACGGCGACAGCGCCGAAGCGCGGGCGCGCGAGCACCTCACGCAGGCGGCGGGCTACATGCTGGCGCGGCTGCGGGCGCAGGCGCCCGCGGCGGCATGACTCGGCCCCGCCGGGCCAGCGTGCTCAGGCCTTGGCCGCGGCCTTCTTCTTGAGCCGCCACGCGTGCAGCAGCGGCTCGGTGTAGCCGCTGGGCTGCTGCTCGCCCTGGAACACCAGGTCCACCGCGGCGCGGTAGGCGTAGCTGCTGTCCCAGTTCCCGGCCATCGGCTCGTACAGCGGATCGCCCTTGTTCTGCCCGTCCACCACCGCGGCCATGCGCTGGAAGGTCTCGTGCACCTGGCCGGCCGACACGATGCCGTGGCGCAGCCAGTTGGCGATGTGCTGGCTGCTGATGCGCAGCGTGGCGCGGTCTTCCATCAGGCCCACGTCGTGGATGTCGGGCACCTTGCTGCAGCCCACGCCCTGGTCGACCCAGCGCACCACGTAGCCGAGGATGCCCTGCACGTTGTTGTCCAGCTCCTGCTGCTTCTCGGCCGCGCTCCACGTTGGGTTGGCGGCCACCGGCACGGTCAGCAGGCCGTTGAGCAGCGTCTCGCGCGTGGCCGCCACGTCACCGGCCGCATCGGCCGCTTCCATCTGTGCCTGCAGCGCCGCCACGTCGACCTGGTGGTAGTGCATGGCGTGCAGCGTGGCCGCCGTGGGGCTTGGCACCCAGGCGGTGTTGGCGCCGGCCTTGGGGTGCACCACCTTCTGCTCGAGCATGGCGCCCATCAGGTCGGGCATGGCCCACATGCCCTTGCCGATCTGCGCGCGGCCTCTCAATCCGCACTGCAGGCCCACGAGCACGTTGCTCTTTTCGTAGGCCGCGATCCACTCGCTCGACTTCATGTCGCCCTTGCGGCGCATGGCGCCGGCGTGCATGGCGGTGTGCATCTCGTCGCCGGTGCGGTCGAGGAAGCCGGTGTTGATGAAGGCCACGCGGCTGGCCGCCGCGGCGATGCAGGCCTTGAGGTTGACGCTGGTGCGGCGCTCCTCGTCCATGATGCCCAGCTTGACGGTGCTGTCGGGCAGGCCCAGCAGTTGCTCGACGCGGCCGAAGAGCTCGCCCGCAAAAGCCACCTCGGCCGGCCCGTGCATCTTGGGCTTGACGATGTAGACGCTGCCGGTGCGGCTGTTCACGATGCCCGGTGTGCCGTTGCGCTGCAGGTCGTGCAGCGCGATCGTGGTGGTGATGACGGCGTCGAGGATGCCTTCCGGGATCTCCTTCGTGCCCCCATCCCACAAGATGGCCGGGTTCGTCATCAGGTGGCCCACGTTGCGCAGGAACATGAGGCTGCGGCCGTGCAGCAGCACGTCGGCGCCACCCTTCGGGGCGTGGTAGCGGCGGTCGGGGTTCAGGCCGCGCGTGAAAGTCTTGCCACCCTTGCTGACCTGCTCGGTCAGCGTGCCTTTGCACATGCCGAGCCAGTTGCGGTAACCGACGATCTTGTCTTCGGCGTCGACGGCGGCCACCGAGTCCTCAAGGTCGAGGATGGTCGACAGCGCGGCCTCGAGCACCACGTCGGCCACGCCGGCCGAATCAGCCCGGCCAATGGGCGCGGTGCGGTCGATGCGGATGTCGACGTGCAGGCCGTGGTGCTTGAGCAGCACGCCCTGCGGCGAGGCGGCGTCGCCCTGGAAGCCGACCAGCTGCGACGGGTCCTCCAGGCCCACGGTGTGGCCGCTGGCCAGCGTGACGTGCAGCGCGCCGTCGACCACGACGTAGGCCGTGCTGTCGGCGTGGCTGCCTTCGGCCAAGGGCGCCGCCTGGTCGAGGAAGCGCCGCGCGAACGCGATGACCTTGGCGCCGCGCACCGGGTTGTAGCCCCCGGCGCGGCTGGCGCCGTCGGCCTCAGGGATGGCATCGGTGCCGTACAGCGCGTCGTACAGGCTGCCCCAGCGCGCGTTGGCGGCGTTGAGTGCGTAGCGTGCGTTCAGGATCGGCACCACCAGCTGCGGGCCGGCCTGCTGCGCCAGTTCGGCATCGACGTTGGCCGTCGTGGCCTGCACGTGCGCCGGTTGCGGCTGCAGGTAGCCGATGCGCTCGAGGAAGGCGCGGTAGGCCGGCATGTCGGTGATGGCACCCGGGTGCGCACGGTGCCAGGCGTCGATCTCGCTTTGCAGCCGGTCGCGCTCGGCCAGCAGCGCGGCGTTGCGCGGGGCCAGGTCGCGCACGATGGCATCGAAGCCGGCCCAGAACGCGGCCGGCGCGATGCCGGTGCCGGGCAGCACCTCGTCGTTGACGAAGGCGAGCAGGGCGGTGTCGACTTGCAGGGAGTGCAGGGTGGTGCGCATGGCGGTTCTCGCGAGGGTTCAGTCTGAAAAGGGATCAGGTCACAGAGGTGGTCAAGGCTTCGCCGGAAAGTGCGTGAGCACCTCGCGCAGCGAGCGCCCGGTGTGGTGCGGTGGCGGGCCCAGCGCCTCGGCCGGCGCGCCGCTGCGGTTGACCCACAGCGTCGTGTAGCCAAACCAGGTGGCGCCGAGCGCGTCCCAGGCATTGCTGCTGACGAACAGCACCTCGCGCGCCGGCAGCTGCAGCGCGGCGGTGCCCAGCGCGTAGGCGGCGGAGTCGGTCTTGTAGCGGCGCGCCGGGTGCACGCTGATCACGTGGCGCAGCAGCGGCTCGAAGCCGGCGCTCTTGACGGCCACGGCCAGCATCTCGGGGTCGCCGTTGCTCAGGATGCCGGTGGTCACGCCGCGCGCGGCCAGTTCGGTGAGCACGCCGCGGTTCTCGGCAAAGGCGCTGAGGTGCCGGTATTGGTTCATCAGCCGCTCCTCGGCCTCGGGCGCCAGCGCCAGGCCCAGCCGGGCGGCGGCGTGGCGCAGGCCGGCGCGCGTGATCTCCCAGAACGGCTGGTAGTGCTCGCCAGCGCTCATGCTCACCAGCCGCGAGTACTCGATCTGCTTGTCGCGCCAGGCGTGCGACAGCCGCTCGCCCTGGCCCGGAAACAGCTGCTCGGCGAGCAGGGCCACGCTGTGCACGTCGAACAGCGTGCCGTAGGCGTCGAAGAGGACGGCTTTCAAGCCCATGCGCCGCACTGTATTCAGTAAGCCAGCAGGGATTAAGTAGCCTCAGCGGCAGAGATTCATGCGCTGCCTGCGCATAATCCGCGCCACGATGGACCGCCTCAAGCAAATCGAATCCTTCGTGGCGGTGTCCACCAAGGGCAGCCTCACGGCGGCGGCCCTGGCCGAGGGCGTGGCGCCAGCGGTCATCGGCCGGCGCATCGACGCCCTCGAAGAACGCCTGGGCGTGAAGCTGCTGGTGCGCACCACGCGCCGCATCTCGCTCACCCACGAAGGCAGCTCCTTCCTCGAAGACTGTCAGCGCCTGCTGACTGACCTGGGCAACGCCGAGGCCAGCGTCACGGCCGGCGGCGTGAAGGCGAGTGGTCACTTGCGCGTGACAGCGCCGGCGGGCTTCGGCCGCCGCCATGTGGCGCCGCTGGTGCCGGGTTTTCTGGCCCAGCATGCGGAGGTCAGCCTGAGCCTGAACCTGTCGGACCGCGTGGTCGACATCGTCAACGAAGGCTTCGACTGCGCCGTGCGGGTGGGCGATCTGCCCGACTCAAGCCTGGTCAGCGTGCGGCTGGCCGACAACCGGCGCCTGTGCGTGGCCACGCCGGCCTACCTGGCGCGCGCCGGCACGCCGCAGTCACCGTCGGAGCTGACGAAGCACCAGTGCCTCACGCTGAGCAGCGACGCCAGCCAGACGCGCGGCTGGGCCTTCCTGGTGGAGGGCGAGGTGACGCACCTGCGCCCCGGCGGCCGGCTCGACTGCAGCGACGGCCAGGTGCTGCACGACTGGTGCCTGGCGGGCCAGGGCATCGCCTGGCGCAGCACCTGGGAGGTGGAAGGCGACATCGCCGCCGGTCGCCTGGTGCCGCTGCTCGAGACCTACGCCGCGCCGCCCAACGGCATCTACGCCGTGTTCCCGCAGCGCCGCCACTTGCCGCTGCGCGTGCGGCTGTGGATCGACTACGTGAAGCACAGCTTCGGCGACCCGGCCTACTGGGCCGCGGCCGCCGCGCGGGGCAGCGGCGCGGCCTTGTAGGCCGACCGGCTTACTTCTTGGCCGCGGCGTCGGCCATGCACTTCTTGATGTGGCTGGTCTTGGCGGCGCCGGCGAGCTTCTTGTCGGCAGCGCTCTTCTCGCAGGCCGGGCTGGCGGCGGGGGCGGCCGCTGCGGCGTCCGTCTCGCACTTCTTGACGAAGCTCGTCTTGGCGGCGCCGGCCAGCTTCTTCTCGTCGGCCATCTTGCTGCAGTCGGCAGCCCACGCGCTGGTCGACAGCAGCAGGCTGGCACAGGCGACGGCGAAGGTGGACTTGAGCGTGCTCTTGAACATGGGGGTACTCCTCGGTTGATGGGCCTTGGCCCGCTGCCGATTGCAGCAGAGAGCCGCCTTCGCGGCCACCCCGACAACGCCCGAACCCGCGTTTACGCTGACAGGGTGTGGCCCTGACTCCCGGGTTCTAGCGGCGCGCGGCCGCCTGTTCCTGCGCCTCGTGCAGCCGCCGCACCAACACCTTGATGAAGGCTTTGTCGAAGCGGTGGCGCGTCGTCAGGCTCAGGCGTTCCAGACTGTCGGGCGTGAACGACAGCGTCGTGGCCGGCTGCGACACGAGGATGTCCACCGTGTGCCGGCGCAGCGCCGGGTTCGGCGCGAGGTAGGCCATCTCGCCCACGGTGCTGCCGGCGCCCAGGCTGGCGACGTTGCGGCCGTCGCGGTAGACGTCGACCCGGCCCTGCGTGACGATGTGGAAGCTGGAACCCTCTTCGCCCTTGCGGTAGAGCGCGTCGCCGAAGCCGTGGCGGTGCCAGGCGGCGCGGTGCACCACCTCCC
>JAIYDH010000075.1 GCA_027487585.1 Rubrivivax sp.
GGGTGCGCGCGGCGTGCTGGTGCTGATTGCCGCGAGCAAGCAGACCTTCAAGCTGGCCGAGAGCCGCAACGCGATGAACGCCATCAAGCGCTACGCGGCGGATGACGCGCACGTGATCTTCGGCACCGCCTATGACGAAGGCCTGGGCGACCAGCTGCGCGTGACCGTCATCGCCACGGGCCTGAGCAGCGCGCGCGCCCGCCAGGCGCAGACGCCGCCGCCGATGACGCTGGTGCACGCGCCGCAACACCACCCGCAGGCCATGCCGCGCACCGGCACCGACAACCTGCCGGTGCTGAACACGCCGCTGACCCCAGCCGCGCCGGCCCCCGCCTCGGCCACCCTGAGCGCCGGCAGCCCGGGCCAGGGCGGCGTGCAGGCCGCGCCGGCTGCGCACAGCTACGAAGGCCTCAACACCCCGAGCGTGTGGCGCACCAACCGCACGCACGCGGCGGCGAAGGTCGATGCGCTGGTGAACAACGGCATGGACGAGATCGAGATTCCGGCGTTTCTGCGCAAGCAGGCGGACTGAGCGGGAACGAGACCCATCCACTGACAAAAGGGCGCCTCAGGGCGCCCTTTGCGCTGCCGATGTCCGCGGCGCCAATCGCACCACCCGCACCTTGTCTGATGGATGCCTCGAGCACGCCGATCTTGCACCATCGCTGGGGCCACCTCCACAGGCCGGCCTTCCTCGGGGCAATGTCGGTTCAAGGGCCGGCAAGGCGAACTCGGCAGGCCCGGCAGGAGTCGATCGAGGGCGCCGGGTGAGATAACCCGAGGCTCACCGTTCCTGTTCAACACGCCCCCATGTCTGAATCACCCCAGCAGAAGACGCGCGCCAAGGTCGCCCGGATCTACGGCGTCGGCATCCTGGTCTTCTCTGCCTTCTTCGGTTTCCTCACCTTGCTGATGATCTTTCTCAACAACGTGAAGATCGACTAGCCACGCACCGGGCCGCCGCAGGCTGCGCCGGCCGCCGTGGTACGTTGCGGCATGGGTCTCTTGCGTTCCTTGCGCTCTTGGCGCGCGTGCCGCCTGCTGGGTGGCGGCGGCATCGTGTTGGCGCTGGTGGTGCTGTCAGGCTGCAGCACCTTGCCGGGCGTACCGGCGGCCGCGCCCGCGTGGGCCGACGAAGCCGGCTGCCACGCCTGGCTGGCCCGCCTGGACGACGCCGTGGCCACCGCCCAGGTGGCGGACGCCGAAGCCGAGCGCATCGCCGGCTTTGCGGGCCTGCGCGTCGACCGCGCCGGCATGGCCTTGCGCGACGAGGCCCGGCAAGGCGACGCCGCATTCGCGGCCTGGGTGCAGCGCGCCGCGGCGCTCGACGCGGCCGCGCGCACGGCCGAGATCGCCAACCTGCCCGCAGCCGCACTGGCACCGGCCACCACGGGCGAGGCACTGGCCCGCACGCAGAACTGCCGCCACCGCGCCGTGCAGCAGCTGCTCGCCCCCTCGGCGCAACCGCTGCGCGCCGCGCTGCTCGAGCGCGCCACCGTGCCCGCGCGATACAGCACTGCCGGCCGCGCGCTCGGCCTGTACCCGCTGGTGCGCTGGCCGTTTTTTGCCGGCGTGCAGGGCTGGCAGAACCAGCATGCGGCCGAGATGGCGCGCTGGGCCTCGCAGCCCCCGCGCCTGCACCGCGTCGGCCCCGCGGCTGCGGCGCTGGCGCCTGAACAGCCGCCGCCCTGGCCTCCGGCCACCGACGCGCTGGGCCTGCCGCAGCCCACGCCGGCCCACGCGGCGCAGTTGTTCGCCTGGCATGCGCCGGTGCTCGAGATCGAGGCCCTCGGCAGCCCCGACCGTTTCGGCGCCCTGGCCTGGCCCGAGGCCGGCCCGCCGCGCGTGGACACGGCCGCGCCCGTGGTCTACCAGCGCTTGTCGCACACGCGCGTGGGCGGGCGCTGGCTGCTGCAGCTCAGCTACACGTTGTGGTTCCCCGAGCGTCCGGCGAGTTCGGCCTTCGATCTGCTGGCCGGCGCGCTCGACGGCGTGGTGCTGCGCCTGACGCTCGACGAACAAGGCCGGCCGCTGCTGCTGGACACCATCCACGCCTGCGGCTGCTACCACCTGTTCTTCACGGCCGCCACGCTGCGGCCGCGCGACGGTGGGCCGCGTTTCGAGGAATGGCTGTTCGCCCCCGCGCCGCTGCCGCCGCTGGCCGCCTCGCAGCGCCTGGTGGTGCGCTTGGCCTCGGCCACGCACTACGTGATGGGGCTGCAGACCTTGCCGCGGGCAGCCCAGGCCGCCGAGACCTACACGCTGCAGCCCGAGGACGCCCTGCGTTCGCTGCCCACGCCCGGCGGCCGCCGCAGCCTGTATGGCCCCGATGGCCTGGTGGCCGGCACCGAGCGCGGCGAGCGCTTTCTGTTCTGGCCGATGGGCATTGCCAGTGCCGGAGCGATGCGGCAGTGGGGCCACCACGCCACGGCCTTTGTCGGGCGGCGGCACTTCGACGACGCCGATCTGATCGATCGGCGCTTCGAGCGGACCCTGCCTTAGCGCGGCGGCGTCGAGAAGGCGCATGCTGCTCGCCGCATCGTCTTCAACATCGCACCCACGGCCACACGCAGCGGCTCCTGTTGCCGCCCAAGGCCTGGGCAGGCGCTCGGGCGTGAAGATGCAGCGGCGCCCCTCACGGCCGCGCCCGACGCCCCGGGCGTGGCCGAATCAAGCCTGCTTGCGCAGGAGGCTGTATGTTCATACAGTATCGGCTCTCAGGAGCCTCACCATGCCCTCTCGCTTGAACCCCCAAGGCCTGCGCCAACACTACCGCCCGTCGCGGTTTCGAGCCCCCGGCTGGCTGCGCCAGCTGTGGATGTGGCTGTAGCGCACTGAGCCCGCCTCGCTGTGTGCGGCAGCGGCCAGACAGGCTGCTGGCCGCTGTCTACAAGGGTGTCTCCGAGCCATCCGCGCTCGAAGCCGGAGACACCATGAACCAAACTCACCGATCGCAGCCGGGCATCCGCCCGGTCTTCCCTCTCGCCAAGCGCACGGCCACGCGCCTGCAGACACCGCTTCGCCTCGCCGCTGTGCTGCTGGCCGGCCTGGCGCTCGTGGGCTGCGAGAACATGAGCGCCCGCCAGACGGGCACGGCCCAGGGCGCCGGCGTGGGCGCCGTGGCCGGCGCGGTGCTCGGGGGTGTCACCGGCGGCAGTGCCGGCCGAGGCGCTGTGATCGGTGGCGCGCTCGGCGCCATTGCCGGCAACCTGTGGTCCAAGCGCATGGAAGACAAGCGCAAGGACCTCGAGGCCGCCACCGCCGGCACTGGCATCGAAGTCGCGCGCACTGCCGACAACCGGCTGCGCGTGAACGTGCCCGCCGACCTCAGCTTCGCCACCGGCAGCGCCATGCTGCAGCCCGGCACCGGCCGCGTGCTCGACCGTTTTGCCGAGGGCCTGGACGGCAGCATGCAGGTGCGCATCGTCGGCCACACCGACAGCACCGGCAGCGATGCCGTCAACGACCCGCTGTCGCAGGAGCGGGCCCGCGCGGTGCGCGATCACTTGCAGGACCGTGGCGTGCAGGCCGGCCGCATGGTCGTGGTCGGCCGCGGCTCGCGCGAGCCGCTGGCCGACAACGGCAGCGAAACCGGCCGCGCGCGCAACCGGCGCGTCGAATTGTTCCTCAGCGAGCCTCAGGGCTGAGAGCTTGTGAAGCATTCCGCCACGCCCGCTCGTGCGCCCGAAACGGCGCCGCTCGTCGTTGCAAATGCTCGCCGTAGCCCGGGCTACGGCTGCGCTTTGCGCCTAGATCGACAC
>JAIYDH010000062.1 GCA_027487585.1 Rubrivivax sp.
CGGCGAGCTCGTCATCGACAACCCGCCCGATGCCGACGCCTTCACGCTGGACATCCGCAACACCTGCAGCCCCGAGAAGAACACCGAGCTGTCAGGCCTGTACACCAGCGGCTCGCCGGCGATGTTCTGCACGCAGTGCGAGGCCGAGGGCTTCCGCCGCATCACCTGGTTCCTCGACCGGCCCGACGTGATGGCGGTCTACACCGTCACGTTGCGCGCCGACAAGGCCAAGTACCCGGTGCTGCTGAGCAACGGCAACCTGGTCGAGCAGGGCAGCCTGGACAACGGCCCCAATGGTCCGCGGCACTACGCCAAGTGGCACGACCCCTTCCCCAAGCCGAGCTACCTGTTCGCACTGGTCGCTGGCCGGCTGGTGGCGCGCGAGCAGCGCATCCTGTCGCGCTCGGGCAAGGAACACCTGCTGCAGGTGTACGTGCGCCCCGGCGACCTGGAACGCACCGAGCACACCATGCGCTCGCTGGTGGCCAGCCTGGTGTGGGACGAAGCCCGCTTCGGCCTGCCGCTGGACCTGGAGCGCTTCATGATCGTGGCGGTGGAGGACTACAACTCCGGCGCCATGGAAAACAAGGGCCTGAACGTCTTCAACACCAAGTTCGTGCTGGCCAGCCCGGCCACGGCCACCGATGCCGACTTCAGCTTCATCGAGAGCATCGTCGCGCACGAGTACTTCCACAACTGGACGGGCAACCGCATCACCTGCCGCGACTGGTTCCAGCTGAGCCTGAAGGAAGGCCTCACGGTCTTCCGCGACCAGGAGTTCAGCATGGACATGGCCGGCTCGGCCTCGGCCCGGGCCGTCAAGCGCATCGACGACGTGATGCGCCTGCGCGCAAGCCAGTTCCCTGAAGACGCCGGCCCGATGGCGCACCCGGTGCGGCCCGACAGCTACGTCGAGATCAGCAACTTCTACACCCCCACCGTGTACGAAAAGGGCGCCGAAGTCGTGCGCATGATGCACACGCTGGTGGGCCGCGAGGGCTTCCGCCGCGGCATGGACCTGTACTTCCAGCGCCACGACGGCCAGGCCGTGACCTGCGACGACTTCGCCCAGGCGATTGCCGACGCCAACCCCGGCAGCGAGCTCACGCAGCGCCTGGGGGCCTTCAAGCGCTGGTACTCGCAGGCCGGCACGCCGCGGCTGGCCGCGCAGGGGCACTACGAGGCCGAGGCGCAGCGCTACACGCTCACGCTGCGCCAGGCGGCCGAGGCGTCACCCGGCCAGCCGACGAAGGCGCCGTTCGTGATACCGGTGATGGCCGGCCTGCTGGCACGAGATGGCCGCGTCCTGGCCGCCGACCGGCTGCTGGTGCTGGAAGAAGCCGAGCAGCACTTCGTGTTCGAGGGCGTGGCCGAGGCGCCCGTGCCGAGCCTGCTGCGCGGCCTGTCGGCGCCGGTGCGGCTGGACGACGGCCTCTCGGACGCCGAGCGCCTGGTGCTGCTGGCGCACGACACCGACCCCTTCAACCGCTGGGAAGCAGCCCAGCAGCTGATGGTCGACCGGCTGCTCGCCGCCGTGACGCACGGCCACGAGCCGCAACTCGATGACGCGCTGGCCGAGGCCCTCGCCGCCGTGCTGGGCCACCCGCAGCTCGACCCGGCCTTCAAGACGCTGGTGCTGACGCCGCCGAGCGAGAGCTACCTCGCCGAGCAGTTGGCCGTCAGCGACCCGCAGCGCATCCACGTCGTGCGCGAGCAGTGGCGCGCCACGCTGGCGGAGCGGCTGCACGCGCCGTGGCAGCAGGCCTGGGAGTCCAACCAAGTGGCTGAAGGCTACGCGCCCACCCACGAGCAGGCCGGCCGCCGCGCGCTGGCCAACCTGGCGCTGGCGATGCTGACGCTGCACGCCGTGCGCACGGCCGATGCCGTGCAGCAGGGCCGCACCTACCAGCGCTTCAAGGACGCCACCAACATGACCGACCGCATCGGCGCCCTGCAGGCGCTGATGCACGCGCACTCGCTGCTGGCCGACGCCGCGCTGCAGCGCTTCCATGCACTGGCGCATGGCGACGCGCTGGTGCTCGACAAGTGGTTCAGCCTGCAGGTGCTGGCGCCCGAGCCGGTGCCCGGCGTGCACGAGGCCACCGCGGGCACGGTGCAGCCCGGCAGCGTGTTCGCGCGCTTCAAGGCGCTGCTGCAGCACCCCGACTTCTCACTGAAGAACCCGAACCGCGCGCGCAGCCTGATGCAGATCTTCAGCGTCAACCCGGCGGCCGCGCACCGCGCCGATGCCGCCGGCGTGGTGCTGTGGGCCGAGAAGATCCTCGAGGTCGACGCGCTGAACCCGCAGCTGGCCGCGCGCATGGCGCGCGCGATGGACCACTGGGCCCGCCTGGCCGAGCCCTACCGCAGTGCTGCCCGCGAGGCGCTGTCGCGCGTGGCCGCCCGCGCCGATCTCAGCAACGACCTGCGCGAGGTGGTCGGCCGCGCCCTGGAGCAAGCGCAATGAGCAGCACCCGCCGCGTCAGCCTGACGCAGTACCTCGTCGAGCAGCAGCGCGAGCACGGCCGCATCCCGCCGGAACTGCGCCTGCTGATCGAGGTGGTGGCGCGCGCCTGCAAGCGCATCGCCATCGCCGTGAACAAGGGCGCCCTGGGCGACATCCTCGGCAGCGCCGGCACCGACAACATCCAGGGCGAGGCGCAGAAGAAGCTCGACGTCATCAGCAACGAGGTGCTGATCGAGGCCAACGAATGGGGCGGCCACCTGGCGGCCATGGCCAGCGAGGAGATGGACTCCATCCACGTCGTGCCCAACCGCTATCCGCAGGGCGAGTACCTGCTGCTGTTCGACCCGCTCGACGGCTCCAGCAACATCGACGTCAACGTCTCCATCGGCACCATCTTCAGCGTGCTGCGCAAGGTGGGCCACACACGCGGCGTGTCGGAAGAAGACTTCCTGCAGCCCGGCAAGCACCAGGCCGCCGCCGGCTACTGCGTGTACGGGCCGCAGACCACGCTGGTGATGACGCTGGGCAACGGCGTCGCCATGTTCACGCTCGACCGCGAGACCGGCTCCTGGGTGCTCACCTCCACCGAGGTGCGCATCCCGGAAGACACCAAGGAGTTCGCGATCAACATGTCGAACCAGCGCCACTGGGCCGAGCCCGTCACGCGCTACATCGGCGAATGCCTGCAGGGCAAGGAAGGCCCGCGCGGCAAGGACTTCAACATGCGCTGGGTGGCCAGCATGGTGGCCGACGTGCACCGCATCCTCACCCGCGGTGGCGTGTTCCTCTACCCCTGGGACCAGCGCGAGCCCGACAAGCCCGGCAAGCTGCGGCTCATGTACGAGGCCAACCCGATGGCCTTCATCGTCGAGCAGGCAGGCGGCTTGGCCACGAACGGCCTCGAACGCATCCTCGACATCACGCCCACCAAGCTGCACCAGCGCGTGGCCGTGGTGCTGGGTTCGGCCAACGAGGTCAAGCGCGTCACCGGCTACCACCTCGAGGCGCCCTGAGGCCGCGGGCCTGCGGCGCGCCCCCAACGGCCGCAAGGCTGCCCGCGCGCGAGGCTTTTGCGCCGCGGGGATGCTCAGGCCCGCATGTCACGGGGCTGTCGCTCCTTGCCTATGGTCATGGCTTCACTCACGTTTGTCCGGAGGACGCCATGACCCTGATCCGCACCCCCCTGGCCCTGGCCGCTGCCGGCGCTGCGTTGCTGCTCGGCGCCTGTGCCACGCCCTCGCCCGAGAAGCTTGCGGCCACGCCCGTGGCTGCCCCTGCCGCGGTGGCCGCGGCCGCGGCCCCGGCGGCTGCGCCGGCTCCTGCAGCCCAGCCAGCTGCCACCGCAGAATCGAGCGTGGCCACCGTCGATCTGGCCGCCAGCCGCGCGGCCAGCGCCGCGAAGGAACTCGCTGCCCAGGCCCAGCCCTACGTCTACTTCGACTTCGACAGCGACGTCATCCGCAGCGAGTTCACCGGCAGCATCGACGCCCACGCGCGCCAGCTGCTGGCCCTGCCGCAGAAGCGCCTGCGCATCGAAGGCCACACCGACGAGCGCGGCGGCCGCGAATACAACCTGGCGCTCGGCCAGCGCCGTGCGGAGTCGGTGGCCCGGTCGCTGCAACTGCTGGGCGTGCCCGATGCGCGCCTGGAGGTGGTGAGCTTCGGTGCCGAGCGGCCCAAGGCCGAAGGCAGCAACGAGAGCGCCTGGGCGCAGAACCGCCGCGCCGCCCTGCGCAGCGACGGCGCTGAGCGCCTCGCCCAGGCCAGCCTGCCGCGCTGACCCGGCAGCGGCGCCGCCTCGACAGCCGGGCTTGTACGATGTCGCGATGACATCGCCTCAGGCCCGGCTCTACGGCATCCCCAACTGCGACACGGTGAAGAAGGCGCGCGCATGGCTCACGGCGCGCGGCGTGGCGCACGAGTTCATCGACTTCAAGAAGGCGGCGCCCGCCGAGGCGCTGCTCCGGCAGTGGCTGCTCGGCGTGGGCGCGGAGCAGCTGCTCAACCGCAAGGGCAGCACCTGGCGCGCCCTGGATGACACGGCCCGTGCCGCGGCCGAGCAGGAGGCCGGCGCCGTGGCCTTGATGCAGGCACAGCCCAGCGTCATCAAGCGCCCGGTGGTGCAGTGGCCTGACGGCGCGCTCACCGTCGGCTTCGACCCCACCGACTGGGCCGGCCGCACGCCTGGATGAGTGGCCGGCCGCGGGCCGCAGCCTGCGGCCCCGTGTTCCAGATCGTCGCGCATCACGCAGTGCGGCGCACGGGTGCAGCCCTGCTTGCTTTGGGTAGCATCGAAGCCACTCATGGGAGACCCGTCGATGCGCGACAACCGCCTCAAGAAGATCATGATCGTCGGCGGGGGCACCTCCGGCTGGATGGCGGCCTCGGTGCTGCTGCATTCGCTCAGCAAGCACTACCAGATCCAGCTCATCGAGTCCGACGAGATCTCCACCGTCGGGGTGGGCGAAGCCACCATTCCATCGATCATCAAGTTCAACGCCTTGATCGGCATCGATGAAGACGAGTTCATGCGCAAGACCCAGGCGACCTTCAAGCTGGGCATCCAGTTCAGGAACTGGGGCGCGATCGGCGATTCCTACATCCACGGCTTCGGCAGCATGGGCCGCAAGACCGGCCTGGTCGACTTCCACCACTACTGGCTAAAGGCGCGCCAGAGCGGCAAGGTGGAGCGGCTCGACGACTACTCCATCAACCTGCTGGCCTGCGAAAAGAACCGCTTCATGCGGGCCCGCAGCGACAACCCCAACTCGCCGCTGGCCGACGTGCGCCACGCCTTCCACTTCGACGCAGGCCTGTTCGCGAAGTACCTGCGCGAGTACAGCGAAAAGCTCGGCGTCACACGCACCGAAGGCAAGATCACCCAGGTGCACACGCACCCTGAAACCGGCTTCGTGACCTCGGTGACGATGGAAAACGGCGACGTGCACACCGCCGATCTGTTCATCGACTGCTCCGGCTTCCGCGGCCTGCTGATCGAGCAGACCCTGCACACGGGCTACGACGACTGGAGCCACTGGCTGCCCTGCGACAGCGCACTCGCGGTGCCTTGCGAGAGCAGCACACCGCTGCTGCCCTACACCCGCGCCACCGCCCACTCGGCCGGTTGGCAATGGCGCATTCCGCTGCAAAGCCGCATCGGCAATGGCCACGTGTTCTGCAGCCGGTTCATGAGCCAGGACGAGGCCACGGCCATCCTGATGCGCAACCTCGACGGCAAGGCGCTGGCCGAGCCGCGGCTCATCCGCTTCGTCACGGGCAAGCGCAAGAAATTCTGGAACAAGAACGTCGTGGCCATCGGCTTGTCTAGTGGCTTCATCGAGCCGCTGGAATCAACCTCGATCCACCTCATCCAGCAAGGCATCGTGCGGCTGATCGAGCTGTTCCCGACCAGCGGTTTCGACCAGGCCGACATCGACGAGTACAACCGCCAGTCCGAGACCGAGTTCGAGCAGGTGCGCGACTTCATCGTGCTGCACTACCACGCGACGCAGCGCAACGACTCGGCCTTCTGGGACCACTGCCGAACCATGGACGTGCCGGACACGCTGAAGCACAAGACCGAGCTGTTCGGCAGCAACGGGCGCTTCTTCCGCAAGAACGACGAGCTCTTCAACGAAACGAGCTGGGCCCAGGTGATGCTGGGTCAGGGCATCGTGCCGACGGGGCATCACCCGCTGGTGGAGAACACCGAGGACGAGCCGATCTTCAAGATGCTCGCCAACGTGAAGGCGGTGATGCATGCGGTGGTCGACAAGATGCCGACCCACGCGCAGTACATCGCCGATCACTGCAAGGCGTCAGCTCCCTGAGCCTATCTTCAGCTTGATGTCGTCGAAGTAGTAGGTCTCGCCGGGGTCGGCCGAGGCTCGCGTGCCCAGGTTGGGCAGCATCACGACCCAGCTGTAGGCCGGCCCCACCTTGTCGGCCGGCACCACCCAGGTCAGCGTCTGCCAGCCCACGACCACGGTCTGCACGGCCTGCATGTCGCCCGTGTTGATGTTGGCGTCGGTGGCGTTCTCCAGCTTCAGCACCATCGGCAC
>JAIYDH010000381.1 GCA_027487585.1 Rubrivivax sp.
CCGGTGACCTGGGTGTCGCTCTCGAGGTCGATCTTGGACCCCGGGGTGCTCGGCCTGCTGAGGTCGCCGCTGGTGACCTCGGGGGTGATCTGCGTGGCGCCCAGGCGCAGGAGCCAGCCGCCGGCCGACTGGGCCGATGCCGTGCCGTGGGCGGCCAGCACGAGACCGGCGATGAGCAGCAGCGGCCGGGTCTTGGGGAGAAGAGACAGGTGCAGGTGGGACATGGTGCGGTGCTCCAGGCGGCCGTTCACAGCCAGCCCGCGCGGGCGAGCTCGAGCGAGATCAGCTGCGACAGCAACTGGTGCCCGTAGGGCGTGGGATGGAAGCCGTCCGAGAACGCGTAGCTGCGCCACCAGTTGGCACCCCCGCTCACACCCGGAGGCGGCGCCGCGGACAGGGCCGCCTCGGTGCAGGTGGGGAAGGTGTAGGTCGGCAGCCCGTCGGCGCCCACCCCTGTGACCGGGCAGGCCGTGTTGCGGGCGTTGCTCAGACCGTACTGCGCCGGCGAGGCCACCTGCTCGTTGAACGACGTGTAGAAGTCGATGACAACCACTGCCGCGTTGCCCGCAAAGCGCGACGCGAGCCGGGTGTTGTAGGCCACGACCCAGCTCTTGAACAGCGCCTCGCTCTGCGCACGCACGGCCGCGCCGGCCGTGCCGCCGCCCGAGGCTGCCGCCACGCCGTCGAGAACGTCCTGGAAGCGGGGCGTGTTGGTGATGCCCGGCATGTTGAGCAAGGCGATGCGGCGCGCGCCCTTGTTTAGGGCGCCGTCGCGCAACTGGTCGGCAAAGCGGTCGGCCAGCGCCTGCATGTAGGTGCTGCCTGCACCCGCCAGACCCGCCGCGCCACCGCCGGCCGCGGCCGCCACCTGGGCCGGCGTCAGCAGGGTGCCGAGCACGCCCAGGTAGGCCGTGCCGCCATCGGTGGCGGCGCGCAGGTAAGCCCCCACCAGCGTGGCGGCGTCGTTGCCGCCGCCCACCACCAGCAGCAGGTCGTTGGCGCCGAAGTTGCCCGCGGCCGTGGCGGTGGCCAGCTGCACGCCGATGATGCGGGGGTCAGCCGCCGTCAGGCCCGAGCCCGCGCCGTTGATGACGCCGCCGCCGATGGCGTAGTTGGTGCAGCCGGCCGTCGGGTTGGCCACGAACGTGGCACCGTTGAAAGCGAAGAAGTTGCAACCGCGGCCGAGACCGTAGGTCTCGCCGATGCGCTCGGGGTAGGTGAGGCTGCCGCTGCCCTGCACCGTGAAGCGCAGGCCGAAGGTGCCGACGTCGGCGAGGCTGTCGCCCATCACCTTGATCGACGAGATGCGTACGGCCGGCGTGGTGTCGGCGCCGCTGTCGCCGCCACCGCAGGCGGCCAACATCGCCGCCAGGGCAAGCCCGGTCAGCGCCAGTCTGATTCTTGTCATCGTGTCTCCTAGACCTTGGCTGCGACACGCGTCGCAGCCAAAAACGAACGCTCGTTCGTTTTTCGCGTCAGCCACTGTACGACTGCGACGGGGCGCTGTGCTCCCGGCCAAACCCGAGACCGGGTTTGCCAGGGGCAGGCCGGGCCAGACCCGGCGCGTGGAGACTCAGAACGGGTTGAGCTGCGCCCGCTGCAGGGCCAGCGCGGCCAGCGACGCTTGGCCGCCGATGCCCAGCCGCGTGCCGTCGGCCCACAAGGCGCCGGCGGCGTCGACGCCGGTCACCACCGTGGCCGTGGTGCAGGCGGGCAAGGGCACGGTGCAGACGGCCGTGGAGATGTCGCTCAGGCCGAATGACGACGGCGAGATCCGGGCCTGCTGCGTGCGCAAGTCCATCTGCGCGAGGCCGACGAAGCGGCCGTCGATGCGGATGCGCACGCCGAGCCGCTCGTTGAAAGCGGTGGTCAGGCGCGAGATCAGCGCCGCGCGATCGAAGCCGCTGGCGGCGTGGGTGGCGGCCTCGGCGCGTGCGTAGGGCGACAGGCCCATGTCGGGCAGGTTGGCGACAACGACCTTGGCACCCAGGTCGATGAGGCGGTTGACCAGCGCCGCGGCCCGCTCGCCGCGCGCACCCGCCTCGGCGATCAGCGCCGCTTCGGACTGCGCCGGGTACTGCCCATACAACTCGAGCACGTCGTTGACACCGACGAAGATGAGCGCCAGATCACGCTCGCGGAAGCCGCCCGCGGCGGCCTGCGCCTCGACTTGTGCCGCCACTTCGGCCACGCGGGCCCCGGGTGCGGCGCGTGTGAAGGCGCGTGGCGTGGCCGGTGGCGTGGCGGTGTTGCACTCGGCCAGCGTGTGGCCGTAGTAGCCCGCCACCACCTGCACCCAGGTCGGCCGCAGGTTGCAATCGAGGGCGCCGGTGGTGGCGTTGACGCCGTTGACGCTGTAGTTGCGGCCCTCGGGCGTGAGCGCGCTGGCGTCGTCGCCGAAGGCGAACACACGCTCTGCGTTGAAGGTCTCGAACTGGCTGGTGCTGCCGCCGCAGGCGACCACGGCCAACGCGGCCGCGAGGGCCGCCAGGGCTGCAGAAGGCTTGCGCAGCGCCGGCATCAGGCGCCGGCCGGAATGACGGAAACTCATCGGGACTCCGGGGTCAGGTCGCGTATTGTCGCCCGGCTCGCTACCCCGGCCTTGCCGGAGCCTGGTAAAGCCCGGTCGGGCGGGCACGGCCGCAGGCGCGATCGGCCCTCAAGCAGCGGCGCGGCGCAGGCGGTCGCGCACGCCGTCCCACGCGGCATCGGCTGGCAAGGCCTCGACCCAGATGGCCTTCGCGCCGGCGTCGTCGAGCTCGCGCAGCACGGCGAACAACTCGTGTGCCGCCGCATCGGCCTCGGCCGCCATCGGCCGGTGCCACCAGCCCGGCGGCGGCGTGCGGCGCGCATACACCGCCACACCAGGCTGCGGCGCCGCCGCGGCCACGCGGGTGAGCCATTCGGCCGCCGACACCAGCACCAGCGTGGCCGCCGGAGCGTAATGCGAGGCCAGCGTGCCCGAGGCACGCGGCGACGCCGCATCGGGTTCGGCCAAGGGCTGGCCGAGCACCTGCTCGATCTGCTCGCGGCCGATCTGCCCCGGCCGCAGCAAGGCCGGCCGCGCGGGCGGCGTGCGGCTGCAGTCGACGATGGCCGACTCGATGCCGACTTCGCAGTCGCCGCCGTCGAGCACGATCAGATCGGGCCCGAACTCCTGCAGCACGTGCGCGGCCCGGGTCGGGCTGACGCGGCCGAAACGGTTGGCGCTGGGCGCGGCGACACCGGGCACGCCACGCGCCGCGGCCGCGTGCAGCAGGGCCAGCGCCAGCGGGTGCGAGGGCATGCGCAGGCCGATGCTCGTCTGCCCTCCGGCGGCGGCGGCGGCCACGCCGTCGCGGCGCGGCACGATCAGCGTCACCGGGCCGGGCCAGAACGCCTGCATCAGCTGCCGAGCAGCGGCCGGCAAGGTGGCTGCAAAGGACTCTGCCGCCGCCACCGAGGCCACGTGCACGATCAAGGGGTGATCGGCCGGCCGGCCCTTTGCGGCGAAGATGCGCGCCACGGAGGCGTCGTCATCGGCGCGCGCGCCCAGGCCATAGACGGTCTCGGTGGGCAGCGCCACCAGTTCGCCCGCGGCCAACGCATCGGCGGCACGGGCCACGCCCTCAGGGCCTTGCAGCAGTGGCATGAGGCTGAGCGCGTCTCAGAACGCAGGCAGGCCCAGGCGCGACGCGGCCTGCAGCGCCACGGCACGCGCCTCGGCCGCCGTGGCCGCCGTCACGGTGAGGTGGCCCATCTTGCGCGCGCGGCGCGGCTCGGCCTTGCCGTACAGGTGCAGGCGCACGC
>JAIYDH010000160.1 GCA_027487585.1 Rubrivivax sp.
CGCAGCCAGCACCGCAACAAGGCCAAGGCGATGGCCGTGCTGCAGGCGCGGCTGCGCGACAAGGAACAGGGCGAGCGCGCCGCCAAGGAAGCCGCCACGCGCAAGAGCCTGGTCGGCAGTGGCGACCGCAGCGACCGCATCCGCACCTACAACTTCCCGCAGGGCCGGCTCACCGACCACCGCATCAACCTCACGCTGTACAAGCTGCAGCAGGTGATGGACGGCGACCTCGGCGATGTCGTCGCAGCCCTATCGGCCGCACGCGCCGCCGAGCAGCTGGCCGAGCTCGAAACCGGCCGCTGAGCGCCCATGGCCCGCGTCGACGAGCTGCTCGCCGAGGCCCGCGCGCTGGGCCTGGCGCGCTTCGATGCGCAGGCGCTGGCCAGCCACGCGCTGCAGCGGCCGCGGACGTGGCTGCTGGCGCATGGCGACGAGGCCGTTGACGCCACCACGGCGCAGCAGCTGCGCGCGCTGTTCCAGCGCCGCGCCGGCGGCGAGCCTGTGGCCTACCTCACCGGCTGGCGCGGCTTCCACGGGCTTGAGCTGCGCGTCACGCCGGCGGTGCTCGACCCGCGACCCGACACCGAAACCCTGGTCGACTGGGCGCTCGACATCCTGGGCGGCGAAATGGCCGCGCTCGCCGCGCCGCAGGTGGCCGATCTGGGCACCGGCAGCGGTGCCATCGCGCTGGCCGTGGCCCGCAGCTGCCCGCGTGCGGTGCTGCGCGCCGTCGATGCCAGCGCGGCGGCCCTGGCCGTGGCGCAAGGCAACGGCCAGCGGCTCGGCCTGCCGGTGCAGTGGCTGCACGGCAGCTGGTGGCAGCCGCTCGGCCTTCCACGCCTGCACCTCGCGCTGTCGAACCCGCCGTATCTGGCCGCCACCGACCCACACCTGCCGGCGTTGCGCCACGAGCCGCAGGCGGCGCTCGTGCCGGCCAGCGGCGACGCGCTGGCCGACCTGCGCCTCATCGTGGCCGGCGCGCCCGCCTGCCTGGCCGCCAGCGGCTGGCTGCTGCTGGAACACGGCTACGAGCAGGCGGACGCAGTGGCCGCGCTGCTGCGCGCGGCCGGCTTCGAGGCCGTCGCCCACCGGCACGACCTCGCCGGCCACCGGCGCTGCACCGGCGGCCGCTGGCCGGGCGGCTGAACGGAGCCACCCCGCCAGCCCGCCCCGCGGGCTGCGTTGACATGCCGCCAGCAGTACGATGCCGGCCTCTTCAGCAGCCAAACGCCACACACAGCCATGAGCGACGTCCAGCAACGCATCGACGAGATGGTCAAGGGTCACAAGGTCATGCTCTTCATGAAGGGCACGGCCCAGTTCCCGCAATGCGGCTTCTCGGGCCGCGCGATCCAGCTGCTCAAGGCCGCTGGCGCCAGCGGCGTGAGCACCTTCAACGTGCTCGAAGACGAAGAAGTGCGCCACGGCATCAAGGAATACGCCAACTGGCCGACGATCCCGCAGCTCTACGTGAACGGCGAGTTCGTCGGCGGCTCGGACATCATGATGGAGATGTACGAGTCGGGCGAGCTGCAGCAGCTGCTCGCCAAGCCCTGACGTGACACCGGCACGCCCCCCGCGCCTGGTGGTGGGCATCAGCGGCGCCACCGGCTCGCTCTACGCCGTCACGCTGCTCAAGCGCGCGCGCGCGCTGGGCGTCGAGACGCACCTCGTGGCCACGCCCGCGGGCGTGCTGAACGTGCACCATGAGCTGGGCCTGTCGCGCGGCGATCTCGAAGCCCTGGCCGACCACGCCTACGCGCCCGGCGACGTCGGCGCCTGCATCGCCAGCGGCAGCTTCGGCACCGCGGCCATGGTCGTGGCGCCCTGCTCGATGAAGACGCTGGCGGCCGTCGCGCACGGCTTCTCGGACAACCTGCTCACGCGCGCCGCCGACGTCACGCTGAAGGAACGCCGCCGCCTCGTGCTGATGGTGCGCGAAACGCCCTTCAACCTGGCCCACCTGCGCAACATGACGGCCGTCACCGAAATGGGCGGCATCGTGTTCCCGCCGCTGCCGGCCTTCTACCTGAAGCCCTCGAGCATCGAGGAGATGGTGGCCGAGGGCGCCGAGCGGGTGCTGGCGCTGCTGGGCTTTGGCGGCGCTGCGCCACAGGCCTGGCAAGGCTTGTAGACGACGGCCCGGCGGCAAGCCGGGTCAGGTCGTCGGGAAGTCCCACTGCCTGCGCGCGCCGAACACCAGGTTCGGGTACTCCGCGCGACCGCGGCTGCCGTTGTAGCGGCCCAGGCCCATGAACAGATCGCCCTTCTCGCGCTCGAGGTAGTGGCGCAGGATGACGCAGCCGAAGCGCAGGTTGGTCTGCAGGTGGAACAGGCGGCTCGGCTCGCCGTCGCCGATGAGCCGCGCCCAGAACGGCATCACCTGCATGTAGCCGCGCGCGCCGACACTGCTGATGGCGTACTTGCGAAAGCCGCTCTCGACCTGGATGAGGCCGAGCACGAGCGCGGTTTCCAGGCCGGCGCGGCGGCTTTCGTACGAGACAGCCTCGAGGAACTCGATGCGCACGTGGTGCTCGGCCTTGCGGCGCTTCAGGCGGTCGCTAGCGGCCCCCAGCCAGCGCAGGTAGGCCAGGCGGTCCTCGATGCGGGCGAAGGTGGGCTTGGGCGGCGCGCGCTCGGCCACCGCGGCCGACAAGGCCGTGCGCACGGCATGCGTCAGCGGCTCCTCGGCCTGCGCACCGGCGCGTGCGTTGCCGCCGGCCAGCAGCAGCGCCGGCAGGGCAAGGCAGGCGCGGCGGTCGATCATCGGCGGGCCACCCAGGCCAGCGCGGCTTCGAGCGGCCAACGCCGCGTGCCGCTGGCGCGCGCCACGAGCCAGGCCGCCGTCCACAGCAGCATCGAGAAGCCCAGCATGCCGATGAGCCCCGGCTTCCAACCCAGGCCGACACCGCTGAACAACAGCAGGCACAGCAGCCCGTGGCCCACGTACAGCGTGAGCGTGCGCCGGCCCAGCGGCGCCAGCGCCAGCAGCACAGTCGCGCGCCGGGCATGCTGCGCCAGCGCCACCACCATCACCATCGACAGCAGCGGCCCCACGGAAAAGCCCATGACCTCGACCATGCCCACCGCGTCGCGGTCGCCCGCGAGGTACACATAGCCGAGGCCGTACAGCGCATTGAGCAGCAGCGCTGGCGCCGCCCAGCGCCGCAGCAGCCGCTGGCGCTGGGCCTGCCAGCGCCGATGCGTCAGCCAGCGCAGGCGCGCCACCACGATGCCCACCATCATCAGCAGCCGCAGCAGCGCAAAGCCCACGATCAGGCTGCCGATCTGCAGGATCACATAGCCTTGGGCGTTGAGCGCCCAGAACTCGGGCCAACTTGCGACATCCGCCAACGTGGGCTCGACCTCCGCGGCCTCATCGGGGGCCGGCGCCATGGTCAAGCCCGCCAGCATGGCGGCGGCCACCAGGCCGCCCACCACCAGCGCCCACACCAGCGCACGCCGCAGTTGCCGGCGCAGCCGCGTCCAGGGCGCGCGCACGTGGTGCAGCAGCAGCCAGCCGATCAGCGCATACATGGTGAGGATGTCGCCGAAGTAGATGAACACGCCGTGCAGCACGCCCAGCAGCAGCAGCCACTTCTGGCGGCTGCGTGCGCGGTCCAGCGCCTCGGCGGCGGGCTGGCCGCGCTGGGCCAGTACCAGGCCCATGCCGAAGAGAAAGGCCAGGATCGGGTAGGCCTTGCCCTGCACCAGGAAGGCGTACAGCCCCTGCAACGCCAGTGCCACGCCCCCGCTGCGCGCCGCCTCCTCGCCCAGCACCGCGCCCCAGGGGCTGCTGAGATAACCCGCCGCGTTGACGACGAGCACGCCCACCAGCGCCAGCGCGCGCAGCGCGTCCGGGAACGGCTCGCGAACGCTTGGGGGCACGGCCTTCAGCGCACCAATGCCGGGTCAGCCGCGCTTGAGCGTCTGCACGGCCGCCGGCAACACATCGGCCAAGGGCACGGCGACGGCGGCGCTGTCGCGCCGGCCCTGCATCTCCAGCGTGCCGGCCTTCAGGCCACGGTCGGAGATCACCACACGCAGCGGCACGCCGATCAGCTCCCAGTCGGCGAACATCGCTCCCGGGCGCTCGCCACGGTCGTCGAGCACGACGTCGATACCGGCCGCGGCCAGATCGTCGTGCAGCTTCTCGGCGGCGGCCTTCACCTCGGCGCTGCGGTCCATGCCGATGGGGCAGATCACGCATTCGAAGGGCGCGATCGACGCCGGCCAGACCATGCCGCGATCGTCGTGGTTCTGCTCGATGGCGGCACCCAGGATGCGCGTCACGCCGATGCCGTAGCAGCCCATCTCGAAGGGCTGCGGCTTGCCATTTTCATCGAGGAAGGTGGCGCCCATCGGGGTGCTGTACTTCTTCGTGCCCAGGTAGAACACATGGCCGACCTCGATGCCGCGCTGGATGGCGAGCACGCCCTGGCCATCGGGGCTGGGGTCGCCGACCACGACGTTGCGGATGTCGGCCACAAGCTCGGGCTCGGGCAGGTCGCGGCCCCAGTTGACGCCGGTGTGGTGGAAGTCGGCCTCGTTGGCGCCGCAGACGAAGTCGGCCATGTTCGCCACCGTGCGGTCGGCGATCACCTTGACGGGCTTCTTCAGACCGATGGGCCCAAGATACCCGGGCTTGCAGCCGAAGTGGCTCTCGATCTCGGCCACGGTGGCAAAGCGCCAGCCGTCCTTCAGGCCCGGCACCTTGCCTGCCTTCACCTCATTGAGGCTGTGGTCGCCACGCACCAGCAGCAGCCACACGGTCGACTTGACGATCTCGCCGTTGGCGCCGAGTTCGTCAGTGGCCAGCACCAGCGACTTCGCCGTCTGCGCCAGCGGCAGCTTCAGCAGCTCGGCGACGTCTTCGCAGGTGCTCTTGCCCGGTGTCGGCGTCTTCGCGCAGGGCTGCGCGGCGGCCGCGCGCTGCGTGATCAGCGGCAGCGCCTCGGCGAGCTCGATGTTGGCCGCGTACTCGCTGGTGGGGCAGTAGACGATGGCGTCTTCGCCGGTGTCGGCGATGACCTGGAACTCGTGCGAGGCATCACCACCGATGGCGCCGGTGTCGGCCGCCACGGCGCGGTACTGCAGGCCAAAGCGGTCGAAGATGCGCTTGTAGGCCTCGAACATGACCTGGTAGCTCTTCAGCGCGCTGGCCTGGTCGCGGTCGAAGGAGTAGGCGTCCTTCATCGTGAACTCGCGGCCGCGCATCAGACCGAAGCGCGGCCGGCGCTCGTCGCGGAACTTGGTCTGGATGTGGAAGAAGTTGCGCGGCAACTGCTTGTAGCTGCGCAGCTCTTGCCGGGCGATGTCGGTGATGACTTCTTCGCTGGTGGGCTGGATGACGAAGTCTCGCTTGTGGCGGTCTTTCACCCGCAGCAGTTCGGGGCCATAGGCCTGGAAGCGGCCGGTCTCCATCCACAGCTCGGCTGGCTGCACCACGGGCATCAGCAGTTCCACCGCACCGGCGCGCACCATCTCTTCGCGGATGATGGCCTCGACCTTGCGGATGACGCGCAGGCCCATCGGCATGTAGCTGTAGATGCCGGCGCCGAGGCGCTTGATGAAACCGGCGCGCATCATCAGCTGATGGCTGACGATCTCGGCGTCGGAGGGCGCTTCCTTGAGCGTGGAGATGAAGGTCTGGGAGGCTTTCATGGGGCTCTTCTGAAGGGCCGCTCCGGACCTGCCGGGCGAGCACCCTTTCAGCGCCGAAGCCGCCTGCCGCGGCGGGTGTTGCGGGTTTCCCGGGTTCCGGGCCCGCACCGCGCCGGTGCAATAATGAAAACAGTCACAAATCGGGGTTCATTATGCTCGACCGGGAAGGCTTTCGGCCCAACGTCGGCATCGTCCTGCTGAACTCGCGCAACGAGGTGTTCTGGGGCAAGCGGCTCCGCACCCATTCATGGCAGTTCCCGCAGGGCGGCATCAAGCACGGCGAAACACCGGAGCAGGCCATGCTCCGCGAACTGCACGAGGAAGTCGGCCTGCGGCCCGAGCACGTTCAGATCATCGGCCGCACGCGCGACTGGCTGCGCTACGAGGTGCCCGAGCACTTCATCCGCAAGGATGCCCGCGGCCACTACCGCGGCCAGAAGCAGATCTGGTTCCTGCTGCGCCTGGTCGGGCGCGACAGCGACATGAACCTGCGCGCCACCGACCACCCGGAATTCGACGCCTGGCGCTGGAACGACTACTGGGTGCCGCTGGACATGGTCATCGAGTTCAAGCGCGGCGTCTACGAAATGGCGCTGACGGAGCTCGCGCGCTACCTGCCGCGGGTGAACCATCACAACCGTTATCTGCGCTCGGGCTTGCGCGCCCAGCGCCACGAATCCGAAGCACCCATCGGTGCGGGCCCACCTGCCCCGGTTGGCGGTGAACCGCCCGGCTGAACGCGCCGGCCGTGCTCAGGGCGTAGAGTCCATCCAACCCGTTTGGGCTGAGCTTGTCGAAGCCCTTCGGCAAGCTCTCAGTCGATGAGCACGAGGTTTGTGCGGTGGATGAGCTCCGGCTCGTTGGCATAGCCCAGCAGCGCCTCGATCTGCGACGACGGCTTGCGTGCGATCAAGCGCGCTTCGGTGGAGGAGTAGTTGGCCAAACCTCGCGCCACCTCCGCCGAGCCATCGCGTGTGCGCACCGCGATGACGTCGCCGCGCACGAAGTCGCCTTCGACCTCGTGCACGCCGATAGGCAGCAGGCTCTTGCCTTCGTCGCGCAGCTTGGCCACCGCACCGGCGTCCACACGCACCGCGCCGCGCAGCTGCAGGTGGTCGAGCATCCACTGCTTGCGGGCGGCCAGCTTGGCCGTGCCGGCCACGAGCGCGCTGCCGATGGCTTCGCCCGCGGCCAGGCGCAGCAGCACGTCGGGTTCGCGACCCCAGGCAATGACGGTGCTGGTGCCGCTGCGCGCGGCGCGCCTGGCGGCCAGCACCTTGGTCAGCATGCCACCACGACCGATGTTGCTGCCAGCGCCACCGGCCATCTGCTCCAGGGCCGGATCTCCCGCCGTGGCCACGTCGATGAAGCGCGCCTGCGGATCCTTGCGCGGATCGGCCGAGTACAGGCCGCGCTGGTCGGTGAGGATGACGTAGGCGTCGGCGTCCACCAGGTTGGCCACCAGCGCGCCGAGCGTGTCGTTGTCGCCGAACTTGATCTCGTCGTTGACCACGGTGTCGTTTTCGTTGATCACCGGTATCACGTTCAGCGACAGCAGTGTCAGCAGCGTCGAGCGGGCATTGAGATAACGCTCACGGTCCGCGAGGTCGGCGTGCGTCAGCAGCACCTGCGCGCTGGCCATGCCGTGAGCGCGCAAGCGCGTCTCGTACATCTGCACCAGGCCCATCTGTCCCACGGCGGCGGCGGCCTGCAGCTCGTGCAGCTCCTTCGGCCGGCTGGCCCAGCCCAGGCGCTTCATGCCTTCGGCGATGGCGCCGCTGGACACCATCATCAGCTCGCGACCCTGCGCTGCCAACGCGGCCAGCTGGCGCGACCAGTTGTCGATGGCGTCGGCGTCGACCCCGCGGCCCTCGTTAGTGACCAGGCTCGAGCCGACCTTGACGACGATGCGGCGCGCGCCCTGCACCACGGCGACCGGTGCCTGAGGGGCCGCTGCGCTCACGCTGCGCCTCCGGCTCCCGGGGTGTCGGGCGCGGGCGCGTCGAAGCGGCGGTCGGGCGGCGCCGGCGGCGGCGGCACCTGCTCGGCGACGAAGTTCTGGATCTTCTCCAGCAAGGGCTGCAGGCCGTCTCGCGCCAGCGCCGAGATGCTGAACACCGGGCCCTTCCAGCGCAGCCGCTTCACGTAGTCCTTGACCAGCGCCTCGCGCTCTTCGGCCGGCACCATGTCGAGCTTGTTGAACACCAGCCAGCGCGGCTTGGCATGCAGCGCCGGGTCGTACTTCTTCAGCTCGGCGACGATGGCCTTGGCCTGCGCCACCGGATCGATGCTGTCGTCGAACGGCGCCGCGTCGACGATGTGCAGCAACAGCCGCGTGCGCTGCAGATGGCGCAGGAACTGGTGGCCGAGGCCGGCACCGTCGCTGGCGCCTTCGATCAGGCCCGGGAGGTCGGCGATGACGAAGCTGCGCTCCGGGCCCACGCGCACGACACCGAGATTGGGGTGCAGCGTCGTGAACGGATAGTCGGCGATCTTCGGTCGCGCGTTGCTGACCGCGGTGATGAAGGTGCTCTTGCCTGCATTGGGCATGCCCAGCAGGCCGACGTCGGCCAGCACCCGCAACTCCAACTGCAGCTTGAAGGCCTCTCCAGGCCAGCCCGGCGTCTTCTGGCGCGGGCTGCGGTTGGTGCTGGTCTTGAAGTGCAGGTTGCCGAAGCCGCCGTCGCCGCCCTTGGCCAGCGGCACGCGCTGGCCGTGCTCGAGCAACTCGGCCATCACCTCGCCGGTCTCGGCGTTGCGGATGATGGTGCCCACGGGCATGCGCATCTCGATGTCGGCACCGGCGGCGCCGAACTGGTCGGAGCCGCGGCCGGCCTCGCCGTTCCGGGCGTCGAAGCGGCGCGTGTAGCGGTAGTCGATCAGCGTGTTGATGTTCTGGTCGGCGATGGCGAACACGCTGCCGCCGCGGCCGCCGTCACCGCCGTTGGGACCGCCGAACGGGATGAACTTCTCGCGGCGAAAGCTCACGCAGCCCGCGCCACCGTGGCCGGCGGCGATGTCGATCGTGGCTTCGTCGAAGAACTTCATGGGCCGGCTCCAGCAATCAATCCCCGGGCATCGGCGCCCCGTAAACAAAGAAGCCCCGGCGGGCCGGGGCTTCGTGGCGTGGCGCCCACGGGCGCGAGCCGCCTCAGACCGGGGTCACGAACACCGTCTGGCGGTTCTGCGAGCCCTTGATGTCGAAGGACACCGTGCCATCGACCAGCGCAAACAGCGTGTGGTCGCGGCCCATGCCGACGCCACGGCCGGCGTGGAACTTGGTGCCGCGCTGACGCACGATGATGCCGCCGGCGTGGATGGCCTGGCCACCGAACACCTTGACGCCGAGCATCTTCGGCTGTGAATCGCGGCCGTTGCGGGTTGAGCCGCCGCCCTTTTTCTGTGCCATGGTGCTTGCTCCTTAGCCGTTGACCGCAGCGATCTGCAGTTCGGTGTAGGTCTGGCGGTGGCCGCCGTGCTTCTGATAGTGCTTGCGGCGACGCATCTTGAAGATGCGCACCTTGTCGTGCTTGCCATGGGCCACGACCGTGGCCTTGACGTTGGCACCCGTGACCCAGGGTGTTCCCACCTTGAGCTCGACACCCTCGCCGACGGCGAGGACCTGCTCGATGGTGATTTCCTGGCCCACGTCCGCAGCTATCTGTTCTACCTTGATCTTTTCGCCGGCAGCAACCTTGTATTGCTTGCCACCGGTTTTTATGACCGCGTACATGTGGAGGACCTTTCAGTGATGCTCCGCGCGTTCAAGTCCGCAGCAGCCCATGCGGACCACCTGCGAATTGCGCAGAGCCTTTGAATATAGCACGGAAGGCTCCCAAGCGACTGACGTTCCAGACTGACCTGCACCGGCCCCGCGGTCGGCCGAGGCAGGCTTCCTATAATCAGCGCTGCTGCCGCGCCGTTACGTGCTCAACGCCACCGCCCCCGCCCTGTCTGCTGCCGATCCGCTCGATGAAGCGATGCGGCGGGTCGACGAAGTCATCCGCGAGCGGCTGGCCTCGCAGGTGGCGCTGGTCAACCAGATCTCGCAGTACATCGTCGGCGCCGGCGGCAAGCGCATCCGGCCCCGGCTGGTGCTGCTGTTCGCCGAGGCGCTGGGCTTCGACGGACCGGAACGCCACGAGCTTGCGGCCATCGTCGAGTTCATCCACACCGCCACGTTGCTGCACGACGACGTCGTCGACGAGTCGGCCCTGCGCCGCGGCCGTGCCACCGCCAACGCGATGTTCGGCAACGCGGCGAGCGTGCTGGTCGGCGACTTCCTCTACTCGCGCGCCTTCCAGATGATGGTGTCGATCGACCGCATGCGCGTGCTGCAGGTGCTGGCCGACGCCACCAACGTGATCGCCGAAGGCGAGGTGCTGCAGTTGATGAACATGCACGACCCCGATCTGGCGGTGGCCGATTACCTGCAGGTCATCCGCTTCAAGACCGCCAAGCTGTTCGAAGCCAGTGCGCGGCTGGGCGCGGTGCTGGCGAACGCGTCGCCCGAGGTTGAGGAAGCCGCCGCAGGCTATGGCCGCTCCCTGGGTACCGCCTTCCAGCTTGTCGATGACCTGCTCGACTACGAAGGCAACAGCAACGAACTCGGCAAGAACGTCGGCGACGATCTTCGCGAAGGCAAGCCGACGCTCCCATTGCTGCTCGCCATGGAGCGTGCGACGCCACAGGAACGCGCCTGCGTGCGCGAGGCCATCGAGTTCGGCGGGGAAGATCGCCTTGAGGAGATTCTGGCCATCGTGCGCCGCACGGGCGCGCTGGAGGCCACTCGGCAGGCGGCACGGGCCGAGGCCGATGAGGCGCGCCGCCTGCTCGACTTGCTGCCGCCTTCGCGGGCTCGCGAAGCTCTGCTAGAATTGTCGGTTCGGGCGGTGAACAGGTCTTCCTGACTTCACTACCCAGATCGGGGTGTAGCTTAGCCTGGTAGAGCGCTACGTTCGGGACGTAGAGGCCGGAGGTTCGAATCCTCTCACCCCGACCAGGAATCCTTTAACCGGCAGGCTGTGGCGATGCTCGTCGCGCGGCTGTAGGTATCGCAGGCGGCAAGCCTTGCGTTTACACCCCGTGGCGGATCGGCGATGATGGCTCAGTCACCCCAACCCCGTCTTGATGCCGATGGCCGCTGAAACGCAGGTCGAACCCACTCAACTGTCGATCTCGACGACGCTGTCCGGCGTTGCGCGGGTGCTGGTGAACGCCGGCAAGCTGTCGGCCAAGGCAGCAGAGGAGCTCTCGAAGAGCGCCCGTGAGCGAAAGGCCAATTTCGTGGCCACCGTGGTGGGCGCTAATGCGGTGAAGCCCGACGAGATCGCGCAGGCGCTGTCGGCCGCGCTCGCCCTGCCGCTGCTCGACCTGAACGCGGTCGACCTGCAGAAGCTGCCGCGCAACATCATCGACGCGAAGATCGCGAACCAGTACCAGCTCATCGCGCTGGGCAAGCGGGGCAACCGCATCTTCATCGGCGCCGCCGACCCCACCGACCAGGAAGCCAGCGAACGCATCAAGTTCGCACTGCAGCTGCAGCCCGAGTGGGTGATCGTCGAGTACGACAAGCTGGCGCGGCAGCTCGAGAGCGCCGGCACCAGCGCCAGTGAAGCGCTGGAAACGCTGGCCAGCGGCGACTTCGACTTCGACGTCACCGAAGAAGACACCACCCAGCCCGAGAGCCAGGAAGTCACCGCCGACGTCGAAGACGCCCCCGTGGTGCGCTTCCTGCAGAAGATGCTGATCGACGCGATCAAC
>JAIYDH010000204.1 GCA_027487585.1 Rubrivivax sp.
CCGCGGTCGCGCACCACGTCCACCTTGAACGGCGAGCGCAGCAGCAAGGCCACCAGCAGCGCCGTGCAGATGAGCCCGAGCACGGCCGTGTACCCGAGCACGCGCGGCCGCATCACGCGCTTCCACAGGGTGGCGCGCGGGCTGTGCTCGGCCATGCCGCGCTCGGTGTCGTAGCGCACCAGCCCCCGCGGGTAGTTCATCTTGTCCATCACGCCATCGCAGACGTCGATGCAGGCGGCGCAGCCGATGCACTCGTACTGCAGGCCGTTGCGGATGTCGATGCCGGTGGGACACACCTGCACGCACAGCCCGCAGTCGATGCAGTCGCCCACGCCCGCGGGCTTGAGGCCGTCCTTCTTGTTGCGCTTGCTGTTCTGGCCGCGCGCTTCGCCGCGGGCGGCGTCGTAGGTGATGATGAGCGTGTCGGGGTCGAACATCGCGCTCTGGAAGCGTGCGTACGGGCACATGTACTTGCACACCTGCTCGCGCATGTAGCCGGCGTTGCCGTAGGTGGCGAAGCCGTAGAACAGCGTCCAGAAGGTTTCCCACGGGCCCAGACCCAACGACAGCACCTTCAGCGCCAGGGTGTGGATCGGCGTGAAGTAGCCGACGAAGGTGAAGCCGGTCCACAGGCCCAGGGCGATCCACGCCGCCTGCTTGCCGCCCTTGCGCATCAGCTTCTGCAGGCCCCAGGGCGCGGCGTCGAGCTTCATGCGCTGCGCCCGGTCGCCTTCGAAGCGCTTCTCCACCCACATGAAGATCTCGGTGTACACCGTCTGCGGGCAGGCATAGCCGCACCACAGGCGGCCGGCCACCGTCGTGAACAGGAACAGCGCGTAGGCCGAGATGATCAAGAGACCCGTTAGGAAGATGAAGTCCTGCGGGTACAGCACGAGGCCGAAGATGTAGAAGCGGCGCGCTTCCAGATCGAACAGCACTGCCTGGCGGGCGTTCCACTCCAGCCAGGGCAGCCCGTAGAACACGAGCTGCGTGATCCACACCAGCGCCCAGCGCCAGCCGGCGAACCAGCCGCTCACCGCGCGGGCGTAGATCTTCTTCTGCTTCTGATAGAGGCTGACGATGCGGACGGCCGCGTCGTCGGCGTCCGGGCCGGTGGCCGCGGCTGCCGGGCTGCTGCTGTCGTTCATCAGGGGTGGCGACGGGTTCTCGGCACGCTCAGTTGGCGACCGCGACCTTGGCGCCCTTGGACAGGCTCAGGACGTAGCCCGACAGCACGTGCACCTGCTCGGCGGTGAGCAGCCGGCCTTGCGACGGCATCGGGTTGTTGATGCCCTGCGTCACGGCCTTGATGATGGCCTGCTCGCCCCAGCCGTGCAGCCAGATCTTGTCGGTGAGGTTGGGCGCACCCAGCGCCCTGTTGCCCTTGCCCTCGGGCCCGTGGCAGGCCGCGCAGGTGGCGAACTTCGGCTTGCCCAGTTGCGCCGCGATGTCGTTGTGCGCGCTGCCCGACAGGCTGAGCACGTAGTTGGCGAGGTTCTTCACGTCTTCGGCCGTGCCCACGGCAGCCGCCATCGGCGGCATGACGCCCACGCGGCCTTCGACGACCACCTTCTTGACGTAGTCGAGGCTGTCACCGCCCAGCCAGTCGGTGTCGGCCAGGTTCGGGAAGCCCTTCGAGCCGCGCGCGTCGGAGCCGTGGCACTGCGCGCAGTTGTTCAGGTACAGGCGCTGGCCGATGCCCATGGCCTTTTCGTCGGCTGCCAGCTGCTCGGCGGTCATGGTGGCGAACCGGGCATACACCGGCGCCATGGCGGCGCGGGCCTTGTCCTGCTCGGCCTCGTACTGGCCGACGCTCGACCACTTCAGCAGACCAGGTGCGCTGCCCATGCCCGGATAGAACGCCAGGTACACGGCCGCGAACACCACGGTGATGACGAACAGGCCCATCCACCAGCGCGGCAGCGGGTTGTTCATCTCCTTCAGGTCTTCGTCCCAGACGTGGCCGGTGGTGTTGTCGTTGGACATCACCTGGCGCTTGGCCGCGATGGCCAGCAGCACGAGGCAGGCCACCAGTGACAACGCGGTCACCACCGCCACGAACAGCGCCCAGCCGCTGTGCAGAAAGTCGCTCACGGCTTTACTCCTTGGTTGTGATTGGCACCGGCCGCAGGGGCCGGTGCATCGTCATCGGCGAAGGGCAGCAGCGCTGCGGCTTCGTGGTCGGCCATGCGCCGGCGGCTCCAGGTGTGGGCAACCAGCACCAGGAACAGCACCAGGCTTGCCAAAGTGACGGCGATTCGAAGGAAGTTCAGGTCCATCGGTGTTCTCCTTCGCTCACCTGCGCGCGGTGCCGAGCACCTGCAAGTACGCGATCAGGGCTTCCATCTCGGTCTTGCCCTTCACCAGCTCTGTCGCGGCCGCAATCTCGGTTTCGGTGTAGGGCACACCCACCCGTTGCAGCGCCTTCATGCGGCCCGGCATGCCGGCAGCGTCGACTGCACCCGTCAAGAGCCACGGGTAGGCCGGCATGTTGGACTCGGGCACCAGGTCGCGCGGGTTGATCAGGTGCGCGCGGTGCCATTCATCGCTGTACTTGCCCCCGACGCGGTGCAGGTCGGGACCGGTGCGCTTGCTGCCCCACTGGAAGGGATGGTCGTAGACGAACTCGCCCGCCACCGAGTGCGCCCCGTAGCGCAGGGCCTCGGCGCGAAACGGCCGCACCATCTGCGAGTGGCAGTTGTAGCAACCCTCGCGGATGTAGACGTCACGGCCGGCCAGCTGCAGCGGGGTGTAGGGCTTGAGGCCTGGCACCGGCTGCGTCGTGCTGCGCTGGAAGAACAGCGGCACGATCTCGACGAGGCCGCCGACGGCCACCGCCAGCAGGATCAGCACGATCATCAGGAAGTTGCTGGTCTCGATCTTCTCGTGACCGGTGGGCTTGTGGTTTTGTGCCATGGTGTGCTTCTCCTGAGGTTCAGGCGTGGGCCAGCACGGGGGCCGGGATGCGGGCATCCTCGGCGCGGCCGCCGCGGACCGTCATCACCACGTTCCAAGCCATGATCAGCATGCCGCTCAAGTAGAGGACGCCGCCGAGCAGCCGGACCACGTAGTACGGATAGGTCGCCTTCACGCTCTCGACGAAGGTGTAGACCAAGGTGCCATCGGGGTTGACGGCGCGCCACATCAGGCCCTGCATCACACCGGCGATCCACATCGCGGCGATGTACAGCACGATGCCGACCGTGGCGATCCAGAAGTGCCACTCGATGGCCTTGACGCTGTGCATCGTGGTGCGGCCGTACATGCGCGGGATCAGGTAGTACAGCGAGCCCATGCTGATCAGGCCGACCCAGCCGAGCGCACCGCTGTGCACGTGGCCCACCGTCCAGTCGGTGTAGTGGCTGAGCGCGTTCACCGTCTTGATCGACATCATTGGCCCCTCGAAGGTGCTCATGCCGTAGAACGACAGGCTCACGATGAGGAACTTCAGGATCGGGTCGTCACGCAGCTTGTGCCAGGCCCCGCTGAGGGTCATGATGCCGTTGATCATGCCGCCCCAGCTCGGCGCCAGCAGCACGAGGCTGAAGACCATGCCGATGCTCTGCGCCCAGTCGGGCAGCGCGGTGTAGTGCAGGTGGTGCGGGCCCGCCCACATGTACGTGAAGATCAGCGCCCAGAAGTGGACGATGCTCAGCCGGTAGCTGTACACCGGGCGCTCGGCCTGCTTGGGGATGTAGTAGTACATCATCCCCAGGAAGCCGGCGGTGAGAAAGAAGCCCACCGCGTTATGGCCGTACCACCACTGGATCATCGCGTCCTGCACGCCGGCATAGACGCTGTAGCTCTTCAGCAGGCCCCAGGGCATGGAGATGTTGTTGACGATGTGCAGCAGCGCCACCGCCAGGATGAAGGCCCCGAAGAACCAGTTGGCCACGTAGATGTGGCGCACCTTGCGCGTGCCGACGGTACCGAAAAACACGATCGCGTAGCTCACCCACACGACGGCGATCAGGATGTCGATCGGCCACTCGAGCTCGGCGTACTCCTTGCCCTGCGTGTAGCCCAGGGGCAGCGTGATCGCTGCGGCCAGGATCACCAGCTGCCAGCCGACGAAGGTGAACAGCGCCAGGCCGGGCGCGAACAGGCGCGTCTGGCCCGTGCGCTGCACGACGTGGTAACTGGTGGCGAAGAGGGCACAGCCACCAAACGCAAAGATCACCGCGTTGGTGTGCAGGGGCCGCAGGCGGCCGTAGCTGAGCCATGGAATGCCCATGTTGAGCTCGGGCCAGGCCAGCTGGGCGGCAATGATCACCCCGACCAGCATGCCGACCACGCCCCACAAGATGGCGGCCAGGGCGAACAGCCTCACCACCGTGTCGGCATAGACGGCCTGCCCGGGTGCCTTTGCGGACGGGACAGCGCTTGTTGTTGACATCGAACGGACTCCTCGGATCCCGGCTGCAACCACCTGCAGCCGTTGGAGGATTCTTTCGGTCAGTCCTCGCGCCGGGCTTGACCGGCATCAACCGGCCCCGCTTCATCTGTCAGGATCCGTTCACCTTCGCGCTCGAGATCGTCGAACTGGCCGCGGCTCACGGCCCAGCCGAACACGCCGATGATCAGCAACACCAGCAGCGCCGACAGCGGGATCAGGATGTAGAGGCTTTCCATGGCGCGTGCGTTGGGTTCGGCCGCGTCAACGCGCGGCGCGTTGCGCGTTGAGGATCACGACCAGCGAACTCGTCGCCATGCCCAGGCCGGCGGCCCAGGGCGGCAGCCAGCCGATCAGCGCCAGTGGAATGCAGGTGGCGTTGTACACGGCCGAGAGCATGAAGTTCTGGCGCACCAGCGCCATGGCGCGCAGCGCGCGGCGGCGCGCCTTGACGACGTCGGACAGGCGGCTGGACGTCACCACCGCATCGGCCTGGGCACGCGCCACCAGGGCGCCCTGCCCCATGGCCAGCGAGGCGTCGGCGCGCGCCAGCACCGGCGCGTCGTTGACGCCGTCGCCCACCATCACCACCGGGCCCGACGAGGCCTGCAGCGCCGTGAGCAAGGCCAGCTTGGCCTCGGGCGTGGCCTCGGCGTGCACCGCCTGAATGCCCAGCCGCGCGGCCAGCGCCTGCGCGCGCGCCGCCCGGTCGCCGCTGAGCAGTGTCACGCCCACACCGGCGGCCTGCAGTTCGGCCACGGCTTCGCGGGCGCCTTCGCGCAGCGCTTCCTCGAGCTCGAACTCGGCCAGCACGACGCCCTCGCAGGCCAGCACGACAAAGGCGTTGTCGCGATCGGTCACGCCGGCCGTCCAGGCGGCCGAGCCCAGGCGCCAGCGGCGGCCCTGCGCGTCACGTGCCTCCACGCCGGCGCCGGCTTGTTCGTGCACCTCGGACCAGGCTGCTGATTCCGGGCCGGGGCCTTGGGCGGCCGATGCTGCAACCACCAGCGCCTGCGATAAGGGATGGCGCGACCACGCGGCCAGCTCGGCCGCCCGCTGCAGCACGGCTGCATCGAGCGCCGCACCGGCACCGGCGTTCGGCCAGAAGGCGCCCGCCGCGGGCCGCACGCGCACGGCGGCCAGCGTCGGCCGGTCTTCGGTGAGCGTGCCTGTCTTGTCGAACACCACCTGCCGCGCACGCGCCAACACCTCGATGGCATCGAGCCGCTGCAGCAGCACGCCCTCGCGCGCCATGCCCCGCGCCGCCGCCACCAGCGTGGCCGGCGCGGCCAGCGACAAGGCACAGGGACAGGTGACGATCAGCACCGACACGGCCACCCACACCGCACGCGACGGGTCGATCACGCTCCAGGCCGCGGCGCCCCCGGCAGCCAGCAGCAGCACCGTCCACAGGAACGGTGGCGCCCAGCGGTCGGCCAGGCGCGCAGCGGCCGGGCGTTGCGCCAGCGCGCTCTTCATCATCGAGACGATGCGCTCCAGCCGCGTGTCGCCGCCGATGTGTTCGACCCGCACCAGCACCGGCGCGCCCATGTTCAGGCTGCCGGCGACGACGGCGCTGCCGGGGGCCTTGTCGACCGGCGTGGATTCGCCCGTCAGCAGCGACTCGTCGGCGCGTGTGTGGCCCTCGCTCACCACGCCGTCGGCCGGGAACGCCTGCCCCAGCGGCACGCGCACGGCGTCGCCGGCGTGCAGCCGCATCGTGCTGACCGCCGTGACGCTGCCGTCGGCACCCACGCGCCACGCGGTCTCGGGCAGCCGCGCCATCGCGCGCTCCAACTGCTCGGCCGCGCGCGCGCGGGCCTTCAGCTCGATCCAGCGCGCCCCGAGCAGGAAGCTCACGAACATGGTCAGCGAGTCGAAGAACACCTCGTGCCCGAAGGGCCCGTCGGGGTCGAAGGTGGCGCCGGTGCTGGCGATGAAGGTGATGAGCAGGCCCAGCGCCACCGGCACGTCCATGCCGATGGCGCGTGCATCGAACAGGCGGCCGCGGCCGGCGAGCACGGCGCGCACCGAACGCCAGGCGCCGGCGAAGAACGGCGTGGCGGAGAAGGCCATCACCGGCAGCGTGAGGATCCAGCTGCCCCAGTTGAGCAGCGTCCGCATCTCGTCGGTGAGCTCGCCCGGGCCGGCCACGTAGCTGGGCGTGGCGAACATCATCACCTGCATGCCGCAGAAGCCCGCCACGAACAGGCGCCACAAGGCCTGGCGCTGCTCGCGGCGGCGCATCTCGCGCGCCGGGGCGGCAGCGTCGGGCACGGCGTCGTAGCCGGCACGGCGCACGGCGGCGATCAGGGCCGAGGGCCGTGTGCGCTCGGGGTCCCAGGTGACGCTGGCGCGCTCGCTGGCGGCACTGACCTGTGCCGCCGCCACGCCGTCGACACGCGCCAGGGCCTGCTCGATGAGGCCGGCGCAGGCCGCGCAGTGCATGCCGGCCAGCTGCAGCGAGCTCTCGGCGCGGCGCTCGCCGGCCGGGCCGGTGACCCAGCGTGTGAAGCGGCCGAACTCCAGCGGATCGTCGACGATGTCGGTCGCCGGCACGCCTTCGGTCGAGGGCGGGGCCAAGGGTGGGGCAGCGTGGCTCACACCATAATCTAGCCGTCCGACTTCAGAGCCGACATGACTTCGATCAAGCGCATTGCCGTTCTCGTCCTCGTGGGTTTCGTCGGCCTCGTGAGCCTGAGCGCCCAGGCGCAGACCGGGCCCCAGCCCAAGCTGCCGACGACGCCGCTGACCATCGGCATCCATGTCGTGCAGGCCGAACTGGCCGTGACGCCGGAGCAGCAGGCCACCGGCATGATGTTCCGCACCAGCATGGGCCCCAACGAGGGCATGCTGTTCGTCAACGACGACGTCGGCGTGCGCTGCTTCTGGATGCGCAACACGCTGGTGCCGCTGACCATCGCCTTCATCGCCGACGACGGCACCATCGTCAACACCGCAGACATGGAGCCGCGCTCCGAGAAGTCGCACTGCTCGGCGCAGCCGGTGCGCTTTGCGCTCGAGATGAACCTCGGCTGGTTTGCCAAGCGTGGCATCAAGCCGGGAGCGAAGATCAGCGGCAAGCCGTTTCGGCGCTGAGAGTCCTCGCGAGGGCTTCGACAGGCTCAGCCCGAACGGGTGCGGGCGGGCTTCGGCAAGTTCAGGCGGCCAGGCGCACTGTGAAGCGCATGCCGTTGACCTCCGGCCGGGTCGCCGCCACCAACGTGCCGCCGAGGCGGGCCACGATCTCGCTGGCGATGGCCAGGCCCAGGCCGGTGCCGCCGTCGCTGCGCAAATCGGCCCTTTCGCCGCGCCAGAAGGGCTCGAAAAGGTGCGGCAGTTCGTCGGCGCGCACACCGGGTCCGTCGTCTTCGACCACCAGCTCGGCGCCGCCGCCCGGCAGCGGCCTGATGCGCAGCCAGATGTGCTCGCCGCCGTAGCGCTGCGCGTTGTCGAGCAGGTTGGCCACCACCTCGCCGAGCCAGATCGGGTGCGCCAGGGCCACCACGGGTTGATCCGGCGCCTCGAGCTCGATGTGGCGGCCCTGGCGCAGGCCCTGCAGCACCAGCGGCTCCGTTGCCTCGCGCACCAGCGGCACCACATCCATCGGCGCCTGCTCGCCCTGCATCGTGAGCGCGGTTTCCGAGCCGGCCAGGCTGAGCAGCTGGCCGATCAGCCGCGACAAGCGCTGCGTCGACGCCTGCAGCTCCGCCAGCAGGGCCCGCCCTGGCGTGATGCCGGCCCGCTGCAGCTCGCGCTCCAGTTCCTGCGCGAGCACGCGGATGCCGGCCACAGGCGTGCGCAGCTGATGCGCGGCATCGGCCACGAAGCGGCGCTGCAGCGCCACCGAGTGCTGCACGTCGAGCATCAGGTCGTTGATGCGCTCCACCATCGGCAGCGCCTCGGCCGGCACGCGCTGCAGCGGCAGCGGCCGCCAGTCGTGCAGATCTCGCAGGCCGATCTCGCCGCTCAGGCGCGTCAGGGGCTTCAAGCCGCGGTTGACGCCCCAGCCGAGCAAGGCAAAGGTGACGAATCCCAGCGCCACCGTGGGCACGACGATGGCCAGCTGCACATCGCGCACCAAGGCCGAGCGCTTGGCCGTGGTCTCGACCACGACGATGGACACCGTGCGGTCGATCATCGGGCTGGTCACCGAAAACACCGCGCCACGCACAGGCTCGCCCTGGTAGCGGGCATTGAACAAGAGCGGTTGCTGCAGGCTGGCCGAGTTGAACCGGGGCGCCGGCACCGTGCCGTCGCCGGCCAGCGGCGTGCCTTCGATGTCGACCATCACGAAGCCGTTGCGGTCTTCGCTGTCCCAGGTGAGCAGCTCCAACGTCTGGCGGCTGACATCGAGCAGCGGGCCGCGGTCGGACCAGGTCACGCGCGCGGCCAGGGCCGAGGCTTCGTCGCGCAACGAGCGGTCGAAGGCGCGCTGCGCGGCGTCGTGGGCGAGATAGAACGCACCCATCGCGGCGGTGGCCAGGCCGATCAGCCAGGTCCAGGCCAGTGGCACCAGCAGCCGCCGCGTCAGGCTGGGCGGCGCGGCGGGCGTGCCACTCATGGCGGCACGGGTTCGGCCGCCTCCATCACGTAGCCGAAGCCGCGCACGGTGCGGATGACGACGCCGAGCTCGGCGAAGCGCTTGCGCAGCCGGTGCACGTAGACCTCGACCGAGTTCTCGCTGAAGTCGCTCTCCCAGCTCGACAGCCGGGCGACGATCTGGTCCTTCGGCACCACGCGGCCGGCCTTGCCCATCAGCAGCTCGGTCAGCGCCAGTTCACGTGGCGACAGCGCCACGCGCTCGCCGCGATGGCGCAGCTCGCGGTCGTTGACGTGCAGCGCCAGTTCGCCAAGCAGCAGCAGGTTCTCGGCGCGGCCGGCGGCACGGCGGCCCAGCGCGCGCAGGCGCGCCAGCAACTCGGGCAGGTCGAAGGGCTTGACGAGGTAGTCGTCGGCGCCGGCATCGAGCCCGGCCACGCGGTCGGCGAGTTGGTCGCGCGCGGTCAGCATCAGCACCGGGAAGCGGGCTCCGCGGTTGCGCCAGTGGCGCAGCACGTCCATGCCGTCGCGGCGCGGCAGGCCGAGGTCGAGCACGGCCACGTCGTGTTCGCCACTGAGCCCGGCATGGGCGGCCTGCTCACCGCAGGACAGCACGTCGACGCGCCAGCCCTCGGCCTGCAGCGCGTGCCGCACGCCGACGATCAACGCGTGGTCGTCCTCAACGAGCAGGACGCGCATCGCTGCCGGCGTGCGCCCGCGTTCAGCCGAAGTTCTTCTGCGCGAAGTCCCAGTTCACGAGCTTGTCGAGGAAGGTCTCGACGAACTTGGGGCGCATGTTGCGGTAGTCGATGTAGTAGGCGTGTTCCCACACATCGACCGTCAGCAGCGCGGTGTCGCCGGTGGTCAGCGGGGTGCCGGCGGCGCCCATGTTGACGATGTCGACGCTGCCGTCGGCCTTCTTGACGAGCCAGGTCCAACCGCTGCCGAAGTTGCCGACGGCGCTCTTGACGAAGGCCTCACGGAAAGCGGCGTAGCTGCCCCACTTGGCGCTGATGGCCGCGGCCAGCGCGCCGGTGGGCTCGCCACCGCCGGCCGGCTTCATGCAATTCCAGAAGAAGGTGTGGTTCCAGATCTGGGCGGCGTTGTTGTAGACGCCACCGGCACTTTTCTTGACGATCTCCTCGAGCGCCATCGTCTCGAACTCGGTGCCCTTCTGCAGGTTGTTCAGGTTCACCACGTAGGCGTTGTGGTGCTTGCCGTGGTGGAACTCCAGCGTTTCCTTGCTGTAGTGCGGGGCCAGGGCGTCGATGGCGTAGGGCAGCGCGGGCAGGGTGTGTTCCATGGCAGTCAGTCCTCAGAGTGGGTGGGATCGTTCTTCGGGGCGCGATTGTAGGCAGCGCCTGGATGGCGATCCGGCGTCAGGGGCTCGATACGCAGCAGCTCGGCCTCGGCGCTGCCGTCGGCCCAGGTGGCGCGCACGGCCTGCCCCGCACGCAGCCCGGCCACCGACACCACCGGTCGGCCGTCGAGCGACTGCACCCAGGCGTAGCCGCGCTTGAGCACGCGCGCCGGATCGTGCGCCTGCAGGCGCGCCTGGGCGGCCGCCAGGCGCAGCGGCTCGGTGTGCAGCCGCGCGCGCAGGGCCTGCACCACGTGGTCGGCACGGCGGCGCAAGGCGTCCTGCCGCGCCTGCAGCGTGAGCAGCGGTGCGCGAGCCAGCCGCTGCAGGCGCACATCCAGTGCCTCGCGCTGCGCGGCGAGCGCACGGGCCGGGTTGCCCAGCCGCAGCGCCAGCGCATCGACACGCTGGGCCTGGCGCTGCAGCAGCCGTTCGACGGCCCGCTGGGCGCGCTCGGCGCGCGCCATGACTTGACTTAGCAGCTCGATCAACGCCGGTGCCGCCAGCTCCGCGGCCGCCGTGGGCGTGGGTGCACGCAGGTCGGCCACGAGATCGGCCAGGGTCACGTCGGTCTCGTGGCCGACACCGCAGACCACCGGCAAGGGGCAGGCCGCGATGGCGCGCACGAGGCGCTCGTCGTTGAACGACCACAGGTCTTCGAGCGAGCCGCCGCCCCGCACCAGCAGCAGCACATCGACCTCGGCGCGGCGCCCGGCCGTGGCCAGCGCCGCGATCAGCTGCGCCGGCGCCTCGGCGCCCTGCACCTGCGACGGGTAGACCACCACGCGCAGATGCGGCGCCCGCCGCTGCAGCGCGCTCAGCACGTCGTGCAGGGCGGCGGCGCCGAGCGAGGTGACGATACCCAGCGCATGCGGAAAGCCCGGCAAGGTGCGCTTGCGCGACGCCTCGAAAAGGCCTTCGGCGGCCAGCCGCGCGCGGCGGCGCAGGAACTCCTCGTACAGCGCACCTTCGCCGACGCGCCGCATCGACTCCACCACCATCTGCAGCTCGCCGCGCGACTCGTACACGCCCAAGCGTCCGCGCAACTCGACCTGTTGACCGTCGCCGGGAGAAAAGTCCAGCAGCGTGGCGGCGCGGCGGAACATCGCGCAGCGCAGCAGCGCCGGCGCGCCGTCGGCGTCCTTCAGCGAGAAGTAGCAGTGGCCGCTCGAGGCACGCGTGAACCCGGAGAGTTCGCCGCGCACCGCCACGGCGCCAAAGCGCGCGGCCAGCGCGTCGGCGGTGGCCACCAGCAAGGCCGCCACGCCCCAGGGCGCACGGCCCGGAATCGGGGCATCAAGCATCGGCAGCGCGCCTGAAGTCCACAACAAGCGACCCGAGGGCCTGCCCGTGTCGCGGAGTCGTCACCGGCTTGTCATGCAGTGGCAAGTGCTTGATGTGCATCAAAAAATCGGCGCTGAAAAATGCAGCAAGCTCCGCGGCGATGTGTGGCGACGCCCACTTGCGCGAGACACCCAGATGTTGCCCACATGTTTGTCCACAGTTTGCGGGGACAGTTCGCGAAGACGAACCTGCGGGGAGCGAGCGCCGAGCTCGACCGGGCTGCTTCGGGAGTGCCGGGACCATCGGCCATAATGCCCCGAGGGTCGGCGCCGAGGCGCGGGCCACGACACCCCCCGACGAGCTGCGCGAGAGACGAGAAACCCTTGCTGTCGATCATACAAGCCGCTGGTTGGCCGATCTGGCCGCTGATCCTGTGCTCCATCGTGGCGCTCGCTGTCGTCATCGAGCGCTTCTACACGCTGCGTCAATCGCAGGTGGCACCCCCTAAGCTCATCGACGAGGTCATCGGCGTCACGAGGGCCAGCTTGCCGTCTGCAGAGGTCGTCAACAAGCTGGCCGACAACTCGGTGCTCGGCCGCGTGCTGGCCGCCGGCCTGCGCGGCGTGATCGCCGAGCCTCGCATCACCGAACCGGCGCTGCGCCAGCAGATCGAGAACGCCGGCCGCACCGCCGTGCAGGGCCTGGAGCGTTACCTCAACACGCTCGGCACCATCGCCTCGGCTGCGCCCTTGCTGGGCTTGCTCGGCACGGTGATCGGCATGATCGAGATCTTCGGCTCGCAAACGCCCACCGCAGGCGCCAGCGGCAACCCGCAGCAGCTGGCACACGGTATCTCGATCGCGCTGTACAACACCGCCTTCGGGTTGATCGTGGCGATTCCCGCACTGATGATCTACCGCTACTTCAGGCGCCGTGTTGACGAGTACGAGCTGGTCATGGAGCTGGCGGCCGAACGGCTGGTGCCTCACTTGATGCGCTTCGCCGTCAAAACCTGACATGAAGCCCACAGGCTTGTCGCTGCGCGCCTTCGCCACTCCCCGAGGGGGCTCGCGCCGCCTTGGGGCGGCCCGGCGGCGGAGCGCTTCCGCATGAAGTTCGGTCGCCGCCGCATCGAGGAACCCGAGATCAACCTGATCCCGTTCATCGACGTGCTGCTGGTGGTGCTGATCTTCCTGATGCTCTCGACCACGTACTCGCGCTTCACCGAGCTGCAGATCAACCTGCCGGCGGCCGATGCCGAGAAGCTGCGCGAGCGGCCTGCCGAGATCATCGTGGCCGTCGCCGCCGACGGCCGCTACGCCGTCAACCGCCGCGCGATCGATGGCCGCAGCGTCGAGCAGCTCACCGCGGCCCTGGTGGCCGCGGCCGGCGGCCGCGAAGACACCGTGGTCATCGTCTCGGCGGATGCCCTGGCGGCGCACCAGACCGTCGTCAACGTGCTCGACGCCGCCCGGCGCGCCGGCCTCTCGCGCTTGACCTTCGCGGCGCAAGGCGCGGGCGCCGCGCCGCGCTGAGCCCTGGAACCTACACCGGCTTGAACGCCCCACCGGCCCTGCGCGGCGCGCTGGAGGCCTTCTTCGCGCGCATCTGGTGGACGCCCCGGCCTGGGTGGCAGGCAACGCTGCTCAGGCCGCTGGCGGCGCTGTACGGTGCGGTCTGGCGGAGGCGCCTGGCGCGCAGCGCGCCAGCGCAGCGCCTGCCCGTGCCGGTGCTGGTGGTGGGCAATCTCGTCGTGGGTGGCGCCGGCAAGACACCCACAGTGATAGCCGTCGTGCAGGCCCTGCAGGAGCGCGGCCACCGGCCCGGCATCGTGTCGCGCGGCCACGGGCGCCGCGGCAGCGCGCCGCGCCCGGTGTCAGGCCGGCACGGGTTCGTCGATGCGGGCGAGCTCGGTGACGAACCCCTGCTGCTGGCGCGGCGCACCCAGGCGCCGGTGTTCGTGGGACGCGACCGCCGCGCCACCACGCTGGCGCTGCTGCGCAGCCACCCGGCCGTCGACGTGATCGTGGCCGACGACGGCCTGCAGCACCTGGCGCTGCACCGCGACGCCGAGCTCGTGGTGTTCGACGAGCGCGGCGTCGGCAACGGTCTGCTGCTGCCCGCCGGGCCGCTGCGCGAGCCGCTGCCCATGCAGGTGTTGCCGATGCGGCGCGTCCTCTACACCGCTGGTGTGGCCAGCACACCGCTGCCCGGCGCGCTGGCACACCGGGCCTTGTCGCTGGCATGGCCGCTGGCCGCCTGGCATGCCGGTGATTCGCGCGCGGCGCAGCCGTTGGCCGCGCTGCGCGGCCAGCCCTTGCTGGCCGCGGCCGGGCTGGCGGCACCCGAGAAGTTCTTCGGCATGCTGCGCCAGGCCGGCCTGCAGATCGAGGCCCTGCCCCTGCCCGACCACTTCGACTTCGCCACCCTGCCCTGGCCCGCGTTGGGCCCGGACGTGCTGGTGACGGAGAAGGACGCCGTGAAGCTCGACCCCGCCCGCACCGCGGCAAGACGCGTATGGGTGCTGCCGCTAGACTTGGTGCTGCCTGAGGCCCTGCTCGACCAGTTGCACCAACAGCTGTTCGGCGATGCCCCGAACCCGACACCCAAGACACCATGAGCCTGGACCACCGCCTCATCGATCTGCTCGTCTGCCCCGTGTGCAAGGGGCCGCTGCAGTTGCGGCGCGACGCCGAGCAGCGCCCGCTGGACCTGGCCTGCCCGGCCGACCGGCTGGCGTTTCCCATCCGCGACGGCATTCCGGTGATGCTGGAGCACGAGGCGCAGTCGCTCGACGGCCCCGCGCCGGAGCCCACCGAAGCCGCATCGCCCACGTGAGCGCGACTGCAGAGTCTGGCTTCACGGTGCTGATACCGGCCCGGCTGGCCAGCACCCGGCTGCCGCGCAAGCCGCTGGCCGACATCGCCGGCAAGCCGATGGTCGTGCGCGTGGCCGAGCGTGTGGCCGGTCTGGCGGGCGCCAGGGCCATCGTCGTGGCCTGCGACGACACCGAGATCGCCGAGGCCTGCGCCGCGCACGGCGTGCGTGCGCTGCTCACGCGCGTCGACCACGCCAGCGGCAGCGATCGCCTCGCCGAAGCCTGCGAGCTGCTCGGCATGCAAGGCGACGATGTCGTCGTCAACGTGCAGGGCGACGAGCCGCTGATCGACCCCGCACTGGTGCAGGCCGTGGCCACACTGCTGGCCGAGCGCAGCGAATGCGTCATGAGCACGGCCGCGCATGCGCTGGCCGAGGACGCCGAGTTCACCAACCCGAACGTCGTGAAGGTCGTGCTCGACGCGGCCTCGCGGGCGCTGTACTTCAGCCGTGCGCCACTGCCCTGGTGGCGCGACGGCGGCGGCGCGCCACCGCGGCACCCTGTGCCCTTGCGGCACGTGGGTCTGTATGCCTACCGCGCTGGCTTCCTGCGGGGCTTTCCGCAGTTGGCGGCGGCACCGGTCGAGCAGGCCGAGGCGCTGGAGCAGCTGCGCGTGCTGTGGCACGGCCACCGCATCGCCGTGCACGTGGCGGCCCAGGCCACGCTGCCCGGCGTCGACACGCCCGACGACCTGGCGCGTGTGCGCCAGCGCTTCGCCTAGGGCAGCGGAGCCCCTGCCGCGTCAGCTTGACGCGAGGGACCGCGTGCTATTCTCGTTTCGAGGGGACAAGGCCTGCGTGAGCGTGCCCGCACGGCGGCCGCGCAAGACCCACCACACGACAACATCGAACGAGGAACGCGATGAGATTGATCCTCCTGGGAGCCCCGGGCGCCGGCAAGGGCACACAAGCCACCTTCATCTGCCAACGCTTCGGCATCCCGCAGATCAGCACCGGCGACATGCTGCGCGCAGCCGTCAAGGCCGGCACACCGCTGGGCCTGGCGGCCAAGCAGGTGATGGACTCGGGCGGCCTGGTGAGCGACGAGATCATCATCGGCCTCGTCAAGGAACGCATCGCGCAGCCTGACTGCGCCGCCGGCTTCCTGTTCGACGGCTTCCCACGCACCATTCCGCAAGCCGACGCCATGAAGGCCGCCGGCGTGAAGCTCGACCACGTCATCGAAATCGATGTGCCCGACGAGGCCATCATCGAGCGCATGAGCGGGCGCCGCGCCCACCTGCCCTCGGGCCGCACCTACCACGTCAAGTTCAACCCGCCCAAGGTGGCCGGCGTGGACGACGTGACCGGCGAGCCGCTGATCCAGCGCGACGACGACAAGGAAGAGACCGTGCGCAAACGGCTGCAGGTCTACCAGAACCAGACGCGGCCGCTGGTGGCCTACTACTCCGACTGGGCCGCCAAGGGCGATGCCGGCGCCCCGCGTTATGCGCGCATCGTCGGCACCGGCAGCGTCGACGAGATCACCGGCCGCGTGCTCGGCGCGCTGGGCGTCTGACGCCAGGCCTGCTGCTTTTCATCTCCACAAGCACTTTCTTCTTCGCACCATGGACATCGCAGGCAAGGTCTTCATCGTCACCGGCTCGGCCTCGGGCCTGGGCGAAGGCACGGCGCGGCTGCTGGCCGCCAGTGGCGGCAAGGTGGTCGTGGCCGACATGAACACCGAGCGCGGCGAGAAGGTCGCCGCCGAGATCGGCGGCGTGTTCGTGAAGTGCGATGTCAGCTCCGAAGCCGACGGCCAGGCCGCCGTGGCCGCAGCGCTGAAGCTGGGCAAACTGATGGGCCTGGTCAACTGCGCCGGCATCGCCACCGCCAGCAAGACCGTGGGCAAGGACGGCGCGCACGCGCTGGCCTTGTTCACCAAGACCATCACCGTCAACCTGATCGGCAGCTTCAACATGATCCGCCTAGCCGCCGAGGCGATGGCGAAGAACGAGCCCGAGTCCACGGGCGAGTGCGGCGTGCTCATCAGCACCGCCAGCGTGGCCGCGTACGACGGCCAGATCGGCCAGGCCGCCTACAGCGCCAGCAAGGGCGGCGTGGTCGGCATGACGCTGCCCATCGCGCGCGACCTGGCGCGCAACGGCATCCGCAACATGACGATCGCGCCGGGCATCTTCGGCACGCCCATGCTCTTTGGCATGCCGCAGGAGGTGCAGGACGCCCTCGCCGCCAGCGTGCCCTTCCCGAGCCGCCTGGGCACGCCGGCCGACTACGCCAAGTTGGTGAAGCACATCGTCGAGAACGATATGCTCAATGGCGAGGTGATCCGGCTGGATGGGGCTATCCGGCTGGCGCCGAAGTGAGTCGGGGCCATCAACTCCGAGGCGCCCGTGCCGCGCGGCCTGCCACCCAGCTGACCTGAAGTACTGCCCGCTCAGGCGTCGTAGCCGGTGGGCTTTTCCTGACCCGCGAACTCGTTCAGGAAGCGATTCAGCGCCGTGATCATCTCTCGCTCTTCCAGCGAGAGCAGCGGGTTCCAGGTGTCGAAGATCAGGATGGCTCTGAGATGCGCGCTGTCGTTGATGGCTTCGTGCTCGATCGTGTCATCAAAGACCCAGGCGTGGCCTTCCCGCCACTGCCTGATGTCATTGCCGACCCGGTACTGGCAGCCTGGCGGCACGATGAGCGGCAAGTGCACGATGAC
>JAIYDH010000346.1 GCA_027487585.1 Rubrivivax sp.
CCCACGCCCACGAGGCCGGGGCGCAGCACCACGTCGGCCTCGCGCAGCTCGAAGCGGTTGATGCTCTTGCCCATGATGGCGAAGGTCTGCAGCAGCAGCTTCATGGTGCCGTCGGTGGCAGCGCCGTCGGGCGGCGTGGAGATGTCGACGGCGATCACCATCTCGGCCCCCATCTCGCGCGCGAAGCGCACCGGCACCGGCGACACCAGGCCCCCATCGACGAACTCGCGATCGCCGATCTTCACGGGCTGAAAGACCGCCGGCACCGAGCTGGACGCCCGCACCGCGGTGCCCGTGTCGCCGCGGCGGAACAGCACCCCCTTTCCGCTGTCGAGGTCGGTGGCGACGATGCCCAGCGGCATCTTCATCTGTTCGATCAGCTGCCCGCCGGTCTGCTCGCGCACGTAGCGCGCCAGCGCCTCGCCGCGGATCATCCCGCGGCTCGGGAAGGCCCAGTCGGTGATGGTGCCCTCGTCCATGGTCAGCGCCATCGACGCGAGCTCGGTGCCGGTCTTGCCATGGGCGTACAGCGCCGCCACCAGGCTGCCGGCCGAGGTGCCGACGACGAGATCGGGGCGGATGCCGGCTTCCTCGAGCACCTGGATGACGCCGATGTGGGCGAAGCCGCGTGCGGCGCCGCCACCCAGCGCCAGGCCCAACCTTGGCGGGCGCTTCGGCACGGGCGGGGGTGGTGCGGGGGGCGGCGGCGGGAGCGCTGGCAGGGGAGCGGCCGGCGGCGGCAGGGTCTGGCAGCCGGCCAAGGCGGCCAAAGCGGAGGCGATGAAGACACGTCGGAACATCGGGGCATTCTAGGAACGACCGCCCATGGGCTTTGCTTATGTCGAGTCAGACATAAGAAGATTTCGAGAATGTATTTCCAGAGATGAGGCGAGCTTTCTAGAGTCGCGGCTCCCGATGAAGATCCGCGATCTCGACCTTTCCGACAGCCCCATCAACGCCGAACACCGCGCGCTGGGCCTGCCGCCGGTTGAGAAGGAGCTGACCCAGGCCACCGAGCACCCGGTGCTGCGCGTAGCGATGTGGTCGGTGCTGCTGCTGATGGCCGGCGTCATCGGCTGGCTGGCGACACGGCTGGCGCAGCAGCACGACAGCTGGCACCTCGTGGCCCAGGTGCTGCACTCCGACGCCTTCTGGTGGGCGGTGCTGGTCGGCCTCATCGCGCAGGCGATCGACGGCGCGCTCGGCATGGCCTACGGCATCACCTCCACGAGCTTCCTGCTCGCCACCGGCTCCAGCCCCGCGGTGGCCAGCGCCAGCGTGCACATCGCCGAGGTGTTCACCACCGGGGTGTCGGGCATCGCGCACATCAAGCTGGGCAACGTCAGCCGCACGCTGTTTCTGCGCCTCTTGCTGCCGGGCATCGCAGGCGCCTCGGCCGGGGCGTTGCTGGTGTCGAGCATCGACGGCGATGTCATCAAGCCCTTAGTGGCCGCCTACCTGCTGGGCATGGGCCTGTTCGTGCTGAGCAAGGCCTTCCGCAAGCGCCGCACCAACCAGGGCGAGCCGCGCCACGTGGCCAAGCTCGGCCTGGTGGGCGGCTTTGTCGATGCCGCCGGCGGCGGCGGCTGGGGCCCGGTGGTCACGACCACGCTGGTGGGCACCGGCCACGACCCGCGCACCACCATCGGCTCGGTCAATCTGGCCGAGTTCTTTCTCACCTTCGTCAGTGCCGGCGTGTTCAGCATGCTCGTCGAAGAAGCCCCGTGGGCCACCGTGGCCGGCCTCGTCGTGGGCGGCCTGTTCGCCGCGCCGCTGGCCGCGCTGATGACGCGCCGGCTGAACACCCGCACGCTGCTCGTGCTGGTGGGGCTGGTGATCGTGACCATCAGCCTGTTCAACCTCTGGCGCGCGCTGGCCTGAGCGCGGCAAGAACCTGTTTTCCAAGACCCGCCCATGTACCGCTACACCGAGTTCGACCGCCAGTTCGTCCATGCCCGCGCCGCGCAGTACCGCGACCAGCTCCAGCGCAACCTGGCCGGCGAGCTCTCCGACGACGAGTTCCGCCCGCTGCGCCTGCAAAACGGCTGGTACGTGCAGCGCCATGCGCCCATGCTGCGCGTGGCGGTGCCCTACGGCGAGCTCTCGGCCCGGCAGCTGCGGCAGCTGGCGCGCATCGCCCGCGAGTTCGACCTGCAGGACGAAGGTCTGCCCACGCAGCGCGGCGGCTTCGGCCACTTCACGACGCGGCAGAACCTGCAGTTCAACTGGATCCCGCTGGCGCGAAGCGCCGACGTGATGCAGCTGCTGGCCGACGTCGACATGCATGGCATCCAGACCAGCGGCAACTGCATCCGCAACATCACCACCGATGCGCTGGCCGGCATCGCGCACGACGAGGTGGTCGATCCGCGCCCCTATGCCGAGCTGCTGCGGCAGTGGAGCACGCTGCACCCGGAGTTCGCTTTCCTGCCGCGCAAGTTCAAGATCGCCATCCACGGCGCCCGCGAAGACCGCGCCGCCACCGCCTGGCACGACATCGGCCTCACGCTGGTGAAAGACGACGCCGGCGCGGTGGGCTTCCGCGTCGCGGTGGGTGGCGGCATGGGCCGCACGCCCGTCATCGCCACCGAGCTGAACGCCTTCGTGCCCTGGCAGGACATCCTCGTCTACATCGAGGCCATCGTGCGCGTCTACAACCTGCACGGCCGGCGCGACAACATGTACAAGGCGCGCATCAAGATCCTGGTGCGCGCCGAGGGCCAGCGCTTCGTTGACGACGTCAACCGCGAGTACGCCGCATTGGCCGCCGACCCGGCCACGCCGCGCCTGCAGCAGGCCGAGTTCGACCGCGTCGCCGCCGGCTTCACGGTGCCGCCGCTGCCCGACGTGTTGCCCGAGCCGCCGCACGACCCGCTGCCGGCCTTCGAACGCTGGCAGCAGCGCAACGTGCACGCCCACCGCATCGAGGGCTACCGCGCCGTGACGCTGTCGCTCAAGCGCCCGGGCCTGCCGCCGGGCGACGTGACGGCGGAACAGATGGACGGCGCCGCCGCCCTGGCCGAGCGCTACAGCGCCGGCGAGCTGCGCGTCACGCACGACCAGAACCTGCTGCTGCCCTGGGTGCCGGCGCACGAGTTGCGCGCGCTGTGGCTGCAGGCGCGCGAAGGCGGCTTTGCCACGCCCAACATCGGTCTGCTCACCGACATGATCGCCTGCCCCGGCGGCGACCTCTGCGCGCTGGCCAACGCGCGCTCGATCCCGATCGCCGCCGCGCTGGCCGAGCGCTTCGACGACCTCGACCGCCTGCACGACATCGGCGACATCGACCTGCACATCAGTGGCTGCATCAACAGCTGCGGCCACCACCACAGCGGCCACATCGGCATCCTCGGCGTCGACAAGGACGGCAGCGAGTGGTACCAGCTCACGGTGGCTGGCAGCGACGGCAGCAAACTCTCCGGCACGCCGGTGCCGGGCAAGGTGATCGGGCCCAGCTTCGCCGCAGAAGAAGTTCCCGATGCCATCGAGGCCGTGATCGAGACCTACCTGCGCGAACGCCAGGCCGGCGAGCACTTCGTCGACACCGCGCGCCGCCTCGGGCACCTGCCCTTTCGCCAGGCGGCCGACCAAGTGCGCCGCGCCACCGCGGCGGCTTGAACCGCGCCGGAGCAACCGCCATGCAATTCATCCCCACCGACCACGACGCGCACGCCGCCGCGCTGGTGTTGCCCAACGACGCCGACGTGCTGGCGCTGAGCGAGCAGCTGCGCGGGCAGGCCGCCGTCGTGCTGCAGTTCCCCAAGTGGACCGACGGCCGTGCCTACAGCCAGGCCGTGCTGCTGCGCTCGCGGCTGCGCTTTGCCGGCGAGATCCGCGCCACCGGCGAGGTGCTGGCCGACATGCTGCCGCTCTTGCGCCGCTGCGGCTTCGACGCCGTGCAACTGCGCGCCGACCAGTTGCAAGCCACCGCCGAGCGCGCGCTGGGCTACTTCAGCACCCACTACCAGAGCGTGCCGCCCGAGCGCGCACCCCGGTGAGCCGCCCGATGAACGCCATCGACCTGTACGCCCGCAGCACGCCCGGCTTCGACCAGCGCGTCGCCGCCACCCTCGACCGCCTGGCCGACGCCGCCGCGCTGCACGCCGGCCGCATCGTGCAGGCCACCAGCCTGGGCGCCGAGGACATGGTGATCACGGACCTGATCGCCCGTCACGACCTGCCCATCGCCATTGCCACGCTCGACACCGGCCGGCTGCATGCCGAAACGATGGACCTGGCCGACGCCACCGAGCGCCGCTACGGCCTCGTCATCGAGCGCTTGCGGCCCGAGGCCACGGCCGCGCTGCACTTCGTGCGCGAGCACGGCGAGCTCGCCATGCGGCAAAGCGTGGCGCTGCGCAAGGCCTGCTGCGCGCTGCGCAAGCTCGAGCCGCTGGCCCGGCTGCTGCAGGGCCGCACGGCCTGGGTGACGGGCCTGCGCCGCGAGCAGAGCGACGCGCGCGCCGAGGTGCCGTTCGAGGAACACGATGCCGACGCCGGCCGCAGCAAGCTCAACCCACTGGCCGACTGGTCGCAGGCCGACGTGTGGCACTACATCGCGCACCACGGCGTGCCCTACAACGCGCTGCACGACCGCTTCTTCCCGAGCATCGGCTGCGAGCCCTGCACGCGCGCCGTGGCGGTGGGCGAAGACATCCGCGCTGGCCGTTGGTGGTGGGAGAACCAGTCCGCCAAGGAGTGTGGTCTGCACGTTGGTGATGTCGTACGAGATGACACGAGTGATGAAGTCAGCGACGTGCCGGCCTCGTCGCCCCTGCCGGAGCACCTGAATCCATGAACGCCCTGCTCTCGACCATGCCCACACCGCCGCGCGCCGATCACACGCACCACCTCGCCGACGGCCACCTGGACGCGCTCGAGGAAGAGGCCGTCTACATCCTGCGCGAGGTGGCGGCCAGCTTCGAGCGGCCGGCGCTGCTGTTTTCGGCCGGCAAGGACAGCTGCGTTGTGCGCCACCTGGCGCTGAAGGCCTTCAAGCGCCGCCAGGCCGCGGGCGGCTTCGACGGCCGGCTGCCGTTTCCGCTGCTGCACGTCGACACGGGCCACAACTTCCCCGAGGTCATACGCTTCCGCGACACGCTGGCCGCCGACAGCGGCGACCGGCTGGTCGTCGCCCATCTCGACGACAGCATCGCGCGCGGCACGGTGCGCCTGTCGCACGCGCTCGAAAGCCGCAACGGCCACCAGTCGGTGACGCTGCTCGAGGCCATCGAGGAGCACCGCTTCGACGCGCTGATCGGCGGCGCACGGCGCGACGAAGAAAAGGCGCGCGCCAAGGAACGCATCTTCAGCCACCGCGACAGCTTCGGCCAGTGGCAGCCCAAGGAGCAGCGCCCCGAGCTGTGGACGCTGTTCAACACGCGCCACCGGCCGGGCGAGCATTTCCGCGTGTTCCCGATCAGCAACTGGACAGAGCTCGACGTGTGGCTGTACATCGCCCGCGAAGGCATCGAGCTGCCGTCGATCTACTACCGCCACGAGCGCGAGGTGCTGCGCCGCAAGGGCCTGCTGGTGCCGGTGACGGCCGTCACGCCGCCGGGGCCTGGCGAGGTGGTGGAGCGGCTGCCGGTGCGCTTTCGCACCGTGGGCGACATGACCTGCACCTGCCCGGTGGAGAGCAGCGCCGCCAATGCCGACGACGTGGTGGCTGAGACGCTGACCGTCACGCTCAGCGAGCGCGGCGCCACGCGCATGGACGACCGCGCCAACGACGCCGCGATGGAGCGGCGCAAGAAGGAAGGCTACTTCTGATGAACGCCCTGGCCACCCCCGAGCGCGCCGCCTTGCAGGCGCCGCTGACCACGCCCCATGCCGCGCTGCGCTTCCTCACGGCCGGCAGCGTCGACGACGGCAAGAGCACGCTCATCGGCCGCCTGCTGCTCGACAGCCGCGCCATCCTGGCCGACCAGCTCGACCAGCTGCACGCCCGCGCCGCGGCCGCCGGTGGCGGCGCCGCGCCCGACCTGAGCCTGCTCACCGACGGCCTGGAGGCCGAGCGCGAGCAAGGCATCACCATCGACGTGGCCTGGCGCTACTTCGCCACGCCGGCACGCAAGTTCGTCATCGCCGACGCGCCGGGCCACGAGCAGTACACACGCAACATGGTCACGGCCGCGGCCGGCAGCGATGCGGTGGTGGTGCTGGTGGACATCACCAAGCTCGACCTCACGCAGGCCGAGGTGCCGCTGCTGCCGCAGACGCGCCGGCACGCGCTGCTGGCGCAGCTGCTGCGCGTGGACCACGTGGTGTTCGCCGTCAACAAGATCGACGCCGTGGCCGATGCCGGCGAGGCGTTCCGGCGCGTGTCGGGCGCGCTGCAGCGCTTTGCCACCGAGGCCGGGCTGGCCGTGGCCGGCATCGTGCCGGTGTCGGCCCTGCGCGGCGACAACGTCGCCCAGCGCACGCCGGCCGCCTGGTACGACGGCCCTTCGCTGCTGGAACTGCTCGAGACCCTGCCGGTGGCCCACGAGCCGCAGGCCGCGCCGCTGGCGCTGCCGGTGCAGTACGTCGCCCGCCAAGGCCGCTCTGACGTAGGCGGCACCGGCGAGCAGCCGCGCGTGCTGTGGGGCCGCGTGGCGCGTGGCGACGTGGCCGTGGGCGACACGGTGCAACTGTTCCCCAGCGGCGAAAGCGCCACCGTGCAAGCGCTGCTGGGCCTGGACGGTGAGCTGCCGCGCTGCGGCGCCGGCCGCTCGGCCGGCGTGGTGCTCGACCGCATGCTCGATGTCTCGCGCGGCGACTGGCTGCTCGCGCCCGGCAGCGTGCCGGCGGCGCGCGTGCTGCGCGCCACACTGGCCTGGCTCGACACCGAGCCCGCCGTGCCCGGCCGCCGCTACCTGCTGCGCCACGGCCACCGCTGGGTGCAGGCGCGGCTGCGCGCGGTGCACCACCGGCTCGACATCCACACGCTGGCCCGCGACGAGGCGGCACAGCTGCAAGTCAACGACATCGGCGAGGTCGAGTTCGAGCTGCAGCAGCCGCTGCCGCTGCTGCCCTATGCCCACAGCCGCGTCGGCGGCGCGCTCATCGTCGTCGACCCCGCCAGCCACCGCACCAGCGGCGCACTGCTGGTGCAGTCTGCCGAACCGGAGGCCGCGTGATGGCTGAACGCGCGACGCCCGGACGAGTGGTCTTCATCGGCGCCGGCCCCGGCGCGGCCGACCTCATCACGCTGCGCGGCGCGGCCCGTCTGGCCGAGGCCGAGGCGGTGCTGTTCGACGCCCTCACCGACCCCGCGCTGCGCGAGCATGCGCCGCGGGCGCGCTGGATCGACGTCGGCAAGCGCGGCTTCGGCTGCGCCACCGGCCAGGCCGCCATCGACGCGCTGCTGGTGACGATGGCGCGGCGCCACCGCGTCGTGGTGCGGCTCAAGGGCGGCGACCCCAGCGTGTTCGGCCGCCTGGAAGAAGAACTCGCGGCCCTGGCCGCCGCCGGCATCGACAGCGAAGTGGTGCCCGGCGTCACCGCGGCGCTGGCCGCCGCCGCGCACACACGCCGCCCGCTCACGCGCCGCGGCCGCGGCCGCAGCGTGAGCCTGAGCACGGCCATGACGGCCGATGCCGGCCTTCACGCTGGCGCCCGCCATGCCGACACCGAGGTGTTCTACATGGCCGGGCGGCAGCTGGGCACGCTGGCGCGCCAGCTCCAGGCCAGCGGCTGGGCCGGCGACACGCCAGTGTGCGTGGTGTCGCGCGCCGGTTGCGCCGACGCCGTGGCCAGCGATCACCGCCTCGATGGCCTGGCCGCGGCCTCGGTGCTGCACGCCGGCCGGCCGGCGGTGGTGACGGTGGGCGTAGCCGCCCGCGCCGTGGCCGCCGCGCCGCAGCCCCGGGCCGAAACGGATGCAGCGCCCGCCGGACGGGCCGCCCTCGCCGCCTAGAATCAACGCCGCTCGCAGCAGCCGGCAGAGTCGTGCCGGGCCTGTGCAGCGCCTGTTCATCAACGAGCCGCTCCATGACCCACGTCGTCCTCGAATCGTGCATCCGTTGCAAGTACACCGACTGCGTCGATGTCTGCCCCGTGGACTGCTTCCGCGAAGGGCCGAACATGCTCGTCATCGACCCCGACGAGTGCATCGACTGCGCGGTGTGCATCCCCGAGTGCCC
>JAIYDH010000379.1 GCA_027487585.1 Rubrivivax sp.
CAGCTCAAGCGCAACGGTTCTGAGGCGCAGAAGCGCAAGTACCTGCCCAAGCTCATCAGCGGCGAACACGTCGGCGCGCTGGCCATGAGCGAGCCCGGCGCCGGCTCTGACGTCATGGGCATGAAGCTGCGCGCGGTGGAGCGCGGCGGCGTCTACGTGCTCGACGGCACCAAGATGTGGATCACCAATGGCCCCGACGCCGACACGATGGTGGTCTACGCCAAGACCGAGCCCGAACTCGGCGCGCGGGGTGTCACGGCCTTCATCGTCGAGAAGGGCATGAAGGGGTTCAGCACGGCGCAGAAGCTCGACAAGCTCGGCATGCGCGGCTCGCACACCGGCGAGATGGTGTTCAACGGCGTCGAGGTGCCGGCCGAGAACGTGCTGGGCGCGGTGAACGGCGGCGCGCGCGTGCTGATGAGCGGCCTGGACTACGAGCGCGCGGTGCTGGCGGCCGGGCCCATCGGCATCATGCAGGCGGTGATGGACAACGTGGTGCCCTACATCCACGACAGAAAACAGTTCGGGCAATCGATCGGCGAGTTCCAGCTCGTGCAGGGCAAGGTGGCCGACATGTACACCGTGCTGCAGGCGGCGCGCGCCTTCTGCTACACGGTGGGAAAGAACCTCGACAGCCTGGGCAGCGAGCACGTGCGCCAGGTGCGCAAGGACTGCGCCAGCGTCATCCTGTGGTGCGCCGAAAAGGCCACCTGGATGGCCGGCGAGGGCATCCAGCTGTTCGGTGGCAACGGCTACATCAACGAGTACCCGCTGGGCCGCCTGTGGCGCGATGCGAAGCTGTACGAGATCGGCGCCGGCACGAGCGAGATCCGCCGCATGCTGATCGGCCGCGAGCTGTTCGCGGAAACCATGTGAGCGGGGCCCGGCCTCAGCACCCGCTGCCCACGCTGCGTGGGCAACGCTGCAGCGTGCGTGCGCTGGTGCCTGCCGATGCACCTGCGCTGCAGCGGCATGCCGATGATCCCGCCGTGGCCTACAACCTGTTCGACGGCTTCCCGCAGCCCTACTCGCTGGCCGAGGCCGAGTGGTGGTGCGGCGGCGGCCACCGCGAGCCGCAGTTCGGGTTCGTCTGGGGCATCGAGGTGGCGCGGCCCGGCGGCGGTGACGAGATCATCGGCTGCATCAGCGTCGAACCGCAGCACGGCCTGTGGGCCAGCAGCGCCGTGCTCGGCTACTGGATCGGCCAGGCGCACTGGCGGCGCGGCATCACTAGCGAGGCGCTGGGCCTCGTCACCGCTTGGGCCTGGGCCGCGCTGCCGCAGACCATGCGGCTGTGGATGCCCATCTACGCCCGCAACGCCGGCTCGCAGGCCGTGGCGCGCGCCGCCGGCTATCGGCTCGAGGGCACCATGCCGCTGGCCATCCGCAAAGGCGGCTATGCCATCGATGCCGTGCAGTACGGGTTGACGCGGCCGGGTGCGCAGCCCGGCGAGCACCGCCTGCCACCGATCTCCTGAAGCCCCGCCTCCGATGCCGCACCGCCTGCTCACCAACAACCAGACCTGGGCCGCCGCCAAGAAGGCTGCCGACCCGGGCTTCTTCACGCGGCTGGCCCAGCAGCAGAACCCGCGCTACATGTGGATCGGCTGTGCCGACAGCCGCGTGCCGGCCAACGAGATCACCGGCCTCGACCCCGGCGAGGTGTTCGTGCACCGCAACGTCGCCAACGTGGTGGTGCACAGCGACCTGAACGCGCTGTCGACCATCCAGTTCGCGGTCGAGCACATCCAGGTCAAGCACATCTTTGTCGTCGGCCACTACGGCTGCGCCGGTGTGAAGGCGGCGATGCGTGGCATCCGCGTCGGCCTGGCCGACAACTGGCTGCGCCACGTGCAGGACGTGCGCCTGCGCCACCGCAAGCGGCTCGACCACCTGCCGCCGCACGAACAGGAAGACATCCTGTGCGAGATGAATGTCATCGAGCAGGTCGGCAACGTCGCGCTGTCCACCGTGCTGCAGGACGCCTGGGCGCGCGGCCAGGAGGTGTCGGTGCACGGCTGGGTCTATGGCCTGAAGGACGGCCTGCTCAAGGACCTGGGCGTGACGATGGACTGCCGCGAAACGGTGGTGTCCGTGTTCGCGGCGGCACTGAAGCGCTACCCGCGCGCGCCCGACGCGCTGTAGTCCGAACGCAGGCCTGTCGGCGCGCGTCGTAGCATGCAAACCATGTTCCCGCACAAGCTCACCGACAGCCGCGCCTACGACATCGCCCAGGCGCTGGTCGATGGCTTCGACCGCCACTACCGCCTGTTCCGCGAGACCAGCGCCGCCGCCCAGCAGCGCTTCGAGCAGGCCGACTGGCACGGCCAGCAGCGCGCGCAGCGCGAGCGCATCGAGTTCTACGATCTGCGCGTGAACGAGGCGGTCGAGCGCCTGCGCGCCGACTACGCCATCGACGCCATCGGCATGGACACCTGGCAGCAGGCCAAGCTGCACTACATCGGCCTGCTCACGGGGCACCGCCAGCCCGAGCTGGCCGAGACCTTCTTCAACTCCGTCACGTCCAAGCTGCTGCACCGCAGCTACTTCCACAACGACTTCATCTTCGTGCGGCCGGCCGTCAGCACCGAGTACATCGAGAACGACGAGCCCGCGGCGCTGCCCACCTACCGCGCCTACTACCCCACGCGCGAGACTCTGCACGAGACCTGGAAGCGCATCGTCACGAACTTCCAGCTGCAGCGCGAGTTTGGCGACCTCGACCGCGACGTCGAGCACATCGTGCAGGCCATGCTCGGCGAGCTCGGCGGCTTTCGGCCGCGCGCCAACTTCCAGATCCAGGTGCTGTCGAGCCTGTTCTACCGGAACAAGGGCGCCTACCTGGTGGGCAAGATCATCAACGGCTTCACCGAGACGCCGCTGGCGCTGCCCATCCTGCACGACGCGGCGGGCAATCTCGTCATCGATGCGGCCCTGTTCGGCGAAGACGAGCTGCTGATGATCTTCAGCTATGCGCGGGCCTACTTCATGGTGGACATGGAGGTGCCCAGCGCCACGGTGCAGTTTTTGCGGTCGATGATGCCGCGCAAGCCGCGCCACGAGCTCTACAACGCCCTGGGCCTGCAGAAGCACGGCAAGAACCTGTTCTACCGCGACTTCATGGCGCACCAGCGCCACAGCTCCGACAAATTCCGCATCGCGCCCGGCATCAAGGGCATGGTGATGCTGGTGTTCGACCTGCCGTCGTTCCCGTACGTGTTCAAGGTCATCAAGGACTACTACCCGCCGCAGAAGGACACCACGCGCGAGCTGATCAAGAGCAAGTACCTGCTCGTGAAGCAGCACGACCGCGTCGGCCGCATGGCCGACACGCTGGAGTTCAGCAACGTCGCGTTCCCGCTCGCGCGCTTCGAGGACGAGCTGGTGGACGAGCTGAAGAAGTTCTGCCCCAGCGTGCTGGAAATCTCGGACCGCGACGGCGACGGCCAGACCGAACTGATCCTCAAGCACGTCTACATCGAGCGCCGCATGATCCCGCTGAACATCTATCTGCAGGAGGCCGGGCCCGAGCAGCTGGTGCACGCGGTGGTGGAGTACGGCAACGCCATCAAGGACCTGGTGGCCGCGAACATCTTCCCCGGCGACATGCTCTGGAAGAACTTCGGCGTCACGCGCCACGGCAAGGTGGTGTTCTACGACTACGACGAAATCGAGTACCTCACCGACTGCAACTTCCGCCGCGTGCCGCAGGCGCGCAACGAGGAGGACGAGATGTCCGGCGAGATCTGGTACACGGTGAACAAGGGCGACGTGTTCCCCGAGACCTTCGGCCCCTTCTTGCTCGGCAACACGCAGGTGCGAGAGGTCTTCATGGCCCACCACGCCGACCTGCTGGATGCCGCCTTCTGGCAGGGCTGCAAGGAGCGCATCATCGGCGGCCACGTGCACGATGTGTTTCCGTACGAGGCGAGCAAGCGCTTCAGCAACCGCGCGGCCGCCTGACCCGTACCTGTTCATCTGGAGAACTCGCATGAGCACCGATCCCATCGTCATCGTCTCCGCCGCCCGCACGCCCATCGGTGGCCTGCTGGGTGACTTCGCCGGCCTGGCCGCCTGGGAGCTGGGCGCCGTCGCCGTGAAGGCCGCGGTCGAGCGGGCCGGCGTGCCCGCTGATGCGGTGGACGAGGTGCTGCTCGGCAACTGCCTGATGGCCGGCCAGGGCCAGGCGCCGGCGCGCCAGGCGGTGTTGAAAGCCGGCCTGCCGCTGAGCGCCGGTGCGGTGACCCTGTCCAAGATGTGCGGCAGCGGCATGCGCGCGATGATGTTTGCCCACGACATGCTGGCCGCCGGCAGTGCGCAGGTGGTGGTGGCCGGCGGCATGGAGAGCATGACCAACGCGCCGCACCTGATGTTCGCGCGCAAGGGCGTGAAGTACGGTGCTGCGCAGCTGTTCGACCACATGGCGCGGGACGGCCTCGAAGACGCCTATGAACGTTTGGCTGATGGGGGCGGCAAGGCCATGGGCGTGTTCGCCGAGAGCTGCGCCGCGAAGTACGGCTTCACGCGCGAGGCGCAGGACGCCTACGCCATTGCCAGCACCACGCGCGCCAAGGCCGCCAATCAAGACGGCCGCTTCGACTGGGAGATCGCCCCCGTCACGCTGCCCGGCAAGGCCGGCGACACCGTGATCAGGCACGACGAGCAGCCCTTCAAGGCCAAGCTCGACAAGATCCCCACGCTCAAGCCCGCGTTCAAGAAGGACGGCACCATCACGGCCGCCAACGCCAGCAGCATCAGCGACGGCGCCGCTGCGCTGGTGCTGATGCGCGAGAGCACGGCGCGGCAGATGGGCCTGCAGCCGCTGGCGCGCATCGTCAGCCACGCCGTGCACGCGCAGGCGCCGGAGTGGTTTTCCACCGCGCCGGCCGGTGCCATCGAGAAGGCGCTCAAGAAAGCCGGCTGGGACGCCAAGAGCGTCAACCTCTGGGAGGTGAACGAGGCCTTCGCTGCCGTCACCATGGCCGCGATGGCTGAGTTCAAGCTGCCGCACGAGATCGTCAACGTGCACGGCGGCGCCTGCGCCCTGGGCCACCCCATCGGCGCTAGTGGCGCGCGCATCGTCGTCACGCTGCTGGGCGCGATGCGCACGCAGGGCGTGAAGCGTGGCGTGGCGGCGCTGTGCATCGGCGGCGGCGAGGCCACCGCGATAGCCGTCGAACGGCTGTGAAGCCAAGCGGCGGTGGCCGGCGTCGCGCCCGCTGGGCCCGGTTCAGTGCCGAACTCCACGCGGTCGCGCCTGGTGCCCTGGGCGCGATGCATCGCGTCGTCAGTCTCGCGAAGGGGGCCGAAACGTGATGCCTGATTCCGTGGCGGCCCTGTGGCCCGCGCCGCCGCAGCTGGCGGCCTTCGCGCTTGCTGTGTTCGTGCTCAATGCGACGCCCGGCGTCGACCTGCTGCTGACCTTGTCGCGCACCTGGCAGGCCGGCGTGCGCGCGGGCGCGGCCGCGGCGCTGGGCATCACGGCCGGCTGCGCGGTGCATGCGCTGGCAGCAGGCCTCGGGCTGGCGGCGGTGCTGGCGCTGCACCCGCAGGCCTACGTGGTGCTGCAGTGGGCCGGCGCGGCCTACCTGCTGTGGCTGGGCGGGCAAATGCTGCACAGCGCCTGGCGGCCGGCGGCCACGGCCGCCGCCCCGGGTGCGGCGCCGCTGCCCGCGCTCAGCCTGCCGGCGGAGTTCCGCCGCGGGCTGCTGACCAACGTGCTCAACCCAAAGGTGGCCTTGTTCTTCCTCGCCTTTTTGCCGCCCTTCGTGCCGGCCGCGTCGCCCGACAAGACCGTGTCGTTCCTGCTGCTCGGCGCCTGGTTTGTGCTGCAGGGCGGCCTCTTCCTGCTGGCGGTGGTGGCGCTCGCCGACCGCGTGGCCCGCCGGGCTCGGCACGGCGCCTCGGGGCCGCTGAAGCGCCTGCTGGAGGCCGCTGGTGGCGTGCTCTTCATCGCGCTGGCTCTGCGCATCCTGAAAGAAAGGCCGGTGACGGCATGACGCTCCATGTGATGATCATCGGCGCCTCGCGCGGCATCGGCCTGGAGTTCGTGCGCCAGTACCGCGAGGCCGGCGCCCAAGTGACGGCCACCGCGCGCAGCGACGAGGGCCTGGCGCGCATCCAGGCGCTCGGCGCCCAGGCGCTGCGCGTCGACGTGGCCAGCGCGGCCGGCGCCAGCGCGCTGGCCTGGCCGATCGACGGCGAGGCTTTCGACGTGGCCATCGTCAACGCCGGTGTCTACGGCCCGCGCAGCACGGGCCTGGAGCCGCCGAGCCAGGCCGACTTCGACGCCGTGATGCATACCAACGTGCTCGGCGCCATGCGCGTGCTGCCGACGCTGGCCGAGGCGCTGGCGCCGCAGGCGCGGCTGGCGGTGATCTCCTCGCGCATGGGCTCGATGGCGCTGCGTGCCAACCCCTCGGGCTGGCTCTACCGCGCCAGCAAGGCGGCGCTGAACTCGGTGCTGAAAGACACCTCTCTGGCCCTGGCCGGCCGTGCCACCTGCGTGGCGCTGCACCCGGGCTGGGTGCGCACCGACATGGGCGGCAGCGGCGCCGACCTCGACGTGGCCGATGCCGTGGCCGCGATGCGGCGCACGCTGGCCGGGCTACAGCCGGCCGACAATGGCGGCTTCTTCGACCACGACGGCACGCCGCTGGCGTGGTGAAGCGAGGCCCCTCGAGCCGCCCGCCTCCGGCCGGCGCCCCCGAACGAACCTGGGCGACACCCCATGCTGCTTTCTGAAGACCACCGCGCCGTGCAGGACGCCGTGCGCACCTACGTGCAGGCCGAGGTCGCGCCCCACGCCGCCGCGTGGGACAAGACGCACACCTTCCCGGCCGAGGCGCTGCGCGGCCTGGCGGCGCTGGGCTGCTACGGCGTGGCCGTGCCGGCCGAGCAGGGCGGGGCCGGGCTGGACTACCTGGCGCTGGCCGTCATCCTGGAAGAAGTTGCCGCCGGCGACGGCGCCACCAGCACCATCATCAGCGTCAACAACTGCCCCGTCTGCTCCATCCTGATGGCCTTCGGCAACGCCGAGCAGCAGCAGCGCTTCCTGGTGCCGCTGGCGCGCGGCGAGATGCTCGGCGCCTTCTGCCTGACCGAGCCGCACGTGGGCTCCGAGGCCGGCGGCCTGCGCACCACCGCCCGCCTTGTGAGCGATGGCGAGGGCGACTTCTACGTGCTCGACGGCGTCAAGCAGTTCATCACCAGCGGCAAGCACGGCGACGTCGCCATCGTCATGGCCGTCACCGACAAGGCCGCCGGCAAGAAGGGCATCAGTGCCTTCCTCGTGCCCACCGCCACGCCCGGCTACACGGTGGCGCGTCTCGAAGACAAGCTCGGCCAGCACGCCAGCGACACGGCGCAGATCCGTTTCGAGAACTGCCGCATCCCGGCCGCCAACCGCCTGGGCGACGAGGGCATGGGCCTGAAGATCGCGCTCAGTGGCCTGGAGGGCGGCCGCATCGGCATCGCCAGCCAGGCCGTTGGCATGGCCCGCGCGGCCTTTGAAGCGGCTTTGACTTATTCGAAAGACCGCACCAGCTTCGGCCAGCCCATCTTCCAGCACCAGGCGGTGCAGTTCAAGCTGGCCGACATGGCGACGCAGATCGAGGTCGCGCGGCAGATGATCTTCCACGCCGCCGCGCTCAAGGACGCCGGCCAGCCTTGCCTGAAGGAAGCCGCGATGGCCAAGCTCTTTGCCAGCGAGATGGCCGAGCGCGTGTGCTCCGACGCCATCCAGGTGCACGGCGGGTATGGCTACGTCAGCGATTTCCCGGTCGAGCGCATCTACCGCGACGTGCGGGTGTGCCAGATCTACGAGGGAACATCCGAGGTGCAGAAAATCCTGATCGGGCGTGCGCTGGCGTAAGACCGCTGTAAACTTGAGGACAATGCCGCACCGATAGACGGCGCCACAGGACATCACCGTTATGTTGCCGACCCGACTGGTTCTCGTCGACGATGATGTCGTCTACTGCGAGTGCCTGTCGCAGCACCTGCGCAGCCTGGGCGTCGAGGTCACCACGTTCTTCGACAGCAACGACCTGCTGGCCAGCAACGGCGCCTACGACCACGAGTTCTACGTGCTCGACCTGGGCCTGCCCGGTGTCGACGGCGTCGAGCTCATCAAGGTGCTGCGCAAGCGCACGCAAGCCGGGGTGCTGGTGGTGTCGGGGCGCCTGGGCCCCGATGTCTTCCGGCAGATCGTCGAGGCCGGTGCCGACATGTACCTGGTCAAGCCCGTGCAGTTCGAGCAGGTGTCGCTGGCCATCCAGGCCGTGCAGCGGCGCGCGGTGCCGCCGGTGGCCAAGGCCGAGGCCTGGCGGCTCAACCGCCAGGAGGCCGAGCTGCAGGCGCCCGATGGCGCCCGCGTGCCGCTGTCGGACACCGACCTGCAGGTGCTGCAGTGCCTGCTCGAGGCGCGCGGCGAAACCGTCACGCGCGACGCGCTGCGCCAGCGCCTGGGCCGCGTGCCCTCGGCGCAGGGCGACGACGGCCTCAACGCCATCATCTACCGCCTGCGCCGCCGCATCGAGCGCGCCACGCCGCTGATGGTGCCGCTGCAGTCGCGCTCGCGCGTGGGCTACGTCTTCAAGGCGCCGCTGGTGGACTAGGCGCGTGGGCGACATCGGGGTCGCCCTGCACCAGCACCAGCCTGAACACCGTCGAGCCCGGTTCGCTGCGCACCAGTTCGGCCGCGCCGCCGTGCAGTTGCAGGGCGCGCTGCGCGATGTGCAGGCCCAGACCCTGGCCGCGGCTGGCCGGGCCCCGCATGCCCCGTTCGAAGAGCTTTGCGCGCACGGCGTCGGCCACGCCGGGGCCCTGGTCTTCGACTTCCAGCAGCAGCGCCAGCGGTTCGTCGCTGTCGGCCACGCGCAGCGTCACGGGGCTGCCGGCCGGCGCATGGCGCAGCGCGTTGGCCATCAGGTTGCGCAAGGCCAGCCGCATCAACGACAGGTCCATCGACGCCGTGCGCGTGGGGGTTTGCCGCTCGATGACGAAGCGGCCGCGGTCGGCGGGGGCGAAGTCGGCCACCACCAGCTGCAGCAGCATGTCGATGTCGGTGTCGGTGCGCTGCAGGGCGTGTGTGCCCACCAGCAGCGCGGCGGCGGCCAGCGTGTTGTCGATCTGCGCCACGATGTCGCCGATGACGCCGTGCGCGCGGGCCAGGCGCTGCATGGCGTCGTCGCCGCGCTGCGAGCCGCCCAGCGCGGCCGCGCTCTGCAGCGCGGCCATGGCGTTGTTCAGCGGCTGGCGCACCTCGTGCGCCAGCACGTCCAGCATCTCGCGGCGCTCGTCGGCCAGCCGTGAGAGCTCGCCGGCCTGGCGTTCGACCATCTCGCGCAGCGCCCGTTCACGTGTCAGCTCGGCCTGCCGCTGCACGCTCTCGGAGATGTCCTCGAACACGGCCAGCAGCCGAACGCTGCGTCCTTCGGTATCGCGCTCCACCACGGCCGACATCAGCGTGTGCACCACAGCGCCGTCGCGATGCGCCAGGCTCACCGGCAGGCCCTCGATGCCCCCTCGCGCGCGCAGGCGTTCCCGCACGCGCGCCAGCGCCTCCAGCCGCTCGGCCGGCTGGCCGTGCAGCAGCACCGTGGCGGGTGCGCCCACCACGTCTTCGCGAGCCAGGCCCAGCCGCGCCAGCATCAGCCGGCTGATCGACAGCACCTGGCTCTGCTGGCCCACCGAGGCCATCAGCGCCGGCGTGTCGTCGTAGAGCTGGCGCAGCCGCTCGCGGCTGGCGTGCAGCTCGTCGCTGGCGTTGCGCTGGGCCGTCACGTCCTGGAACGCGCCGTACAGCCGGATCGGCTGGTCACCCTCGCGCTCCACGTCGCCCACGGCGCGCACGCGCAGGTGGCGGCCCGTGGCGGTGATGAAGGGCAGCTCGGTGTCGAAGGGCTCGCCTTCCTGGATGGCGCGGTCCACCAGCGCGGCGATCACGTGCCGGGCCTCGGGGGCATAGTAGGTCATGCCGTCCTCGATGCTGGGCTGCCAGTCGGGCGTGCGCTCGTAGATGCGGTAGGTCTGTGTGCTCCAGCGCACCTCGCGCGTGCGCAGGTCGATGTCCCAGGCGCCCACGCCGGCGATCTGGCCCGTGCGATCCAGCAGCTGAGCGGTGCTGCGTAACTGTTGAGCGCGTGCTTCAGCTTCGGTGACATCTTCGACGGTGCCGATGGTTCCGCCCGGCACGGACCAGGCGCGCGCCCGCACGTGGCGTCCGATGCCGTCCTTGCGAAGGACGCGGAACACGAGGTCGAAGGGGCGTCCGCTCTCGGCATCGGCCAGCCATTGGCGTGCGACGAACTCGCGGTCGTCGGGGTGCAGCCCGCGGGTCCAGCCGTCACCCAGGCTCTCGGCCAGCGTCAGCCCGTAGATCTCTTGCCAGGCCGCGTTGGTGTAGGTGCAGTACCCGTGCTCGTCGGTGCGGAACACGCCGAAGGGTGCGCCGTCCAGCGACAACTGCGGCGCTGGCAAGTCCTTGTCCATGGGTGTGCGTGGCGGTTCAGGTAGCCAGAGTGCCACTGCTCGCTCGCTGAAGCAAGCCGGGCGGAGGGGCGAATCGCGGCCCGTGCCGGGCTGCCAGCGCCTGGGCGCGCGCCACGAAGGTGGCTGCACCGACCGCGTCGATGAACTGCAGCGTGCCCCCGTGGCAAGGCGCGAAGCCCCAGCCGAAGATGCTGCCGATGTTGGCGTCGACCACCGAGCGCAGCACGCCTTCCTCGAGGCAGCGCGCCGACTCCACGGCCTGGGCATACAGCAGTCGGTCCACCAGTTCGGCCAGCGGCGGCTGTTCGGCGGCGGTCGGGAACATGGCCGTCAGGCCGGGCCACAGGTGCTTGTCCTCATCGTCGTAGTCGTAGAAGCCGCGGCCGGCCTTGCGGCCGATGCGGCCGGCCTCGCACAGCTGCCGCGCCACGGCCATGCCGGGGTGTTCGTCGTAGGCCTTTCCGTCGGCCGCCAGATCCTTCTTCGTCTGGTCGGCCACGTGCACGGCCAGCGACAGGCTCACCTCGTCCTGCAGCGCCAGCGGCGGCATCGGCATGCCGGCCTGCAGGCC
>JAIYDH010000196.1 GCA_027487585.1 Rubrivivax sp.
AAGGTGCGCCTGGCGCACGTGAACAGCGGGCGCAGCTTCTTCATCTTCACGCACGGCGGGCGCCACCAGAAGACGGTGTCGCTCACCTACCGCATGCTGCAGCGCCTGTGCGAGAGCGGACGCTTCCGCGCCTACGAGCAGGCCACGCTGATCGAGCGCGCCACCGAGCGCGCGCGGCGCCAACTCGACTCGCTGGGCGCCGGACGTTGAGCCCCCAAGCTCGCTAGCGCTCGCCCCCCCCCGAGGGAGCCGCTCCCAGACGGCCCGGCAGAGCCGGAGCCACGCGGAGGGCTGAGCCGGTCAGCTGGCGGGCCATGTGCAGCGCGGCCACGAGGCTGGCGGGGTCAGCAAGGCCCTGGCCGACGATGTCGAACGCGGTGCCGTGGTCGGGGCTGGTGCGCACGAAGGGCAGGCCCAGCGTCACGTTGACGCCCTGCTCCACGCCGAGGTACTTCACCGGGATCAGGCCGTGGTCGTGCGTCATCGCCACCACGAGGTCGAACTCGCCGCGGCGGGCACGCATGAAGACGGTGTCGGGGGCAAACGGGCCGTGGGCGTCGATGCCCTCGGCGCGGGCCGCCTGCACGGCCGGGCCGATGAAGCGCAGCTCTTCGTCACCGAACAGGCCGCCCTCGCCGGCATGCGGGTTCAGGCCCGCCACCGCGATGCGCGGCGCCGCCTGGCCCCAGCCGCGCGCCGCGGCGTGGGCGATGCGCAGCGTGGACAGCACGGCGTCGAAATCCAGCAGGTCGAGCGCACGCCGCAGCGACACGTGGATGGTGACGAGCACCACGCGCAGCTCCGGGTTGGCCAGCATCATGCGCACCGGCGCGGGCACGGCGCCCGCCGGGGTGGCCAGCGCCTGCAGCATCTCGGTGTGGCCCGGATAGGGCAAGCCGGCGGCGGCCAGCGCCTCCTTGTGGATGGGCGCCGTCACCACTGCCGCGCCATCGCCGGCCTGCACCCAGCGCACGGCGGCCTCGATGCAGCAGGCCGCCGCCGCACCGGCCGTGGCCGACACCTGCCCCAGCGGCAGGCCGGCCAGGCCCGGCGGCAGGCCGGCAGGCTCGATGACGGGCAGGCAGCCGGGCGGCGCCTCGGCCAAGTCAGCCGGCTGCTCGATGCGCGCGGTCATCGGCGCGCCCGCGCGCCGCAGCACGGCCACGTCGCCGATCACCACCGCGTCGGCCAGCTCGCCCTGCAGGAAGGCCTTGACGATGATCTCGGGGCCGATGCCGGCGGCATCGCCCAGGGTCACCAGCAGGGGCTGCGCCAAGGCCTTCATGCCGGATTCGGGATTTCGATGAAGCGGTGCTCGAGGCCCAGCTCCGCACACACCGCGGCGGCCAGCGCCGGCGCGCCGAAGCACTCGGTGGCGTGGTGGCCGGCGGCGATGAAGGCCACGCCGGTTTCACGCGCCAGGTGGGCCTGCGGCTCACTGATCTCGCCGGTGACGAAGGCATCGGCCCCGGCCGCGATGGCGTCTTCGAAGTACCCCTGCGCACCACCCGTGCACCAGGCGATCCGCGCCAGCGCGCGGCCATCACCGGGCACCACGGTGGGCGCCCGGGCGGGTGCGAGCGCCTGCACGCCGGCCACCAGCGCCGCCAGCGAGTGCAGCGCGGCGGCCGGGCCGATGAAGCCCAGCTGCTGCTCGCCGAAGCGGGCGTCGGCCTCCAGGCCGAGCCGGCGGCCGAGCTGCGCGTTGTTGCCGAGCTCGGGGTGGGCGTCCAGCGGCAGGTGGTAGGCGAACAGGCTCACGTCGGCACGCATCAGCCGCCGCACGCGTTCGCCCAGCCAACCGGTGAGCCGGCCGTCTTGCCCGCGCCAGAACAGGCCGTGGTGCACCAGCAGCGCATCAGCGCCGTCGGCCAGCGCCGCATCGATGAAGTCCCGGCTGGCGGTGACGCCGGAAGCGACGCGCCGCACCGAGGCACGCCCTTCGACCTGCAAACCGTTCGGCCCATAATCCTTGAACTGCTCCGGGCGCAACACCGCCGCCAGGCGCGCCTCGAGTTCCTGCCGTGTCGTCATGCGGCGATTCTGAGGCCCTCTGCAGCCCCTGCCAGCGCCGCCGGCCCCGATCCCCACACCTCGCCTGCCCTGCCCCATGCGCCGCCTCTGGCTCGTCTTCTCCCAGACCGTCACGGTGGCGGTGGCGCTGCTGTTCGTGGTGCTCACCTTCAAGCCCGAATGGCTGCCCGGCGGCCGCGTGCCGCTGGCGCTGCCGATGCCGACGCTGATTCAGGCCGCGCCGGCCGCGCAGGCGGCCTCGGGCAGCACCACGGCCAGCTTCGCCGGCGCCGCAGCCCAGGCCGCGCCGGCCGTGGTCAGCGTGATGGCCACCAAGCGCGGCAACACCGACCCGCACGCCAAAGTGCCTGGCTTCGAGGAGTTCTTCGGCAACAACGCGCAGCGCCGCCAACTCGGCCTGGGCTCGGGCGTGATCGTCTCGCCCGAGGGCTACCTGCTCACCAACCACCACGTCATCGAAGGCGCCAGCGAGATCGAGGTGCAGCTCACCGACGGCCGCAGCACCACGGCCAAGGTCGTGGGCTCCGACCCCGAGACCGACATCGCGGTGCTCAAGATCGATCTGCCCGGCGCCCTGCCGGTGATGCGCCTGGGCGACGTGCGCGCGCTGCGCGTGGGCGACGCCGTGCTGGCCATCGGCAACCCCTTCAACGTCGGCCAGACCGTCACCGCCGGCATCGTGAGCGCGCTCGACCGCACCGGCGCGGGCTCGCAGTTCCAGAACTTCATCCAGACCGACGCCGCCATCAACCCCGGCAACTCGGGCGGCGCGCTGGTCGATGCGGCGGGCGCGCTGGTGGGCATCAACACGGCCATCTTCTCGCGCAGCGGCGGCAGCATGGGCATCGGCTTCGCCGTGCCGGTGGACACGGCACGCAGCGTGATGGAGCAGCTCATCGCCGGCGGCGAGGTGCGGCGCGGCTGGATCGGCGTCGAGCCGCGAGAGCTGACGCCCGAGTTGGCCGAAAGCCTGGCGCTGGAGGCCAAGAGCGGCGTGCTGATCGCCGGCGTGCTGCAGAACGGCCCGGC
>JAIYDH010000140.1 GCA_027487585.1 Rubrivivax sp.
CGAGTAGGCCGCCGTGCCGCAGGTGGCGTGCAGCGTGTAGGCCATGCGCGAGCGCGGGCTGCGGTTGGGGGCGCTGTAGTGCGGCAAGAGGCCGTGGAAGACGATCAGCGTGCCGGCCTCCACCGGCAGCGGTTGCGCCGTGGCGGTGGACGGCCACGGGCGGCGGGACAGCGGCTCCATGCGCAGCCGGCCTGTGCCACCGGCCGGCTCGTGCACGTAGCGCTCGCGCAGCTCGCCGCGCTCGCCCCGGTGGCCGCCGGGTTCGGCCCACAGGCAGCCGTTGTCGAGTGTGGCGTCTTCGAGCGCGAACCAGAAGGTCGTCACAGTGATCGGCTCGGTTTCGAAGAAGCTCGCGTCCTGGTGCCAGCCAACCTCGCCGCCGATCTGCGGCTGCTTGAAGATGACCTGGCTCTGCCAGACCTGCGGCTGCACGAGGCCCAGGTCGGCGGCCAGTTCGGCCAACGCCGGGCCCTTGCTGAAGGCCGAGAACACCAGGTCGAGATCGTGCAGGGCATGGCCGATCTTGTTGATGCTCTGCGCCTTGGGCACCACCAGGCGCCCTTCGGCATCGAGAGCTTCTTCTTCGAAGAAGCAGTGCACCGCCTCGGCGCTGGCCAGCAGGCGGGCGTCGGCCACGAGGCTGCGGTCGCGCGTGGAAAAGCGGCTGGCGCCGGCGGTGGGGTCGAAGGCCTCGACGATGGCCCGCGCACGCCCGCACACCGCGGCGGTATCGCCGGGCGGCTTGAAGCCGGGCAGCACGAGCCAGCCTTGTTCCTGGTAGGTGGCCTTCTGGAGAGGGGTCAACATGGGTGGCAGGTGTTGCGCGGCGGCATCAGGAGCGCGGGCATGAGGCCGGCCCTCATCAGTATTGGGGGGGTCCGGCGGCATCATCCATGCTACTTCGATGCGTCTCGCCATCGAGTCGATGCACCGGCTGCCTTGCAGCGGTGCCCCCAACAGCCCGTCGGAGCGCCCCGCCATGTCAAAGATGCCCCAAAAGAATCTCCTCCTGCACCCGATTGCTGCAGCCGCCATCCTGGCCGTGCTCCATTCCGGTGCTTCGGCCCAAACCGCACCCGCCAACCCCGAGGGCGGCCTGACAGTGGTGACGGTGACCGCCGAGCGCCGGGTGGAGAACATCCGCGACGTGCCGAGCGCGGTGACGTCCCTCTCGGGCGAAACGCTCGAGGTGCTGAACTCCGGCGGCCAGGACATCCGCCAGCTCGCCGGCCGGGTGCCCAGCCTGAACATCGAAAGCTCCTTCGGCCGAGCCTTCCCGCGCTTCTACATCCGCGGCATCGGCAACACCGACTTCGACCTCAACGCCAGCCAGCCGGTGAGCCTGGTGTTCGACGACGTCGTGCAGGAGAACCCCATCCTGAAGGGCTTCCCGATCTTCGACATGGCCTCGATCGAGGTGCTCAACGGCCCGCGCGGCACGCAGTACGGCCGCAACTCGCCGGCCGGCGTGGTGCGCTTCGAGTCGGCCAGGCCGATCCGCAGCTTCGAGGCCTATGCCTCGGCGGCCATCGGCAGCAACCGCATGTTCAACGTCGAAGGCATGGTCAACACGCCGCTGGGTGACAGCGCCGCGCTGCGCGTCAGCCTGCAGAGCCAGAACCGCGACGACTGGGTCACCAACACCCGCGGTGCGCCCACTTCCGAGCTCGAGGGCTACAACGACAACGCCGCCCGCGTGCAGCTGCTGGTGGCGCCGAACAAGGCACTGAGCGTGCTGTTCAACGTGCACGCGCGCGACCTGAAGGGCTCGGCGCGGGTGTTCCGCGCCAACATCATCAAGCCCGGCACCAACGAGCTTGTTGACGGCTTCGACGAGAAGAAGGTCAGCCAGGACGGCATCAACAGCCAGGACGTGCAGACCATGGGCGGCAGCGTGCGCGTGCGCTACGACCTCGGCGGCATGGCGCTGAGTTCGATCACCGGCTACGAGAGCGTCGAGTCGTTCTCGCGCGGCGACATCGACGGCGGCTTCGGCGCCGTGTTCCTGGGCGCGGGCAAATTCGGCCCCGGCTTGATCCCCTTCGACGCCGAAAGCGGCGACGGCCTGCCCAAGCACAGCCAGTTCACGCAGGAGTTCCGCCTCGAAAGCACGACCAAGGGCGCGCTGCAGTGGATCGCAGGCCTGTACTACTTCGATGAGTCGCTCAACATCGACAGCTTCAACTACAGCAGCCTGGGCGGCAACACACGCAACGGCTTTGCCACACAGCAGCAGGACAACAAGGCCTACGCCATCTACGGCACCGTCAACCTCGACGTCAGCGACGCCATCAAGCTGCGCGGCGGCCTTCGCTACACCAAGGACGAAAAGGACTTCGTCGCCGACCGCATCCAGGCGCCGCCCTTCAGCCCCACCTTCATCGGCCGCCGCACTGCCAACACCAGCGCCACCAACACCAGCGCCGACTTCTCCGCCAGCTACGCGCTGAACAAGACGTCGAACGTGTACGCGCGCGTGGCCACGGGCTTCCGCGCGCCGGCCATCCAGGGCCGGCTGCTCTTCGGCGACACGCTGTCGGTGGCCAAGAGCGAAACCGTCACCAGCTACGAAGCCGGCTACAAGGCCGACCTGATGAACCGCCGCGCCCGCGTGGCCTTCAACGTGTTCAGCTACGAGATCAAGGACCAGCAGCTCACCGCGGTGGGCGGCGCGGCCAACTTCAACCAGCTCGTCAACGCCGCCAAGACCACTGGCAACGGCGCCGAGTTCGACGTGAAGCTGCTGCCCACCGACAACCTGCTGCTCACGCTGAGCGGAAGCCTGAACAAGACCAAGATCAAGGACCCGAACCTGCGTGTCGACGCCTGCGGCAGTGGCTGCACGGTGCTCGATCCGATCACCGCACCGGTCAACCCGGCCATTGGCAAGTTCGCGCCCACGGTCTCGATCAACGGCAACTCGCTGCCGCAGTCGCCAGAAACCACGCTCAGCTTCACCGCCCGCTACAGCATGCCGCTGGCCGGCGGCGAGATGTTCGTGCTGACCGACTGGACGTACCGCAGCGAGATCAACTTCTTCCTGTACGACAGCGTCGAGTTCAAGGGCAAGCCGCTCACCGAAGGCGGCCTTCGCGTCGGCTACAGCTTCGGCAAGGGCAAGTACGAAGCCGCCGCCTTCGTGCGCAACCTGACCAACCAGATCCGCGTGGTGGGGGGCATCGACTTCAACAACCTCACCGGCTTCATCAACGAGCCGCGCACGATCGGCGCGTCGTTCAAGGCCAGCTTCTGATGAAGGCGCGGCAGGTCTTGGTGGCCGCCGCGCTCGCCCTGGCGGCCGGCGCGGCGCTGGCGCAGCCGGCGATCATCTTCGAGCTCGGTGGCAAGAACGACAAGAGCTTCGGCGAGGCCGCCTGGCGCGGCGCCGAGGCCTGGAAACGGGAAACCGGCAAGCCCTACCTCGAGTTCGAGATCGCCAACGCACCGCAGCGCGAGCAGGCGGCGCGGCGCTTTGCCGAGCGCGGCGCCAGCCCCATCGTCGGCGTCGGCTTCCCGCAGGCCAGCGCCATCGACAAGGTGGCGCGCGACTTCCCGCAGCTGCGCTTTGCCATCATCGACATGGTGGTGGACCTGCCCAACGTGCAGAGCTTCGTCTACCGCGAGCACGAGGGCGCCTTCCTCGTGGGCATGCTGGCGGCGCTGGCCAGCAAGACGGGCACCGTGGGCTTTGTCGGCGGGCAGGACATCCCGCTCGTGCGCAAGGTGCTGTGTGGCTACGAGCAGGGCGCGCGCTTTGCGCGGCCGGGCGTGAAGTTCACCTCGGCCATGACCGGCACCACCAACGCCGCCTGGACCGACCCCGCCCGTGGCGCCGAACTCGCCAAGACGCAGATCGCGCAGGGCGCCGACGTGATGTTCGCCGCCGCCGGCACCACCGGCCTGGGCGTTCTGCAGGCGGCCAAGGACGGCGGCATCTACGGCATCGGCGTGGACGTGAACCAGAACCACCTGCACCCGGGCACCATGCTCACCAGCATGCTCAAGCGCGTGGATCTCGCGGTGCTGCAGGCCTTTCGCGGCGTGCAGCCGGGCGTCACGGTGCTGGGGCTCAAGGAAGGCGCGCTCGACTACGCGCTCGACGAGCACAACGCCAAGCTCATCACGCCCGACATGAAGCGCCGCGTCGACGCCGCCAAGGCCGAGATCATCGCCGGCCGGCTGAAGGTGATCGACTCCACCGTGACCGGCCAGTGCCGCTGAAGACCGGCGACTGAGCGGCGGGCCATGACCAGGGCCGCCACAATGCCTGCATGCGGGCGCTCGTCTCCTTTCTGATCGCATGGCTGGCCTGGGCCGGCAGTGCCGCGGCCGAGCCGGTGGCCGTGGGCTCCAAGCGCTTCACCGAGAGCTACGTGCTCGGCGAGATCGTCACGCAGGCGCTGCAGGCCGCCGGTGTGGCGGCCGTGCACCGCCAGGGCCTGGGCAACACGGCGATCGTCGAGCAGGCGCTGATGCGTGGCGAGGTGCAGGTCTACCCCGAGTACACCGGCACCATCGCGCGCGAGCTGCTCAAGCTTGAGGGCAACCCGACGCTGGCCGAGCTGAACGCCTTGCTGGCGCCGCGCGGCCTGCAGGTGGCCGTGCCGCTGGGCTTCAACAACACCTACGCACTGGCGCTGCGCGAGGCCGATGCGCAGCGCCTGGGCGTGGCGACGATCTCCGATCTGGCTCGGCTGCCGCCGGCCGAATTGAGCCGCTTGCGCACCGGCCTGTCGCACGAGTTCCTGGTGCGGGCCGATGGCTGGCCGGCGCTCGCCCAGGCCTACGGCCTGGCGTTGAAACCCGGCCGCGGCCTCGACCACGGCCTGGCCTTCCAGGCGCTGGCCGGCGGGCAGGTGGACCTGATCGATGTGTACAGCACCGACGCGCAGATCGGCCGCCTGGGCCTGCGGGTGCTGCGCGACGACCGCGGCTTCTTTCCGCGCTACGACGCCGTGCTGCTGATGCGCCAGAGCCTGCCCGAGGCCGCGCAGCGCGCGCTGGCGCAGCTGCAGGGCCGGCTGGACGAGGCGACGATGATCGCGCTCAACGCCGAGGCCGAGATCGACCGCAAGCCCTTTGCCGAGGTGGCGCGCGGCTTCCTGGCCCGGCAGGCGGCGTCGTCTGCGGTGCCTTCAGCGGCGTCGTCGGCGACAAGCTCGCCGGCCGCCGGCCGCCCCGGCTTCGTCGAGCGCCTGTTCGCCCCCGACCTGCCGCGGCTGCTGGCCGAGCACCTGGCGCTGGTGTTCGGCTCGCTGGCGCTGGCCGTGGCCGTGGGCGTGCCGCTGGGCGTGTGGGCACAGGCCAGGCCGCGTGCCGGCGCCGTGCTGCGCGGTGCTGTCGGCCTGCTGCAGACGGTGCCCTCGCTGGCGCTGCTGGCGGTGCTGGTGGCTCTGCTCGGGCGCATCGGCTTCTTGCCGGCGTTGCTGGCGCTGTTTGCCTATGCGCTGCTGCCCATCGTGGGCAACACCATCGCCGGCCTGGCGGCGGTGCCGGCAGGCCTGGTGCAGGCCGCGCAGGCGCTGGGCCTGAGCCGGCGCGACGTGATGCGCCATGTGATGCTGCCGCTGGCGCTGCCCGTGCTGCTGGCGGGCGTCACCACAGCGGCCGTCATCAACGTCGGCACGGCCACGGTGGCGGCCTTCGTGGGCGCGGGTGGCCTGGGCGAGCGCATCGTCGCCGGCCTGGCCGTCAACGACCCCGCGCAGATGCTGGCCGGCGCGCTGCCCGCGGCGCTGCTGGCGGTGCTGGTGCAGGCAGGCTTCGGCCTGCTCGAACGCCGCTCGAGAACCTCCGGATGAACGCGCCGATGCATGCGCCGATCACGATCCGCACCCTGGGCCGCCAGCCCTACGCGGCCACGCTCGAGGCCATGCGCGAGTTCACGGCCACGCGCGACGCCGCCACGCCCGACGAGCTCTGGCTCGTCGAGCACGAGCCGGTGTTCACGCAGGGCCTGGCCGGGCAGGAGGGCCACCTGCTGGCGCCGGGCGACATCCCGGTGCTGCGCACCGAGCGCGGCGGCCAGGTCACGTACCACGGGCCTGGCCAGGTGGTGGCCTACCCGCTGCTCGATCTGCGCCGGCTCGGCTACTTCGTCAAGGAGTACGTGTTCCGCATCGAGGCCGCGCTGCTGGACACGCTGGCCGATGCCGGCATCACCGGCCACCGCGTGCGCGGCGCGCCGGGCATCTACGTGCGGCTCGACGATCCCTATGGCCACGCCGCGCTGCCGCCCGTGATGCCGGGTGCCGACCCGATGCGCGGCCTGGGCAAGGTGGCGGCGCTGGGCATCAAGGTCAGCCGCCACTGCACCTTTCACGGCCTGGCGCTGAACGTGGCGATGGACCTGGAGCCGTTTGCGCGCATCAACCCCTGCGGCTACGCCGGGCTGCGCACGGTGGACCTGGCCACACTCGGCGTGCAGGCCACCTGGGACGCCGTGGCGCCGGTGCTCGGCCGGCATCTGGCGCGGCGCCTGGCGCCCTGAGCCGCCGCGCAACTCGCAGCGGCTGTTGCAGGTTGGCCTGCGCAGCGTGCCCGGAAGAGAAGGTTCGTGGGTGCCTGGCGCTGCGCATGGCCGGGGGCTGCGTGAAGCGCCGCGCCAGCGCGTGGCGGCCCTGGGTGCAGTGCGGGACACGCCTAAGCAACTCCGGCAGGCCGTGGGACGTGCCCTGCAGGCGCCGCTCGTGCAACGAGCAGCGCGGCGCCCCACGCGCCGGCCTCGGTAGCGACACACCGTGCCGGCGCGGCGTTATGCTGGGCGACCATTCGCAGCAACCAATCCGGGCGTCTGGACTCGGCACGACGGGGTCACGACATGAAGCATGGAAACGCCTGGCTGCTGGCTGGCCGAGTGGCATCGGCCGGACTGACCTTGGCGCTGGTGGCCTGCGGCGGCGGGGGTGGCGATGCGTCCACCACGGCTTCGGCGGGCTCCGGCCTCATGCCAACGGCGTCGGAGCCCGGCGCGGTGCTCGCGGCCGATGCCGCCACGCTGCGGCCCCTTCGCGACGGCGCCACTTGGCGCTTTCATGGGCTTCACTTCAACGGGGCCAACAGCGTCCCCGTTGTCTACGAGAACATCCGCCGCACGGCCGTGAACCCCGACGGAGGCTTCACCGAATCCGACAGCAACTCCTTTCGGCTGGGCGAGGACGCGGTCCGGGTCGAGCTGCGCGGCGGCAACGTCGTGCGTTTGGAGACTGTGGTGCTGTCGCCCCTGACCCCGGCCGAGAGCCTCGTGGCGACGGAACTGCGCTCCCCGGTGCGCCAGAACGACCAGTACACGGTCATCGACCGGCGCATCAACGCTGGCCTGCCCGATGCCGACGGCGACCGCGTAGCCGAGGACCTGGACATCGCGGCCTACCGCCGGGTGGTGGGCCCGGAGACCGTGATGCTAGGCGCGCTGGGCTCCCGGCGCACCATCCGGGTCGATTTCATCACCCTGGCCCGCGCGAGGCTCAGCCGCGACGCCAGCCTGAGCCCCGTGGTGCGGATCGAACGGCGCGACTGGTACGAGCCGGGTGTCGGCCTCGTCAAAAGCACGCTCGTGCAACCCCTGGGCACCGGGTTCCAGACCACCACCGAGGAGCTCGTGAGCTGGGACGGCGTCGAGCAGGGCCTGGGTGTACTGCCGTCGGTGGCGCTGCGAGCGCCGGCCGGGCAGCCCGGCTGGGTCGATGTGCCGTCGTTCTTCCTGGGGGTGGCGCAGAAACTCGGTGACCGGATCGCGATCACTGCCCACGGCAGCAATCCCCGCCAGGGCGTGGTGATGACGGCAGACACGGGTGGGACGATCCGCGCGCTGTGGCGAATGGACGCCCTGACGGCCGACCCGATCGGCGGCCTGTGGACGAGCGACGGCGATCGGCTGCTGCTGGTGCATTACCACTGGCCCGACTCTGGGCGCGTGGGCTGGATGGTGAAGTCGTTTGGCAGCGACGCCCAGCCCATCGGCCCTCCCGAGGGCCTGCGGCTGCAGCATCCACCCGCCGGGCCCCAAGGTGGCTCGGTGTGGCTGCAGGCGGTGGCGGCCGATGCGGGCCGGTTCTGGGCCTTGTGGCTTGCCTGGCCCGAGGGCGAGGCGGGCATGCAGCTCATGCTTGGCGCCTTCGACTCGCAAGGCCGGCCAGCGGGGCCGGTGCACCGGCTCGACGAAGCAGTGAGCATGGAAAGCGGCATTGGCATGAGGGACCCCAGCAGCGGGGAGGGACCGCAGCTGGCGGTGGGCCCGGCGGGTGTGCTGGCCACCTGGCGCCGGAGCCAGCTGCGGGACACTGAGGAGCCGGGCGCCATCAGCCAGTTCCGGTACGCCTGGCTGCCCGCGGGTGCCGCGGTGCCCGGGGTGCAAACCCTGGCCACTGACCCCGGCGGCAGCTTGACGCCCGATCTGCTGCCGGCCGTGGCCGGCACGCGGGGCATGCTGGTCTGGCGGCACCGCATCGGCTTCCCCGGCACTTCGAATTACACGGGCCAAGTGGTTCGCCTGGACACCGACGGCCTGCCGCTGTTTGCACCAGGTCAGGACGCCCTCAACGCCGCCCATGTCGATACACGGCAGGGCTGCGCGGCCGCTTCGAGCGTGGCCTGGCTGGTAGCCGACGATCGGGGGGCGGTGCTTTCCACGTCGGCCCGGTGCGAGCTCTGGCTGGACGACTCGCTCGCGGCGCTCCCACGCGAGCCCTTCCGCCACCTGATGATCGACGACCGAGGCGTGCCGCTGGCCAACGTGGTGCCTTCGCTGCCCATGGTCACGCGACATGGCCAGAGCTTCGGCAAGCCCGTGCTGTTCGGCGACCGCTTGCTTGTGGTGAGCCCGGCCAGCAATTTCGGCTCTCCCACGATCCACTTCACCACGATATGGCGGCGCTGAGGCCGCCACGGCGCAGTCGGCCGGGGCCCTCGCAGCCTCAGCGCCCCTGCGCGGTCTCAGCGCGCAAGGGCCAGGCCCAGGCTAGTGCCGCCCGAGCAACAGGTGCCGGCCAGAACAGTCGCCGCGACTTTCGAGTGCGAGGTCGGGACCGTCCACACCCGGCTGAACCGCGTCAGCTGGGCGTGGCTGTTCAAGCGTTTGTTCGACATAGACCTGCAGCACTGCCCGAAGTGCGGCACTGAGGAACTGAAGATCATCGCGGCCATCCTGGAGCGGCCGGTCATCCAGAAAATCATGGATTACCTGGGTTTGGACCCCTAGCCGCCGACAGGGAGCCGGGCACACGAGTCGGTGCAAGACTTCGCTGCATGAGCCGTGCTCGCCGTCCCAAACTCAACGCGATAGGCTTCAATCCCAATACGCGGCCGGCCTGGCACCTCGCTACATGTCGTCACGACGCTGTTGAAGTCAGGGTCAACCAAAAGATCATGGCCGAGAGCCCAAGAGATGAACAGCATAGGACCCGCCAATCCAGCGCAACACGACGGCACGCGAGCCCAGTCCACGCACTTCGCAAGCCAGTCCAAGGAGTCGCAGGCCGGGCATAGGGCGGGCACCGGCCTCGCCGAGGACGTTCAAGGCTCCCACGCTCGAACTGGTGGCGCTGAGCGTCCGTATGGCGTGGGCCCGCCAACGGCGGTTTGCAAAGGTCATCAAGCTGTCGGCTGCAGGGCGGCGACTGCCTGGATTCGGAGATGGCCTCTGACCGTCCGGATAGCCGCATATCGCCACCGTCAGCTCCAGTGACCGGCAGCGGCCGAACGCACTCAGCTCCTGTGCGCCAGCAGTGCTGCGCACGCCGTCGTCCCAGGCGCAGGCAGCCCTGCAGGCCGAGGCTCATGTCGGCGGCCCTGTCGGCCGGCCTCTGGTGCGGCGCGTGGCGCTCTGATTCAACGGCACGGAACGTGTCGTTTCACCAAGGCAGGCTTCAGTCGTACATCAGGCCGCCGGTGACGAAGTTGCCGCGGTGTTGCCCGCCAAGCATCAGCAGGCGGCCATCGGTCAGGCGCGTCAGGCTGTGCCAGGCGCGTGGCGCGGGCATCGCGGGCAGCTCGCGCGGCGTGCCGGCGCGCCAGGCGGCACCGGTGGCCAGGCCGACGTCGGGCTCCTGCTCACCGCCGTACATCAGCACCTCGTCACCGGGCCCGGTGACGGCACGCACGATGCTGCGCGGCGCCGCCAGCGGCGGCTGGGCGACAAAGCGCGCCGCGGCCGGCTCGTAGCGCCACACGCTGGCGAGTGCACCGCCGTCGTTTTCGCCGCCGACGATGAGCACGCTGCCGTCGGCCAGCGTCAGCGCCGCGTGCAGCCAGCGGCGTTCGGTGGGGGCGTTGGCCACGGGTGTGAAGGTCTGGTTGGCGGGGTCGAACAGTTCGGCGAAGACGTAGCCCGCGCCCTCGGTGTAGCCGCCGACGATGAGCACGCGGCCGTCGGGCAGCAGGCTCGCGGTGGCGTGCTGGCGCACGTGCGCCATGCGGTTGCCCGCCAGCGCCCAGGTGTTGGTGGCTGGCGTCCACAGCTCGATGCTGTTGCGGTTGCTGCCGCACACCGCGGCCACACGGCCGTCGGCCAGGCGCACGGTGGCGTGCTGGGCGCGCGGCAGCATCATCCAGCCGCCGTGGCGCGTGGCACCCGTGCGGGCGTCGACGATCTCGGCAAAGGGCGGCTGCACGGTCGAGGTGCTGCCACCGAACACCAGCACCTGGCCGTCGCCCAACGGCACGGTGCTCATCTCGCTGCGGCCGGTCAACATCTGGCCCAGCGTGCTGAGGGTCTGCGCCACGGGGTCGAAGCGCTCGATGGCCGACGACAGCACGCCCGTGCCCCGCGAACCACCCAGGATCAGTGCGCCACCGTCGGCCAATGCAACGACGCCGTGCCCGGTCATCGCCGGCGCCTCGAAGCTGCGCAGGCGGTTGCGCCAGCCGGGCTCGACCGTCAGTTCGGCCACCGCATCGGCGGCGCCCGGCTGGCTGACGACGAGCCGATAGCGCTGCGTGCCGGCCAGCACCGGCGTCTGGATGGTGCTGCCCGAGGTGACCGTGCCGAGGCCGGGCTCGATGCGGCCGCTGCCACCACGAAAGCGCACACGCAGGCTGGCCGCGGCGCCGACCAGGGCAGGCGATGCGAGGGCGAACTCGTCGATCGCGGGGCGGTCGGGCTGCGGTGCGTCTTCGCCGCCACCGCAGGCGGCCAGCAGCGTGCCCAGCGAGGCCGCGGCCAGCAGGTGGCGGCGGGTCGGGTTCGGCGTGTACGGCTTCATGATCGGTTCTCCGGCGACGTGGGTTCGTTGGGATGCGCACTGTCGCCAGGGCGGCGTGACGCAGCCGTGACCGGCGCCGGCCTGCGGTACAAAGCGGGGCCGAACGATCTCCACGCGCCGTGCCCACCATCCAGCTCCACGGTGTCCCCCGGCTTCTGGAGCCCGGGCGACCCGACCTGCTCTTGTCGGCGCGCGAGGCCGGCCTGCTGGCCTGGCTGCACCTAGAAGGGCCGAGTCCGCGCGCGCGTCTGGCCGGTTTGCTGTGGCCCGGTGGCGACGAGACCAAGGCGCGCGCCAACCTGCGCCAGACCCTCGCGCGGCTGAAGCGGGCCGCGGGTGATGTGCTGGCCGAGTCCGACGGTGTGCTCCGGCTGGCCCTCGATGTCGACGTGGCCGGCGCCGACGTCGCACGCAACATCGGGCCCGAGGCCACCCGCCTGCTCGGCCCGCTGGAGTTCGACGACGCGCCGGGCTTCGCGGAATGGCTGGCCACGCGCCGCGAGGCCGCCGAGCGCGAGCGGCGCCGCCTGCTGCTGGCCCGCGCCCGCGAGCACCGCGATGCCGGCGACTGGGACGCCGCGCTCGCCGCGGCCGAAGCGGTGCTGGCCACCGACAACGCCGTCGAAGACGCGCACCGGCTGCGCATGGAAGTCTTCTACCTGCGCGGCGACCGGGCTGCGGCCGTGACGGCCTGGGACGACTGCCGCGACGCGTTGCGCGTGGCCTACGGCATCGGCCCCAGCGCCGCCACCAACGAACTGGGCCGCCTGGTGCTGGCCGCCGAAGCCGCCGGGCAGCAACAGGCGGCCACCGCGCAGGCCCGCCAGGCCCTGGCCGCGGCCACGCTGCCGGCCGCGCTGCGGCGCCCGCCGCAACTGGTGGGCCGCGACGGCGTGCTGGACGAGATCGCACGGGCCTTCGCGCTCGGCCGCGGCGTGGTGCTGGCCGGGCCGGGCGGCATCGGCAAGAGCCGGCTGCTGGCGCAGGCCGCGGCCGCGATGGAGCCCGCCATCGTGGTCGGCGCGCGGCCCGGCGACGTGCTGCAGCCCGGCATCGTGGCTTCGCGGCTGGTGACGGCGGCTGTCGAACGCTTTGCGCCGGTGCTGGACAGCGGCACCCGCGCCGACATCGCGCTGCTGTTGCCGGGTGGCCCGGCGCGGGGGGCTTCGCTGAAGTCTGCGCTGGAGCACCGCCGCGTGCTCGCCTCGGTGGCGCGCACGATGCTCGCCTGCCACGCCCAGGGGATGCGCCTGGTGGCCATCGACGACCTGCAGTTCGCCGACGACCTGAGCATGGAGGCCATCGCCGTCGTCGTGGGGGGCTGGCTGGCACAGCCACCCGACAGCGCGGCCTTGCCGCTGTTCGGCTGCCGGGCCGACGAGCTGCGGCCCGCCGCGGCCGCGCTGGTGGCGATGCTGAGCGGCAGCCGGCTCGGGTTGCGCATCGATCTGGAGCCGCTGTCGGCGCCCGACGTGCAGGCGTTGCTGCACAGCCTGCCGCTGCAGGGGCTGGACACCGGCGCCATCGACCCCGCGACGCTGGCCCCGGCCCTGCACGGCCGCGTCGGCGGCAACCCGGCCTTCGTGCTCGAGTCGGTCAAGGCGCTGTGGCTCAACGGCCTGCAGGCCTGGCAGCCCGGGCAGCCGCTGGTGATACCGGCCACGTTGAAGGAGTCGCTGCGCCAGCGGCTGGAGCGCCTGACGCCCGACGCGCTGCAGCTGGCGCAGCTGGCCGCGCTGGCGCAGGAAGACTTCTCGCTGGCGCTGGCTGCGGCGGCCATGGGCCGTGCGGCGCTGGCGCTGGCCCCCTTGTTTGCCGAACTGGAGGCGGCCCAGGTGCTCGAGGGCACGCGCTTCAGCCACGACCTGGTGGCCGAGGCGGCGCGCGCGGCTGTGCCCACGGCGCTGGTGCAGCCGCTGCACCAGCTCGTGGCCGACCACCTGCGCGTCCATGGCGGCGCGCCCTTGCGCATCGCCTGGCATCTGCAACAGGCCGGTGCCGAGGTGGAGGCCGTGCCCTGGCACCTGGCGGCCGCGCACGACGCTCGCGACCGCTGGCAGCTGGGCGACGCCGCCCGCCACTACGAGGCCGCCGCCGTGGGCCTGGCGCGCCGCCCGCGCGAAGGGCCGCGGTTGGCCGGTTCAGAGGCGGTGGGCGGCGAGAACCCCAGTCTCGCCTCGGTCTGGCTGCAAGCGGCACGCTGGTGGACGGCCGTGAGTGCGTACCCGGCGGCCTTGGCGGCGCTGGATCGCGGGCTCGAAGCGGCCACCACCGCGAACGACCGCCTGGAACTGCAAGCCAGCCGGGTGGTGGTGCTGGCCAACGGCCAGCGCCTGGCCGACGCCGCCACCCATGCCCAGGCGCTGGCGGCCGACCTGCAGCAGCATCCCGACGCGTTGTCCCCCGAACGCGCGGCAGCGGCCTTGTGGGCCTGTATGGCGGCCCTGCCGTACAGCCCGCAGCCCGATGTCACGGCCGCCTTGTGCGAGCAGTTGCGGGCCCGCTGCGAGGCCGGGTCGGCGCGTGCGCGGCAGTCGTTCCGGCTGTCGGTGGGCACCTGCTGGAACTGGTTGGGCCGGCCTTTGCAGGCCCGCGCCGACCTGACCGAGGCCCGCCTGCTGGCCGAAGGCTTCGGTGACCATGGCGCGATCGTCAACGTCACGCAACAGCAGGTGCGCCATGCGCTGCTGCTGGGCGATACCCAGGCTGCGGTGGCCGCCGCAGTGGCCGGCCAGCAAGCGGTGCAGGCCGGCGGTTTTGGCCGCAGTTTCCGGTTGCACGGCTGGGCGGTGCAGGTGCTGGCCCACACGGCGGCGGGCCAGCCGGGGTTGACGCTGGCCGCGCTGCAGGCGCTGGACGCCGAACGCGGCGAGGCCCCACTGGACGACGAAGCCGAAGTGGCCGCGGCGCGCGCGCTGGGTCTGTGGTCGCTGGGGCGTATCGACGAAGCCGCCGAGGCGGGCCTGCCGGTCTGCGAGGGCTGGTTCGCCTTCCTGCATGGGCGGCAAGCCGGCACCGCCGACGCCAGGCGCCGCGCCATCGCAGCCATGGCCGAGCGCTGGCCTGCCGATCACGGCGTGATGGGCTGCCGGCGGCGCGTGCTCGCGGCGGCTCTCACCACGCCGGCCCCGCCGCAGGCCGAAGACCTGCTGGCCGAGCTGAGCGAGCGCGGGCTCGGGCCGCTGGCGCGCCGCGCGCGCCTGATCGCGGCGCGCGCGGCCCTGGCCGCCATGGCGCACGACCGAGCCGTCGATCACGCCTGCCGGGCGATCGAAGGACTCGAATGTGTCGACCCGTGGATCGACGAGCTGGCGGCGGTGTGGATCGACGCCGCTGCCGTGCTGCGCGCCGCCCGGGCCCCTGCGCAGGCCGATGCAGCCCTGGCAGGCGGCCGGGCGTGGCTGGTGGAGGCCGCCGCGTCGCTGCCCACTGCCGCGCACCGCGACGCCTGGCTGCACGGGCACCCGCTGCATCGCGCACTGGCCGGCAGCGCGGCCGTTCCCCGTGCTTGAGCCACCCCAGGAGTGACCATGCCCTTTCTGCCCCGCGAGTTCCAGGTTCCCGAGCCCCCGCGCACCGACGAGTTCGTCCTCACGCCGCTGCGCGTGGACCACGTTGTGCTCGACTACGACGCCGTGATGAGCAGCCGCGAACGGCTGTGGCAGCTGTTCGGCCCCGGCTGGGGCTGGCCGCGCGAAGACCTGTCGCTGATGCAGGACCTGGTGGACCTGGGCTGGCACCAGAAGGAGTTCCAGCTGCGCCGCTCGTTCAGCTGGGCCGTGCTCACGCCCGATCAGCGCACGCTGCTGGGCTGCTGCTACCTCGACCCGAGCGAGACCGAGGGCTTCGAGGCCGAAGGCTGCTACTGGGCGCGCAGTGACCGCGTCGCCAGCGGACTGGAAGAACGGCTCTCCGCCACCTACCGCGCGTGGTTGGCCGCGGCCTGGCCGTTCCAGCGCGTGGCCTGGCCCGGGCGCGATCAGCCCTGGTGACGCCGTCGTTTATGGAGTGCGCACCATTCCGAAGGCAGGTCACCGCCATCCCGAGCGACTGCAGCACGGCGCCGTACGCCGGCCTTGGGTTGCGCCACCGTCTCAGCGACAGCGTCTCGATGGGCGTCGTCGCCGCGCAAAATCTGCCGATGCTCTCGACACCGTCGATCAGCGCAGCGTCCACCTTCTGCGCCCTGCTGACACAAGACCGGCTGAGCCTGCCGGACGCGGTGCCCGTGCGCCTGCGGGCGCTGCGCAGCGGCGACCTGCAGGCCTTCCTGGCCTACCGCAGCGACCCGGACGTCGCGCGCTTCCAGGGCTGGGCACCGATGAGCCCGGAGCAGGCCGCGGCCTTTCTGGCAGAGATGGCCGCGCCCGCCGCCTGGCCCGAGGGCGAGTGGCTGCAGCTGGCCATCGCCCGCAGCGCAGACGACGCGCTGGTGGGTGACATCGGCCTGCTTCACGAGGCCCCGGGCGAGGTGCAACTGGGCTTCAGCCTGGCGCGCCAGGCCCAGGGCCGCGGCTGGGCGCAGGCCGCGCTGCGGCCGCTCTGTCAGTTGCTGCTCGGCCTGCCGGGCGCGCGCTGCCTGCGCGCGGTGAGCGACAGCCGCAACGCCGCCAGCCTGCGCCTGCTCGCTCGATTGGGCTTTGCGCAAGTGCGGCGCGAGGACACGGTCGTCAAGGGCGAGGCCTGCACCGATGTCGTCCTCGAGCGCGGGGCGGCATGAACCCGGTGGCCGCTGCCGCCCCGCCTCGCCCGCCGCTCTTCAGAACGCCGCGATGCCGGTGATGGCGCGCCCCAGGATCAGCGCGTGGATGTCGTGCGTGCCCTCGTAGGTGTTCACCACCTCGAGGTTGACGAGATGGCGTGCCACGCCGTATTCGTCGGAGATGCCATTGCCACCCATCATGTCGCGCGCGGTGCGGGCGATGTCGAGCGCCTTGCCGCAGCTGTTGCGCTTGAGGATGCTCGTGGCCTCCACAGAAGCGATGCCCTCGTCCTTCATGCGGCCCAGGCGCAGGCAGCCCTGCAGGCCCAGGCTGATGTCGGTGGCCATGTCGGCCAGCTTCTTCTGGATGAGCTGGTTCGCGGCCAGCGGCTTGCCGAACTGCTGGCGGTCGAGCACGTACTGGCGGGCGCGGGCGTAGCAGTCCTCGGCCGCGCCGAGTGCGCCCCAGGCGATGCCGTAACGCGCGCTGTTCAGGCAGGTGAAGGGGCCCTTCAGGCCGCGCACCTCGGGGAAGGCGTTTTCCTCGGGCACGAACACGCCGTCCATCACGATCTCGCCGGTGAGGCTGGCGCGCAGGCCGACCTTGCCCTTGATGGGCGGCGCGCTCAAGCCCTTCATGCCCTTGTCGAGCACGAAGCCGCGGATGGCCCCGGCATCGTCCTTCGCCCACACCACGAATACGTCGGCGAATGGCGAATTGCTGATCCACATCTTGCTGCCCGTGAGGCTGTAGCCCCCCGGCACGGCCTTGGCGCGCGTGACCATGCTGCCGGGGTCGGAGCCGTGGTTGGGCTCGGTCAGGCCGAAGCAGCCGATCCACTCGCCACGCGCCAGCTTCGGCAGGTACTTCTGGCGCTGCGCCTCGGTGCCGAACTCGTAGATCGGCAGCATCACCAGCGAGCTCTGCACGCTCATCATGCTGCGGTAGCCGCTGTCGACACGCTCGACCTCGCGCGCCACGAGCCCGTAGCAGACGTAGTTCAGGCCGGCGCCGCCGTACTGCTCGGGGATGGTGGCGCCGAGCAGGCCGAGCTCGCCCATCTCGCGGAAGATGGCCGGGTCGGTGGTCTCGGTGCGGAAGGCCTCGAGCACCCGCGTCGCGAGGCGGTCGGTGCAGTAGGCCGCTGCGGCGTCGCGCACGGCGCGTTCGTCGTCGCTGAGCTGCTGGTCGAGCAGCAGCGGGTCGTCCCAGTGGAATGAGGCCTTGGCCATGGTGATGTCCTTGGAAAAAAAGCTCAAACCTGGTTGGGGTCGGGGCCGACCACGGCCGTGACCTCGATCTCGACCAGCGCGCGGTCTTCGATCAGCGCGGCCACCTGCACCGCCGTCATCGCGATGCCGAAGTCGCCGATGAGCTCGCGGAACACGGCGCCGATCTCGCGCGCCCGGGCGGCGTACTCGCGCTTGTCGGTCAGGTACCAGGTCATGCGCGTGATGTGCTCGGGGCGGGCGCCACCGGCAGCCAGCACCTCGACCACGTTGAGCAGCGCCTGCCGCACCTGCGCGACGAGGTCGTCGCTGTGGAAGCGGCCCTGTGCGTCCCAGCCGATCATGCCGGCCACGAAGACCTGCGTGCCAGTGGCCGCAACGCCGTTGGCGTAGCCCTTGGGGCGCGCCCAGTGCGCGGGTTGCAGGATCTGCTTCATGGGTTCTTCAACATGTCGCGGCCGATGATCAGTTGCTGGACTTCCGTCGCGCCTTCGTAGATGCGCAGCGAGCGGATCTCGCGGTAGAGCTGCTCGACGATCTGCCCGCGTGTCACGCCCAGGCCGCCGAACA
>JAIYDH010000353.1 GCA_027487585.1 Rubrivivax sp.
GCCAGCCTCGTGCTGCCCGGCGCGCTGCGCAGCGCCTGGGCGCAGGCGCCCATCACGGTGGGCATCATCTACGTCGGCCCGCGTGACGACTTTGGCTACAACCAGGCGCATGCCGAAGCCGCCGCGCAGTTGAAAAAGCTGCCCGGCGTGAAGGTGGTCGAGGAAGAGAACGTCGCCGAAACGCAGGCCGTGCAGAAGACCATGCAGGGCATGATCGCGCAGGACGGCGCGACGCTGCTGTTCCCCACCAGCTTCGGCTACTTCGACCCGCACATGCTGGCGATCGCGGCGCGCAACCCCAAGTTGCGCTTCAGCCACTGCGGCGGCATGTGGACCAACGGCAAGCACCCCGACAACACCGGCAGCTTCTTCGGCTACATCGACGAGGCGCAGTACCTCAACGGCGTGATCGCCGGCCACATGAGCAAGAGCAAGAAGCTCGGCTTCGTGGCGGCCAAACCGATTCCGCAGGTGCTGCGCAACATCAACGCCTTCACCATGGGCGCGCGCTCGGTGGACCCGAAGATCACCACCAACGCCGTCTTCACCGGCGACTGGAGCATGCCCGTCAAGGAAGCCGAGGCGACCAACAGCCTGGCCGACCAGGGCGTGGACGTGTTCACCTGCCACGTCGACGGCCCCAAGGTCGTGATGGAGACTGCCGCCCGCCGTGGCCGCATGGTGTGTGGCTACCACGCGAGCCAGGCCAAGCTGGCGCCGCAGGCCTACCTGACGGGCGCCGAGTGGAACTGGCTCACCGCCTACACCAGCATCCTCGATGCCGCGCGCACCGGCAAGCCGCACCCCAACTTCGTGCGCGGCGGGCTGAAGGACGGTTTCGTGAAGAGCTCGCCCTACGGCGCCATGGTGACCGAAGGCGCGCGCAAGAACGCCGAAGACGTGCGCAAGCGCATGATGGCCGGCAGCTTCGACATCTTCGCCGGCGAGCTGAAGGACAACACCGGCAAGGTCGTCATCCCCAAGGGCACCTCGCTCAAGCAGGTGGACCCGGTGCTCGAAGGCATGAACTACTTGGTCGAAGGCGTGATCGGCAAGGCCTGAGCGGCAAGGCCTGATCGCGCTTACGACTGCAGCGCCCATGAGCAGCTCCCGCTGGCAAGACACGGCCGAGGCCCTGGCGCTGCCGCTGCTGGCGCTGGCCGCGGGCCTCGGCCTGTTCGGCGTGTTCGTGTGGCTGCACGGGCACAACCCGCTGCAGGCCTGGACGCTGCTGTTCCTGGGCGCCTTCGGTGATTCGTTCTCGATCCAGAACACGCTGCAGCGCGCCGCGCCGCTGATGCTGACGGCGCTGTGCGTGGCGCTGCCGGCGCGCGCCGGGCTCACCATCATCGGCGGCGAAGGCTCGCTGGTGCTGGGCGGCCTGGCCGCGGCGGCCTTGCCCTACGCGCTGCCGCTGCCGGCGGGCAGCGCGGGCACGGCGATGCTGCTGCTGGCCGCCGCCCTGGCCGGTGCGGTGTGGATCGCGCTGGCGGGCTGGCTGCGGCAGTGGCGTGGCGTCAACGAAACCATCTCCAGCTTGCTGCTGGGCTACCTGGCGATTGCCCTGTTCAAGCATTGGGTCGAGGGCGCGCTGCGCGATCCGGCCAGCCTGAACAAACCGTCCACGCTGCCGCTGGCCGACGAGCTGCGCATCGGCACCATCGGTGGCAACTGGCTGTACGACGTGCACTGGGGCCTGGTGTTCGGCATCGTGCTGTGCGTGCTGGCCGCCGTGTGGCTGGCGGCCACCACGCACGGCTTCGCCACCCGCGTGGTGGGCGGCAACCCGCGGGCCGCGCAGCTGGTGGGCCTGCCGGCCACGCGGCTGATCGTCACCGCCTGCGCGCTGGGCGGCGCGGCGGCCGGGCTGGCCGGCGGCATCGAGGTGGCGGCGGTGCACACCTCGGCCAATGCCTCGCTGATCGTCGGGCTGGGCTACACCGGCATCCTCGTCAGCTTCGTGGCGCGGCACCAGCCGCTGGCCATCGTGCCGGTGGCGATTCTTTTTGGCGGCTTCCTGGCTGCTGGCAGCCTGCTGCAGCGGCGCATGGGCCTGCCCGACGCCAGCGTGCAGGTGCTGATGGGCTTCTGCTTCGTCTTCATCCTCGCCAGCGAGGCCTGGCGCGGGCGGCTGGGCGAGCTGTTCGTGCTGCGCAAGCCGCCGCTGGGCACCGCGCCCGCGGCGGCCTGAACGCTGAAGACGCATGAACAGCATCAGCGGCATGCCCTGGCTCGACGTGCTGGTGGCCGTGCTCGGCGGCGCCATCCGCGTGGGCACGCCGTTTCTCTTCGTCAGCTTGGGCGAGTGCATCACCGAAAAAGCCGGTCGCATCAACCTGGGCCTCGAAGGCGTGCTGGTGTTCTCGGCCATGGCGGGCTTTGCCGGCAGCTACCTGGCGGGCTCGTGGGTGGCCGGCGTGCTGCTGGCGGCGGCCAGCGGCGCCTTGATTGCGCTGCTGCACGGTCTGGTGAGCAGCCTGCCGCGCGTGAACGATATCGCCGCCGGCATCGCCATCATGCTGCTGGGTGGCGGCCTGGCCTTCTACCTGGGTAAGCCGCTGATCCAGCCGCAGGCCCAGCAGATCCCGGCGCTGCATGTCGGCGCCTGGCTGGGGCTGGACCCGGCCACGGCGGCCTATGCGGCGCTGAAGATCAACGCGCTGTTCCCGATCGGCGTGCTGCTGGCGCTGCTGCTGGCCTGGGGCCTGACGCACACCGGCTGGGGCCTGAAGCTGCGCATGGTGGGCGACTCGGCCGATGCGGCGCGCGCGCTGGGCACCTCGGTCAACGGCGTGCGCATCGCCGCCACCACCGCGGGCGGCGCCATCGCCGGCCTGGGCGGGGCCTCGCTGTCGCTGTACTTCCCGGGCAGCTGGAACGAGGCGCTGAGCAGCGGCCAGGGCCTGATCGCCGTGGCGCTGGTGATCTTCGCGCGCTGGCACCCGGTGCGCTGCCTGGGCGCGGCGCTGCTGTTCGGTGGCGCGGGGGCACTCGGGCCGGCGCTGCAGTCGGTGGGCGTCACCGGCTACTACCACCTGTTCAACGCCGTGCCCTACGCGCTGACGCTGGCCATCCTGGTGTGGAGCTGCTCCGGCACGCGCACCCTGCAAGGCGCGCCGGCTGAATTGGGCGTGAGCCGCTGATCCACGCGAGACCTCCACCCATGCCCACCATCACCGCCAACCCCTACGCCTGGCCCTACGACGGCGATCTGCGCGCAGACAACACGGCGCTCGTGATCATCGACATGCAGACCGACTTCTGCGGCAAGGGCGGCTATGTCGACGCCATGGGCTACGACCTCTCGCTCACACGCGCGCCCATCGGCCCCATCGGCGCGCTGCTCGCTGCGGCCCGCGCCAAGGGCTACACGGTGATCCACACGCGCGAAGGCCACCGGCCCGATCTGTCGGACCTGCCGGCCAACAAGCGCTGGCGCTCGCAGCGCATCGGCGCCGCGGGCGTGGGCATCGGCGACGCCGGGCCCTGCGGCCGCATCCTCGTGCGCGGCGAGCCGGGCTGGCAGATCATCCCCGAGCTGGCGCCGCTGCCGGGCGAGCCCGTGATCGACAAGCCCGGCAAGGGCAGCTTCTGCGCCACCGATCTGGAGCTGCTGCTGCGCACGCGCGGCATCCGCAACCTGGTGCTCACCGGCATCACCACCGACGTGTGCGTGCACACGACGATGCGCGAGGCCAACGACCGCGGCTTCGAGTGCCTGATCGTCTCAGACGCCACCGGCGCCACCGACCTGGGCAACCATGAGGCGGCGCTGAAGATGGTGACGATGCAAGGCGGCGTCTTCGGCGCCGTGGCGCCGTCGGCCGCGGTGCTCGAGGCCTGGTGAGGCTGCGCGAGACACCCCGATGAGCACCGCCACCGCACTCGCGCTCGACACCTACGCGCTGACCAAGCGCTTCGGCAGCTTCACCGCGCTCGACGGCGTGTCGATGCAGGTGCGTGCCGGCAGCGTGCACGCGCTGCTGGGCGAAAACGGCGCCGGCAAGAGCACGCTCGTGAAGTGCGTGGTCGGCTACCAGCGGCCCGATGCCGGCAGCGTGCTGATCGACGGCCGCGAGCGCGACATCGCCACGCCGGCCGCCGCGCGCGCGCTCGGCCTGGGCATGGTCTACCAGCACTTCACCGTGGTGCCGGGCATGACGGTGGCCGAGAACCTGCTCATCGCGCGCGGTGCGCTACCGGCCATCGTGCCCTGGAAGGCGGTGCGCGCCGAGCTCGAGGCCTTCATGGCCACGGCGCCCTTCCAGCTGGCGCTGGACGCGCTGCCCTCGCAGCTGTCGGCCGGCGAAAAGCAGAAGCTCGAGATCCTGAAGCAGCTGTTCCTGAAGCCGCGCCTGCTCATCCTGGACGAGCCCACCTCGGTGCTGACGCCGCAGGAGGCCGACGAGGTGCTGGGCGCGCTGCGCGAGCGCGCCCACACGGGCCAGTGCAGCGTGCTGATGATCACGCACAAGTTCCGCGAGGTGCTGGCCTTTGCCGACGACGTGACGGTGCTGCGCCGTGGCCGCCTGGTGGCCAGCCGGGCGGTGGCCGGCGCGCAGGCGGCCGATCTCGCCTCGGCCATGGTCGGCGACGACCCGGCTGCCCGCGGCGAGGCCAGCGACAGCGCGCCGCTGCAGCGCGACCCCGCGCCCCCCGGCGCCGTGCGGCTGGCGCTGCAGGCCTTGAGCGTGGCCGGTGACCGCGGCGAAAAGGCAGTGGACCAGCTGGATCTGGAGGTGCGCGCCGGCGAGATCGTCGGCATCGCCGGTGTCTCGGGCAACGGCCAGCGCGAGCTGATGGAGGCCCTGGCCGGCCAGCGCCCGCGCGCCGGTGGCCAGGTGCTGGTGGCAGGCCAGCGCTACCGCGCCACGCGCGCGCAGAACCGGCGCTTCAAGGTGCGCGGCCTGCCTGAGGAGCCGCTGAAGAACGGCTGCGTGGCCGGCATGAGCGTGGCCCAGAACATCGGCTTGCGCGGCTTCGACCGGCCGCCGCATGCACGCGGCGGCTGGCGGCTGCCGGGCACGCTGGCGCGGCGCGCGCGCGAGCTGATCGCGCAGTACCGCATCAAGACGCAGGGCGAGCACGCGCCGATCGGTTCGCTCTCGGGCGGCAACGTGCAGCGCGCCGTGCTGGCGCGCGAGCTGTCGGAGCCGGCCGACGTGCTGCTCGTCAGCAACCCGGTGTTCGGCCTGGACTTCACCGCCGTGGCCGAGGTGCACCAGCGGCTGCTGGCGGCGCGCAACGCCGGCTGCGCGGTGCTGATGGTGAGCGAAGACCTCGATGAGCTGCTGCACCTGGCCGACCGGATCGTGGTGATGAGCGGCGGCCGCATCGTGCACACCTGCAGCGCGGCGGGCGCCGACCGGCAAGACATCGGCCGCCACATGGGTGGGCATGCGGGAGGCCATGCCGAGCCAGACCACACGGCCTCTGCGGGAGCCTCTGCATGATCGCCATTGCCGCCCGACCCGACGCGTTCCGCATGCCCGCCGGCCACACGGCGCTGGTGATCATCGACATGCAGCGCGACTTCATCGAGCCCGGTGGCTTTGGTGCCAGCCTGGGCAACGATGTCTCGCTGCTCGAAGCCGCCATCACGCCGACGCTGCAGCTGCTGCAGGCCTGGCGCGCGCGCGGTTGGCCGGTGGTGCACACGCGCGAGTCGCACGCCCCCGATCTGTCGGACTGCCCGCCGGCCAAACGCGAGCGCGGGCAGCCGGGCCTGCGCATCGGCGACGCGGGTGCGATGGGGCGGCTCTTGGTGCGCGGCGAGCCCGGCTGCGAGATCGTGCCGCTGCTGCGCCCCGCCACGGGCGAGATCGTCATCGACAAGCCCGGAAAGGGCGCGTTCCACGCCACGCCGCTGCAGGCCGAGCTGCAGGCGCGGGGCATCACGCACCTGGTGTTCGCGGGCGTCACCACCGAGGTCTGCGTGCAGACCACCATGCGCGAGGCCAACGACCGCGGCTACGAGTGCCTGCTGGTCGAAGAGGCCACAGCAAGCTATTTCCCCGAGTTCAAGGCCGCGGCCATCGAGATGATGGTCGCCCAGGGCGGCATCGTCGGCTGGGTGGCGTCGCTGGCCGCCGTGCAGCAGGCGCTCGACGGGGCCGCCGCATGATGCTCAAGCTGATCGGCCAGCGGCTGCTGGGCGCCTTGCCCAACATCGCCGGGGTCATCGTCATCACCTTCATCCTCACGCGTGCGCTGCCCGGCGACCCGGCGGCCTACTTCGCCGGTGGCGCGGCCACGCAGGAGGCCGTCGACCAGGTGCGCGAGCAGCTGGGCCTGAACAAGCCGTTGCTGGAGCAGTTCTTCGCCTACCTCGGTGCGCTGTCGCGCGGCGACCTGGGCCTGTCGCTCACCACCGGGCAGCCTGTGCTGCAGGAGTTGCTGGCGCGGCTGCCGGCCTCGCTGGAGCTGGTGCTGATCGCGCTGCTGGCGGCCTGCGCCGTGGCGCTGCCGCTGGGCGTGCTGGCGGCCACTCGGCCGGGCTCGTGGATCGACCAGCTCTGCCGCATCCTCACCACCGCGGGCGTGTCGCTGCCGACCTTCTTCACCGGGCTGCTGCTGGCCTACGTCTTCTACTTCCTGCTCGGCTGGGCGCCCAGCCCGCTGGGCCGGCTGGACCCGATGTTCTCGCCGCCGCCCGCCGTCACCGGCTTCTTCGTCATCGACGGCCTGCTCGCCGGCGACCCCGCGCTGGCCTGGGCCGCCGCCAAGCAACTGGTGCTGCCGGTGGCGACGATGGCCCTCTTCGTGCTGGCGCCGATTGCGCGCATGACGCGGGCCTCGATGCTGGCGGTGCTGTCGGCCGACTTCGTGCGCACGGCGCGCGCCTCGGGCCTGTCGAGCGGCACCGTGCTCGTGACCTACGCCTTGCGCAACGCGCTGCTGCCGGTGGTCACGACGCTGGGCATGGTGTTTGGCTTCATGCTGGGCTCCAGCGTCATCGTCGAGAAGGTGTTCGCCTGGCCCGGTGTGGGCAGCTACGCCATTGACGCGCTCACCGCCAGCGACTACGCGCCGGTGCAGGGCTTCGTGCTGGCGATGGGCATCCTGTTCGTGCTGCTGAACCTGCTGGTGGACGTGCTGTACGTGCTGATCGACCCGCGGGTGGAGGTGCAGGCATGAGCAACGGAACACCCCGGGAGGAGACCAGGGCCCCTGCCGCGGAACCGGCTTTGCCGGGCCGCTGGCGGGCGGCCCCCTCGGGGGGTAGCGAGCGTGAGCGAGCTTGGGGGCACCATGCCCTTCATGTGCTGAGCGAAAACCCGATCACGTTGTTCGCGGCTGCGATGTTTGCGATGTTCGTGATGCTGGCGCTGTTCGGCCCCTACATCGTGCCTTACGACCCGCTGGCCAGCAACGCCGCGGTGGCGCTGCAGCCGCCGTCGGCCGAGCACTGGTTCGGCACCGACGCGCTGGGCCGCGACATCTTCTCGCGCGTGATCGTGGCCACGCGGCTGGACCTGGGCATTGCCCTCAGCGCGGTGGCGGCCAGCTTCGTCATCGGCATGCCGCTGGGCCTGGCGGCGGGCTTCTTCGGCGGCTGGTGGGACCGCATCGTCACGCGCCTGTCCGACACCATCATGGCCTTCCCGCTGTTCGTGCTGGCGATGGGCATCGTGGCGGCGCTGGGCAACACGGTGGGCAACATCGTTCTGGCCACGGCGGTGATCAACCTGCCGTTCTACATCCGCGTGGCGCGGGCCGAGGCCAACGTGCGGCGCAACGCCGGCTGGGTGGAGGCGGCGCGCCTGAGCGGCAACAGCGACTGGCGCATCATCGCGCTGCACCTGTTTCCGAACGCGCTTCCGCCGGCCATGGTGCAGCTGAGCCTGAACATGGGCTGGGCCATCCTCAACGCCGCGGGCCTGAGCTTCATCGGCCTGGGTGTGCGCCCGCCCGACCCCGAGTGGGGCATCCTGGTGGCCGAAGGCGCGCAGTTCATCGTCAGCGGCGAGTGGTGGGTGGCGCTGTTCCCCGGCGGCATGCTGATGCTGGCGGTGTTCACCTTCAACCTGCTGGGCGACGCGCTGCGCGACATCTTCGATCCGCGGAGGCGCACATGACGCAGCCGCCCCTGCTCGAAGTGCGCGGCTTCGGCCTGGAGTTCCGGACCCGCAGCGGCACCGTGCGCGCGCTCGAAGGCATCGACCTCACACTGAAGAAGGGCGAGATCGTCGGCCTCGTCGGCGAGAGCGGCTCGGGCAAGAGCGTGCTGAGCTACGCGCTGATGGGCATCAGCGACCGCGCGGCGCGTGTCACCGGCGGCACGGCGATGTTCGGCGGGCTCGACCTGCTGCAGGCCGACGAGCGCACGCTGGCCGATCTGCGCGGCCGCGAAATCGGCATGATCTTCCAGAGCCCTCGCACCGCGCTCAACCCCATCCGCCCAGTGGGCCGGCAGATCGAGGACGTGCTGCGCCGCCATGCCGCCGCCCGCGGGCCCGATCTCGGCCTGAGCCTGAAGCAGCGCGCCGTGCAGGCCCTGCGCGAAGTGGCCATCGCCGACCCCGAGCGCCGCGTGCACGCCTACCCGTTCGAGATGAGCGGCGGCATGTGCCAGCGCGTGATGATCGCGCTGGCGCTGGCCTGCCGGCCGAGCCTGTTGATCGCCGACGAGCCGACCACGGGCCTGGACGTCACCACGCAGGCCGGCGTGATGGACCTCATCACCACGCTGGCACGCGAGCGCGAGATGGCCACGCTGTTCATCACGCACGATCTGGCACTGGCCGCCGACTACTGCGACCGCATCGTCGTCATGCACGCCGGCCATGCGGTAGAGGCCGCGCCGGCGCGCGCCCTGTTCAGCGCGCCGCAGCACCCGTACACGCAACGGCTGATCAGCAGCACGCCCGGCAGCGGCGGCAGCATCGAGGCCTTGCAGCCCGTGCCCGGCAACCTGCCCGACCTGCGCCGCAGCGATCTGCCGGCCTGCCGCTTTGCCGAGCGCTGCCCGCGCGCCGCCGAGCGCTGCCGCACCGAAGCCCCGCGCCTGGATGCGGCAGCGGCGCATGCGGTGGCTTGCTGGTACCCGGGTGAAGCTGCACGGGCTGCGGAGGTGGCGCATGGCTGACTCCCCCACCGTTCGCACTGAGCCTGTCGAAGTGCCGAGCGCCACCCCTTCCGTTCGCACTGAGCCTGTCGAAGTGCCCCCTCTGCTCAGCATCGAACGCCTGCACAAGCGCTACCCCGTGCAAGGCAAGCGAGGCGCGCTGCTGCATGCCGTGGACGATGTGTCCTTCGCCATCGCCCCCGGCGAGAGCGTGGGCCTGGTGGGTGAATCCGGTTGCGGCAAAAGCACGCTGGTGCGCCTGCTGGCGCGGCTGCACGATGCCACCGA
>JAIYDH010000290.1 GCA_027487585.1 Rubrivivax sp.
CAGATTCCTACAGGGGCCCATGTGAAGACCCGCACAGTCACGATCTTCAGCGGTCACGTGTTCGAGGTGCCGCAAAGCATCCAGCGCATCGACCATCGCGCCACGCACGGCTGGCAGCTCCGCTACGGCGGCACCAAGCTGTACTCCGATCACACCAACGACGGCAGCGGCGCCACCGAGTCCCTGCGTCTGGCGACCCGCGAGTTGCTCAAGCGCATTGCCGAGTTGCCCGCGCCCTCGTTGTTGCAGCGAGGGCCCAGCGTCAACAAGCGCAGCGGCTTGCCAGTGGGCATTTCGGGCCCGATCGTGCGGCAACGCCGCGGTTCGGAACTGCGCGATTGCAGCCTCGCGGTACTGATTCCGCGCTTTGCTGACACGCCGCAGCGCAAGAGCGTCTACATCGGCACCGAGAACACGTACACCCAGAAGCGCTTCAAGGAAGCGCTGAAGGAAGCCGTGCTGCTGCGCCAGGAAGCGGTGGAGACCTACGAGGCCGCCGCCACCAAAGCGCGGCGTGCGGAGGCCCGCGAGTACCGCAAGAAGCTCAAGGCCGCAGGCGCGCTGTAACTGACACATCGTCGTGAACCGCGCTACGTTTCGACGTAGCGACGCATTGTTTCGACGATTGTGCCGTTTCTTCTGTCGTGAGCCTTGCCTAGACTGCCCGGCAGTTCAGGCTTGCTCACCTCGGAGGATTTCATGCGCATCACCCTGCTCGGTGCCGGTCACATCGGCCAGACCATCACCCGGCTGCTGCACGGCAGCGGCGACTACACCGTCACGGTCGTCGACCGCAGTGCCGAGGCGCTGGCCAAGATCAGTGCCGACCCGGCCTGCGCCGGCGTGAAGACGCGGGTGGCGGAAACCGCCGATGCGGCGTCGGTGCTCGCCGTGCTGCGCGGGCAGGACACCGTGGTCAACGCGCTGCCCTACCACCTGGCCACCATCGCTGCCACCGCGGCGCGCGAGGCCGGCGTGCACTACTTCGACCTCACCGAGGACGTGGCGGCCACGCGCGCCATCCAGCAGCTGGCAGCCGGTGCCAAGACAGCCTTCATGCCGCAGTGCGGGCTGGCGCCGGGCTTCATCGGCATCGTCGCGCACCACCTGGCGCAGGGCTTCGACACGCTGGTCGACGTGAAGATGCGCGTCGGCGCGCTGCCGGCCTTCCCGACCAACTCGCTCAAATACAACCTCACCTGGAGCGTCGACGGCCTCATCAACGAGTACTGCCACCCCTGCGAGGCCATCCGCGGCGGCAAGAACATCGAGGTGCTGCCGCTGGAGGGCCTGGAGCACTTCAGCCTCGACGGCACCGAGTACGAGGCCTTCAACACCAGCGGCGGCCTGGGCACGCTGTGCGAAACCCTGGCGGGCAAGGTGCAGACGCTCGACTACAAGAGCGTGCGCTATCCCGGCCACCGCGACCTGATGAAGATGCTGCTCGAGGAGCTGCAGCTCAACCAGGACACCGAGACGCTGAAGGCCATCATGCGCAAGAGCATCCCGAGCACGATGCAGGATGTCGTGCTGGTGTTCGTCACCGTCAGCGGCCTGCGCGACGGGCAGCTGGTGCAGGAGGTGTTCGCGCGCAAGATCTTCGCCGACCGCTCCGAGGCCGCGCCGCTGAGCGCGATCCAGATCACCACCGCCGCCGGCATCTGCGCCGCGGTCGACCTGTTCCGCGAAGGCAAGCTGCCGCAAAGCGGCTTCATCCGCCAGGAGCAGGTGGCGCTGCCGGAATTCCTGGCCAACCGTTTTGGCGCGGCTTACCAGCAGAGCCGGCAGGTGGAGAGCATCGGCTGAGCAAGGGCCCTCGAAAGGGGGCGGGATGAGGGGTCGCGGCAGGGGCCACACTCCGGTGCATGAGCAAGAAGTCCCGCACCCTCGATGCCGCCACGCTGTGGCGCCTGGCCCGCGTGGGCGCCCCGTCGATCAGCCCCGATGGGCGCCAGGCCGTGTGCAGCGTCACGCGCTTCGACGCCGACAAGAACCAGGGCCGCTCCGGTTTGTGGCGGCTGTTCGTCGATGGCCGCCCGCCACGCGAACTCACCCAGGCTGGCGACAAGGACGGCCAGCCGGCCTGGTCGCCGCGCGGCGACCGCATCGCCTTCCTGGCCCGCCGGCGCGATGCCGCCGGCGCGCTCGACGAGACGCCGCAGCTCTACCTGATCGCGGCCGACGGCGGCGAGGCCCGGCGCGCGGCGCAGTTCGCGTCCGGCATCGAGAGCTTCAAGTGGTTTGCCGACGGCCGGCGCATCGTCTTTGCGTCGTGGTCGTTCCCGCAGGCCCGCACGCCCGAGGCACAAGCGAAGGCGCTGAAGACACACAAGGACGACAAGGCCACCGGCGTGGCCACGTCCGAGGCCTTCCATCGGTACTGGGACCACGACATGCCCGCCGGCCGGCGGCTGCAGTTGTGGCTGCTCGAGGTGGACACCGGCCGCATCACGCCGCTCACGGCTGGCAGCACCTACGAGCTGCCGCGCACCAACGACGGCAACGGCAGCTACGACGTGCGGCCCGACGGCCGCAAGGTCTGCTTCGTCTTCGACCCCGCCGCCGAGCCGCGGCTCGGCAACCCGCTGGCGCTGGCCGAGGCCGACGTGGCCACGCGGCGCATCACGCCGCGTGCGGCGCAGCCGGGCTGGGATCTCGACGCGCCGGCCTACGCGCCCGACGGGCGTTCACTGGCCTGCCTGGCGGCTGAGGTCGGCCGTGTGCACACCGCGCTGTCGCGTCCGGCCCTGGTGGCGGCCGACGGCACGCTGCGCCCGCTGGCCACCGGCTGGGACCGCGCCGTCGACGCACCGCTGCGCTGGGCGCCCGACGCCAGCGCGCTGCTGTTCGGCGCCGAAGACCGAGGCCGGCGTCACCTGTGGCGCCTGGCCCTCGGCGACGACGTTGAAGCACCCGCCTGTGTACACGAAGGCGGCTGGGTCCAGGCCTTCGACACTGCCGGCGACACCTTGCTGGTGCTGGCCGATTCGGCGCAGCACCCGGCGCGTGTGTTCGCACGCCAGGGTGACGAAGCGCCCCGCCGCATCGAGCATTTCAACGACCGCGAACTGGCCGGCGTGACGCTGGGCGAGGTGCGCGAGATCAGCGTCACCGGCGCGTTAGGAGAGCCGGTGCAGGTGTGGCTCACCTTCCCGCCCGGCTTCGACGCGAAGAAGAAGCACGCCGCCATCCACATGATCCACGGCGGGCCCTTCGCGGCCGCGGGCGACAGCTTCGGCTGGCGCTGGAACCCGCACGTGTTTGCTGCGCCCGACCAACCCGGCGAGCCCGGGCGCGTCGTCGCGCAGGTCAACTTCCACGGCTCCAGCGGCTTCGGCCACGCCTTCCGCCACAGCCTCATCGGCCGCCAGGGCGAGCTGGAACTGCAGGACATCGAGGCCGCCACCGACTGGCTTTGCGCGCAACCCTGGGTCGACCGCGACCGCATCGTCGCCACCGGCGGCAGCTACGGCGGCTTCCTCGTGGCGTGGATGAACGGGCACGTGCCGGCCTGGCCCGAGGGGCGCTACCGGGCCTACGTGTGCCATGCCGGCGTCTTCGACCGCATCAGCACCTTCAGCGCCGACAGCTGGCCGGTGCGGCCCAAGGACCTGGCGGCCGAGTACTGGAACGACATGCCGCGGGTGCTGGCGCAGAGCCCGCACGCCTATGCTGCGCAGATGGCCACACCGACGCTGGTGATCCATGGCGCGCGCGACTACCGCGTGCCCGACGCCAACGGCCTGGCCTACTTCCACACGCTCAAGGCGCGTGGCGTGCCGGCGCGGCTGCTGTGGTTCCCGGACGAGAACCACTGGGTGCTGAAGCCGGCGAACGGGCGGCAGTGGACACGCGAGTTCCGCGACTGGGTGAGCACCTACACCCAGCCAGCCCGGCGGCCGAGGCAGCGGCCGCGCCTGCTCTAGTTCTGGCCGGTGACGGGTGCCGGCGCCGCCTTGCCCAGCAGCGCGTCCTTCAGTGCTTCGTCGGCCGGCTTGTTGCCGAGCCAGATGCGCAAGAGCCCGTTGAAGAACTCCGGCTCCGTGATCAGATCGCTCTCGGGCTTGCCGTTGACGAGCACGCGCGTGCCGGTGCCGGGCACGAAGTCGATCGAGAAGTGGTCGCCCACGCGCAGCCGTTTGCGCGCGGCAAACAGCTCGGCCAGGGCCAGCGTGCCCGGCACGAACTTGCTGAACTGCCCGGGCGGCGCGTTGTCCTGCATGCCGCGCGTGAACAGCCGGCCGAGCTCGTTCGCGTCGATCTCGCGCAGCATGTGCACCTGTAGGCGCTTGGGGCCTGGCGCGGCCAGTACCTGCTCGGCCGTGCTGGCCTTGCCCTGCAGGTACAGCCCGGCCGTGTAGACCCTGACGACAAACCGGGTGCGGATGCCCGCCCCGTTGAGCTGCAAGGTGCCGCCGGCCAGGGTCACCGTGGGCGGGAACTTGACGCCCGCGAGCTCGACGGCGGGCGCGGCGGCTTGTGCCCACGCCGTCTGCGGCAGGCTGCTCAGAAGCGGGGCCAGCGCGGCCAAGGTGAAGAGGGCTAGACGGCGGATCATGATTCGCGTGGCGCTCACAGTCGATCGGAGAGCAAGAGTGTGATGCGGTCGCGCCCGCCCGCCAAGACAGGCTTTGCCCGGCTGCTAGACTGCCTGCGTGAGTTCCTTGCCGATCGCCCCCCACTGTCTGCCGAGCCTGTCTGCAGGCTCGCGGCCCGGCTGCTGCAGCCGGGGAGCCTGGCCCTGGCGTCGCTCGAACCGAGCCTGACCGCCACCGGCCGCGCGTGCAGCGCGGCTGCTCGCGAGGCCGCCCACCGCGCCCCGCACCGCTACGCAAGAGACTGCCACCGTGATCACCGAACTGGAATTCCAATCGCTCGCCCGCGAGGGCTACAACCGCATCCCGCTCATCAACGAAGCGCTGGCCGACCTCGAGACGCCGCTGTCGCTGTACCTCAAGCTGGCCGGCGGCCAGCGCCACAGCTTCCTGCTTGAAAGCGTGGTCGGCGGCGAGCGCTTTGGCCGCTACAGCTTCATCGGCCTGCCGGCGCGCACGCTGCTGCGCGCCACCGGGCACGTGAGCGAGGTCGTGACCGACGGCGTCGTCGTCGAGCGTGTCGAGGGCAACCCGCTGGCCTTCGTCGAGACCTGGCAGGAGCGGCTGAAGCCCGCCATCGCCGCCGGGCTGCCGCGCTTCTGCGGCGGCCTCGCGGGCTACTTCGGCTACGACACCGTGCGCCACATCGAGCCCAAGCTGGCGAAGGCGCAGAAGACCGGCGGCATCGGCACGCCCGACCTGCAGCTGCTGCTCACCGAGGAGGTGGCGGTCATCGACAACCTCTCGGGCCGCCTGTACCTGATCGTCTGGGCCGACCCTGGCCGCCCCGAGGCCTACCACCGCGCCAAGCGCCGCCTCGGCGAGCTGGCCGACCGGCTGCGCTACAGCGTCACCGTGCCGGCGGTGAAGCGCGGCACCTCGTACGCGGTGGAGCGCGAGACCTCGCAGGCGCAGCTGATGCAGGCGGTGGAGCGCGCCAAGGAGTACATCGCCGCCGGCGACTGCATGCAGGTCGTCATCGGCCAGCGGCTGAAGAAGCGCTACACCGAGAGCCCGCTGTCGCTGTACCGCGCGCTGCGCTCGCTGAATCCCTCGCCCTACATGTACTACTACGACATGGGCGACTTCCACATCGTCGGCGCCAGCCCCGAGATCCTGGTGCGCGAGGAGCGCGTGCCCGCGTCTGCCGAGCTGCCCGATGGCGGCCGCAAGGTGACGATCCGCCCGCTGGCCGGCACGCGCCCGCGCGGCGCCACGCCGCAGGACGACGCGCGCCTGGAAGCCGAGCTGCGCGCCGACGAGAAGGAGCGCGCCGAGCACCTGATGCTCATCGACCTGGCGCGCAACGACATCGGCCGCATCGCGCGCACCGGCAGCGTCAAGGTGACCGAGGCTTTCGAGGTGGAGCGCTACTCGCACGTGATGCACATCGTCAGCAATGTCGAGGGCATCCTCAAGCCTGGCGTGGGGCAGCTCGACGTGCTGCGCGCCACCTTCCCGGCCGGCACGCTGAGTGGCGCGCCCAAGGTGCGGGCGATGGAGATCATCGACGAGCTCGAGCCGGTGCAGCGCGGCATCTATGGTGGTGCCTGCGGCTACGTCAGCTTCGCCGGCGACATGGACCTGGCCATCGCCATCCGCACCGGCATCGTCAAGGACAACACGCTGTACGTGCAGGCCGCGGCCGGCGTGGTGGCCGACTCGGTGCCCGAGATGGAATGGCGCGAAACCGAGCACAAGGCACGCGCGCTGATCCGCGC